>JAYGGC010000027.1:0-4467 GCA_046581525.1 Roseibacillus sp. | reverse complement strand
CTCCGAAATGCCGTATTATTTTGGGAGTTCGTGACCTTCAGCATTCCCACAGCAGTCCGGCTCCACCCGCCATAAAAGCGGGACTCACCCTTGCTGCGTCCCGTCGAGCTGCTAGCGTCGCGCCGCCGATGCACAATCTCCGCTTTCTTCTCGTCGCGCTCACCATTCCTGTCACTGCCCAGGACTCCGACAAGGTCTTTGAGCCCTTCGAGGGCGATGGCTTCGGAACCTGGGAGGAGACGGGCACCGCCTTCGGAAAAGCCCCCACTGCGGGCGGCCATGGCGAGCTCGCGGGCAAGGTCCAGGGCTATGCCGGGGAGTCCTTCGCCAGTTCCTTCGCGCAAGGCGATGCCGGAACGGGCTCGCTCACCTCTCCCCCGTTCACGATCGAACTGCCCTACATCAGCTTCCTCGTGGGTGGAGGCAGCGCCGCGGGACAGACCGCGGTCCAACTTGTGGTGGGCGACAAGGTGGTCCACGAGGAGGTCGGCCAGGACGACAATCTCCTCCGTCCCCGCACCTGGGACGTCCGCGACTTGATCGGCCAGGAGGCTCGTCTGCGCCTCCTCGACAGCCGGATCGAAGCCAGCGGCTACATCATGGCCGACCACCTCGTTTTCACCGACTATCCCAACACCAAGTTCCCGAACTCCACCAGGGATGGCAAACCGTTCGATCCCGGGCTGGTGAGCACCGAGGTCATTCCAGGAGTCACCCTTCCCGCGGGCGTGGAACTCAAGGTCTTCGCCACCTTCCAGGATCACCAGGTCTATTCGCCCACTGCGCTCTGCATCGATGAGCAGGGACGCCTGCTGGTGACCGAGACCCACCGCTTCCGCTACGGCATTCCCGACAATCGCCATCACCGCTACTGGCACACCGACGACATCGCCGCACTCACCATCGACGACCGCCGCAAGATGCATGAGAAGTGGGACAAGAAATTCCCGGTTGCCGACATGAAGACCAAGTCGGAAAAGATCCGCCTCCTCATCGACACCGACCAGGACGGAGTCGCGGACGTATCCAAGGTGTTCGCGGAGGGATTCAATGATCTCCTGGATGGCACCGGGGCCGGGGTCTATTCCTATGAAGGCCAGGTTTACTTCGCCTGCATTCCCAATCTCTGGATGCTGCGTGACACCGACGACGACGGCGTGGCCGACGAACGCAAGAAGCTCGTCACGGGATTCGGCACGCGGGTCTCCCTCTCCGGGCACGACATGAACGGCTTCGCCCTCGGCCCAGACGGGCGCCTCTACGGCTCCATCGGTGACCGGGCCATGAATGTCACCACCGCCGAGGGCCTCCGCCTGGCCTACACCGACCAAGGAGCCGTCTTTCGCTTCGATCCCGATGGCAGCAACTTCGAGGTGGTCCACGCCGGACTGCGCAACCCGAAGGAGATCGCCTTCGACCAGTGGGGAAACTGCATCAGCGTCGACAACAACTCCGACCAGGGAGACAAGGCCCGCGTGGTCTACATCGTCGATGGCGCCGACTCCGGATGGCGCACCGACCACCAGAACCTGCACACCTTCCACCGCGAAGTGGGCTACGAGAAGCGCCCCATCAACCAGTGGATGCAGGAGCGGCAGTGGGACAGGCACCACGAGGGCCAGCCCGCCTTTCTCCTCCCCCCCATCGACACCCTCACTTCCGGCCCCTCGGGACTGACCTACCACCCGGGCACAGGCTTCTCCCACAACTGCGTGGACAGCTTCCTGGTGTGCGACTACCGCGGCGGAGCAGCGTCCTCGGGAATCTGGGCCTTCGGGATCGAGCCCGACGGAGCCTCCATGAAGATGGTCAATCCGCGACGGTTCAACTGGGGCGCGGCAGTCACCGATGTCGAGTTCGGCTACGACGGACGGCTCTACGTCACCGACTTCGTGAGTGGCTGGGAGTCACATTCCGCCGGACGGGTCTACACCCTCTCCTCGGCGGAATCGGTGAGCAGTGAAGAGACCAGGGAGGTTTCCGCGCTCTTTCGGGAGGGCTTCCGCAAACGCACCGCCCAGCAACTCTACGATCTCATGTCGCATGCCGACCATCGGGTGAGGCTCCGCGCGCAGATTGCCCTCGCCGATCGTCCCGAAGCCGTTCCGTTCTTCATCAATGCGACGAGGCAAACCGAGAGCCGGAGATTGTGTCTGCACGGCGTGTGGGGTCTCTGGATGAAAGCACGCAAGGACCGCTCCGAAGCCTCCACCGAGCAACTGGTGGAGCTTCTTGGTCACGGGGAGTCGGAGATTCGCGCCCAGGCCGCTCGGGCGCTTGGTGAAGCACCGCTCAAGGATCATGGCCGCCTCATCAATTCACTCCAGGATCAGTCTGCGCGGGTGAAGTCCTTCGCGGCGATCTCGCTGACCCGCTTGCGCTCCGCCCAGGCCTTCAATCCGACCCTGGTCCTCCTCGCCGAAAACGCCGACCGCGATCCCTACCTGCGTCATGCGGGGGTGATGTGCCTCCTCGGCGCGGGCACTGAACGCCAGATTGCAAACCTCCGCTCCCACCCGAACCCTTCGATCCGTCTCGCGGCCGTGCTCGCCTTGCGCCGCCTCCACTCACCCTCACTGCTACACTTCTTCTTCGACAAGGAGCACGCCCACATTTCCGACGAAGCGATTCGCGCGGTGCATGACGTTCCCGTCGAGCGCGCCCGACTCGCCGTGGCAGCCCTCCTCGATGAATACGCTCCCGGTCAACAAGGCCGTCCCCTCTCGCGCATGATGCTGCGTCGTCTTCTTCACAGCGCATTCCGAGTGGGTGGTGCTGAAAATGCCGGGCGTCTCATGCGCGCCGCTGCCAATGAGGCGCTCAACGAGCACGAACGGCTGGAAGCCCTGCGCCTCCTCTCGGTCTGGACCAACCCTCCGGTGGTCGATCAATCACTCGGGCGCTATGCCCCCCTCGAGCCTCGCAACCTGGGTGAGATCAAGAGCACCCTCGAGACCGAGATCATTCCTCTTCTCAGCTTGAAGGGTGAGGTCCTGGCCGCCGCCATCGCCCTCGTCACGCAGTACAATCTTTCGGCCAAGAGCCTCGATGAGGCCGGCCTGCTTCTCCTCCTCGGGGTGAAGGACCTCGGCTCCCTCGCGCGGAGCCGGACCCTTGAGTTGCTCGTGAAACGCAATCCGGAGAATTTCCAGAAGACCTTGGCGGAGTTTGCCGAAGATGCCGACGCCGCCTTCGCTGCCCGCGCTCTGGAACTCCTCGCTGAGAAGTTTCCTGCGGCCGCCCTCGATCCCGTCAAGGAAGCGCTTACCTCCCAGGACAAGAGTCGCGCCCAGCGCGCCTGGCGCGTGTTGGCAGGCCTTCCCGGCGAGGGTGCTGCGACCCTTGTCGAACAGGGTGTGCGGGATCTCATTGCAGGCAAGCTGAGCACTTCGGTCGCCCTCGAAGTGGTGGAAGCCGCCGGGGGGCGCGAGGAGGAATCCGTGCAGAACGCGCTCGGCGATTACTATGCTACCCTCCCGGTCAGTGATCCCCTGGCCGCCTTCCGCATCTCGCTCGTGGGCGGGAATCCGAAGCGCGGCTACGAGATTTTTCACACTCACCCGGCCGCCCAGTGCCTGCGTTGTCATCGCATCGACGATGGGCATTCCGAAGGCGGGGAAGCTGGTCCCAATCTCGCCGGAATTGGCGTGCGCCATGACGCGAACTACTTTCTTGAGTCCCTCATCGTTCCCAATGCGGTCGTCGCGCCCGGGTTCGGGATCATTTCGATCTCCTTCAAGAACGGCACTTCCAAATCGGGCATCCTCGTAGCGGAAACGGAAGAGACGGTGGATCTCTTGGAAGGCAAGGATCTCTGGCGGGTGAAGAAAACCGATATTGAGAAGCGCACCAAGCCGATCTCCGCGATGGCTCCTCCCATGGGCGCGGTCCTCACCAAGCGCGAGCTCCGCGATCTGGTGTCCTGGCTCGGCACCCTGAAGGAAGGAGCGCCCCCGGCCCCGCCCAAACGTGAAGTGCAGATCCTCGATCCCGCCCGCCTCAAGACGCCGGAGAAGGACCCCACCCCCGAGCCGGTGCCCACTCCTCCCACTCCCGCGCCCCGGGTGACTCCTTCCGTGCCCAGACCGGCTCCTGTTGCAATCCCGGAACCACCCCATGACCTCGACCCCGCCATGATGGAGGCGGGGCAGACCGGTTACATCATCTGCGTCGCCTGCCATGGCGACAAGGGCCAGGGAATTGCCGGCACGGGTGGTCCCCCACTGGCCAGGTCCGAGTGGGTGAATGGCCCGGTGGAGAACCTGATCAGGATTCAGCTGCGCGGTCTCAAGGGCGACATCAAGGTCGCGGGGCGCCAGTATCTCGTCGGGACCGACATGCTCCCGACCGGCATGGTGGCCCTTCCCCAAAACAGCGAACAGATCGCCGCGGTCCTCACCTACATCCGAAACAGCTTTGGCAACAGTGCTCCGGGCGTGACGACCGAGATGGTCGACGCGCTGCGTG
>JAYGGC010000242.1:0-7004 GCA_046581525.1 Roseibacillus sp. | reverse complement strand
TGTCCGGTCTCGCCGGGGCGAACGCGGATGGCGATTCCCTGACCGATCTCGAAGAGTTCAACCTGAGGGACCAGTTCCCCAACCTGGACCCCACCAAGGCTGACAGCGACGGCGATACCCTCGATGACGGCGACGAGTTGTCGGGCGCCGGCACCCGGCCAGCGACCGACCCCACCAATCCGGACACCGACGGCGACGGACTGGATGACGCGGCCGAAACGAACACCGGGATCTTCGTCAGCGCAACCGACACCGGCACCGATCCCACCAACACCGATAGCGATGGTGATTCCTATTCCGATGCCCTGGAACTTGATGCCAATTCAAATCCGACCGATCCAAACAGCACTCCGTCGCTGAGCGCCTTGTTGTGCGCCTACTGGCCGCTCGATGAAGTGCAGGGCAGTCCCGGCACCCTGACCACTCCCGATCAAGCGAATGGACAGGATCTCGACCTGGTCAATTTGGACGGGACCAACCTCATTGCCGGCAGATTTGACAAGGCGTTCTCCTTTTCCAATGCGGCGCAGACGATGTTGACCCGGATCAGCGGTGCGGGGGACTTGCTTCCGATCACCAAGAATCCCGCCTACACCGTTTCCCTTTGGATCAACGCCACCGGAACCGGCCAGAACGACTTGCGCTTTTTCTCGGAGGCTTCGACCACCACCAATACTCCACTCTTCAACATCGGAACCCACAATGGTGGTTCCAACGGTGCGGTCGATATTTATATTCGCAACAGCGCAAATGCGAACGGCGGACACGATAAGTCGCTGGTGGAGCCCTTTGATGGCAATGGATGGAGGCATGTCGCGGTTGTGGTGGATACCATTGCTCAGACCGTGATCGTTTACATCGACGGAGTGGCCGATCTCGGCGTGTTTACGTATATTGACGTCTACGCGCCGACCATGAACACCACCTCGATCGGTGGCATCCTGCGGGCCGGGCCCAGTCACTGGGTGACGGGCGGGATCGATGAGGTTTCGCTCTGGAAGACCGCGCTCTCCGCGGAGGATGTCGAGCGTCTTGCCGGCGGGGTAACCGTGGCGGAGTTGCTCAATCCGACCAGGCTGGACGTGAATTTCACGAGGAACGGAAACGACCTTGTGATCGATTGGGCGAGCCAGGCCGGCATGCGCTACAACCTGCGCAGCGTCACGGATCCCTCCTCCGCAGATCCTGTGGACTGGCCCATCTACGATGGCAATGGGGAAATCATGGCGACCCCGGATAGAAACACCCTCACCCTTCCTTTCCCCGCCGATGCGGAGCGCTTCTTCGTGGTGCAAGAGTTTCCCGCGCCGCCAGTGACGCTCTTCGAGGAGAACTTTGATGGAGCCGACCCGGGTTGGACCACCGGCTTTGATGCCGCGGACACCGCCATGAATACGGCTTGGGCACTGGGCGCCCCGAGTGGGGCCGCCACAGGCCCGGGGGCGGCCAACAGCGGCACCAACTGCTACGGTACCAACTTGACGGCCGACTACGGACTCAGTTCCAACACCTGGCTGCGTACCCCGCCGGGCGAGATTGATCTCACCGGTGCGACCGGGGCGACCGTGGTTTTCCAACAATGGGTGGACATGGATCCTTTTGTGGATCCCAACACCGGTTTCGGGGACCACGGAGTCCTGCGCGTCCTTGATGCCTCCGGACTTCCCGGGACGGTGACGGAATTGGGAGTGGTGCAAGCGGAAATTAGCGGATTCAACCTCAATGGTTGGGTGGAATTCACAGCGGAGTTGCCGGCAGCCGCGCTTGGAAAGTCCATCGTGCTGGAATTCATTTTCGTGAGCGACATGGATGCATTCGTCGCCTCGGGCTGGTATATCGACGACGTGGTGGTCACGATCCCCGGTTCCTAGGAACACCCTTTCACAGGCAATCCAACAGAGACGGCGGCACCCCTCGGGAGGTCGACGTTTCTCTTTCCGGGAATAATCAAATAAAGGGACAGGTTCTTTATTTGAAAGAGCTTGGTTTCTTTTGGCGCGTTTGGTAGGGATTGCGGCGTTATGAGACGAGCACGGTATTTGGCGCCTTGGCAGCGGGAGGATCTGCCGCTGGAGGTTGAGGGATTGGACGAGTTGAGGGCGGAGGCCCTGGTGGCGCTGCGGGGGAAGCCCGCCATCTACCACTGCATATCGCGGGTTGTGAATCGGGAGAAGGTGCTGATGAGCGAGGAAAAGGAACAATTCGTGCACCTGATGAGGCTTTACGAACGATTCTGCAGAGTGCGAGTGCTCTCTTTCGTGGTGATGTCGAACCATTTTCATATATTGCTTGAAGTGCCGGCCCGCCCAGCGGAGAGAATGACCGACGAGCAGTTGCTTCAACATCTGGGCCGCCTCTACTCAGGGGCTCAGGTCAAACAGATCCGCTGGGAACTGGAGCACTACCGGGAACTAGGAGCAGAGGAGGCAGCCGAGGCCCTGCGGGACAGGTTTCTCCGTCGGATGTACGATCTCTCGGCCTACATGAAGATCGTCAAGCAGCGCTTCACACAGTGGTTCAACAGGAAGCACGCGCGATCGGGGACGCTGTGGGAAGAGCGCTTCAAGAGCACTCTGGTGGAGGATGGCCACGCGGCCCGAGTGGTGGCGGCCTACATCGACCTGAACCCGCTACGCGCAAGACTGGTGCGCGATCCGAAGGACTACCGATGGTGCGGCTATGGGGAAGCGGTGACAGGAAAAAAGTCGGCGCGGGAGGGGCTGCAGCGGGTTATGTTCGAGAAGTTCAGCACCGTCAGCAGCGAGAAGCTGGCCGCCCAGCGAGTGGCGAACTGGGGGGAACTGGCGCGCGAGTATCGGCAAGTGCTCTTCCTCGACGGGCGTCCACCGCAGCCTGAGAAAGAAGGCGGGACGCGCAAAAGAGGAGTGCGCACGTTCTCAGAGAAACAGGTGAAACAGGTCCTGGATTCAGGAGGCAAGCTCACGGAATGGGAAATGCTCCGCTGCCGGGCGCGCTACGTGGCGGACGGGATGGTGTTGGGGACCCGGAACTTCCTGAATAACAACTTTCACCTCACCGCGAAGTGGTTTAGCGCCGGGCGACGAGATGGAGCGCGAAAAATCCGTGGAGTCGAGACCGATCTCTGCACGATGAGGGACTTGCAGCGGCGGCCGCTGGGATGACGGCGTTCGCGGCGCCGCAATGCCTGCCAAACCTACTTCACCTTCTGCTTCGGAGCTGGCAGAGCGTCGTTCCCGCGGAAGCCGTACATCGGAAGAAGGCGATAGTAGACCTCGAGGCTGAGCACGCTCAGGGTGGTGGCGATCACACGCCCGCCGGTCCCGCCGTGCCCGCCTCCGGGATCCCAACTGCCACGCTCCGCTCCATTCTTCTTCTGGATGAGGGGCAGGGTTTCCTTGAGGCGATCGTTCCACTTCTGCCAGACCAGTCCCTGGTGTTGGTAGAGTGCCAGGGTGGCATAGTAGACGTAGTAGAAGTCCGGGTTCTTGACCTTCATTTGACGTTGACCGATGTAATCCGCCCCTTCCGGCATGCGGGGATCAGTGGGAGGCACGAGATCAAGCTGGCGGCAGAACATACCGGTCGCCACCATGGTGGGGTTGACCGACCCAGCCTGGTAGCCATAGAGCCCGCCCTGTTTTCCGCTGCTCACCGCCGTGAGGTATCGGCGGGCCCGGACGAAGCTGTCCTCCGGAACTTCGAGCCCCGCCAGCCGGGCGCTGTGGAGGGCCATGTATTGCCAACCTGTCACCGAGAGGTCGGAGTCCTGGTTCGGTCCCTTCTTCCCGGCGGGGTCGTAACGCCAGCCGCCCTTGGAGAGACTTTGCGAAGCGAGGATCAACTTGATGGCTCGCTCGGCCGGCTCCTTGAGCTTGGGATCTTTCGTCACGCCGTAGGCCTCGCAGAGGGCGATGCTCGCGATTCCGTGGCAGTACATCCGGCCCCCGCCGCGCAGATCGCCGTTCTCCTTCTGTTGTTTCAGGAGCCATTCGAGGGCGCGCTTCACGTTGTCCTGGTATCTTCCACCCTGGTCGTGCCGCATGCCCCAGCCGTAGAAGCACAAGAGTGCACTTCCCACTCCGGCGGTGTCATAGTTGCCACGCCCTCCGTGCTTCTTCACATCCCAGCGGCCGTCGGATTCCTGGTTGCGGGCCAGCCACTCCAGGGCAGCCCCGATCGCCTTCTCGGTCGCGTCCGTACCGCCGAGCTCCTTGATCGTCTCGAGTGACGGCTTGCCACGCTGTTTCTGGATGAGCTTCGTGAGCGATTTGGGATCGAGCTCATGGTTGGGCGTTTCGAGTTCACCTGGCAGGAGGGGATCCGATTGCGGATCGGTCCCGGTGAGATTCAACATGTTGGTGATGGCGTCGCCGGCACCGTCCAGCTCCGGAGGTGCGCCCTTCGCTTCCAATCCCCGGTGAGCAATGATGGAGTCTCCTCCTGTGTCGGCAGCCTGCGCGGCAGCTCCCGCTTGCGTGACGTCCTTCGCCTCGGTGTCATCCTTGACTGCGGTGTCGGCGATCTTGCGTTCCTGCGCTTGGTCGTTCTCCACCTGCTCGAGGGCCTCGATGGGTTTGAACTCGTCCTCGCTGGGATCAGCGGGCTTCTCTGCGTTCTGCTGGTCGGTGAGCTCCTGTTCCTGCAGTTCCGGATTGTCGGGCTCCGGGAGGAAGGTCTGGGGGAGGGAGGTAAGCACCGCCAACTCGGGGTTGGGCTCTTCCTCCGGTTGCTCGGACTCCGCTTCGTTCACCTTGGAGGGCCGGACGTCGGGCACGAGCGAGGTGTCGGAGGTCTTCATGATGATGGGCGTGACCACCGTGTTCACCTGTGGCTTGAAGACCGGAATCTTGAAGTCGCTGTCGAACTTCTCGCTCATCACGAGGTTCTTTGATTCGGCGATTTGCGCCTGTTCGGGTTCGCTCTCCATCGCGAGTTCCTCCTGGGCCAGCGCTTCGATGCTCACCGATATCTGGGGAGCCTGCGGTTCCCCGCCCGAGTCGACTACCTGCGCGATCAACCAGAGCATCAGGAGGAGAAGAATAACGAGGTGAACAGCGGCTGATCCTGCCAGGCACTTGTGGAAGAGGCTCGTGATGTCCTGCCACGATTCGAGCAGGTAGAGCAGTGCCAGCAGCGCCGCGAGCGCGAGGAGGACCCACCACCCGATGTTCTTCATGAGCTCCTTGAACTGCTCCCAGCGGGTGAGATCGGTGTAGCCGATCACTTCGCGGGTGGTCGACTGGTAGAGCTTGTAGCCATCTTCTGCTCCCTCCGCTCCGGTGCTGAAGAGGAGATCAAATCCCTCCATGCGCACGGCCGGGTCCGTCACGTCTCCCTCCTTGATGTAGAGATTGACCCGTTCGGGCGGGAGTGCTTTCCCATCCACCACGCGACTGAAGTATACACCGAATCCCGCCTTGTTGCTCCTCTCGCGGTCGGAGGCCAGGAAGACGTGATCGCCGCGCCTGGTCAGGGCGGCCTGCACGTCGTCCGCCTTGGAGTTAAGGTGGCTGACGGCCTCAGCCTTGGCGTACTCCGGCACGGGGGGAAGTTCCGCGATCGCTTCCGGGATGGACTCCTTCTCCTTCTTGTTTTTCTTCTTCTGCTCGGGATCCGGCCCTTCCTCTGCCACGGGCTCCTCGGGCGCCGGTTCTTGCTCCAGGCGCTGCGACACGAAGATGTCGGCCGTGTCGCCGCCTCGATTGGACGAGAAGTAGAGCCGCGAGTCGTCGGCAGCGAGGGCGGGACCGGTTTCGTTCGCCGGTGAGTTGATGGTCGGGCCCAGGGCTTCCGCTCCGCTCCACTCCTGCCCGGTCCACCGCGCCACGTAGAGGTCGTATCCGCCGTGGCCCCCGGCGCGGTTTGAGCTGAAATAGAGGTAGCGTCCGTCCTGCGAAATGGCGGGGCCGCGTTCGTTGGCCTCGGTATTGAGCGGTGTGATGGCTGCGGGCCGGGTCCACACCCGACCGTCCCACCGGGAGGAATAAAGATCCGCGTTGGCTCGCTCCTCGTCCCAGCGCACCAGCACCATCATGGTGCCGTTGGCGGAGAAGGAGGCCTCCAGGCGGCCGGTGGGTTGGTTCACAGAATCATCCGGCGCGGCGGGATCGGCGTTCTCATTGAAAAGATTCTGCTTGGGATCCTGCCAGAGGACGAAGCGGGTCTTCTCCTCCTCTACCTCCACCCGCGTTCCCTCGTCGTCCGTGAAGTAGGCCCAGACATCGTTGCGCAGTTTGCTGAACAGGACGAATGCAAGGCCCACCAAGACCGCGAGGGCGAAGAGCGGAAAAAACCAACGCGCCAGCCTCCCGCGCTTGGCGGGGGGCGCATTCTCGGGCGTTGGTTGTTCCTCGTGAGACATGGTTGCCCTAGTTGGCGGGATCCGGCGGCGCCTCTTCGGGCAGGCCGGGCGGGGTTTGGGCTGCCTTTCCAGCCCTGAGGGCGCGCTTCGAAAGCCAGAAGAAACCGACCAGGGCCACCAGGAGACCGATCAGCCAACCGATGTTGCCTCCGATCCAGTTCCAGCCGGGCATCTTCGAATAGTCGTAGCGCCGCACCACGCGCTTGCTCCGCGCGCTGTAGAGACCGTTCGCGTTTTGATCGCGGTCGGAGTTGAAGAGAAGATGGAAGCCCGCGTTGCGCACGGCAGGATTGGTTTCGTTGGCTTCGCTGTTGATTTCCGGTCCCAGGTTTTGCGGCCCGTCGCTACCCTTGAGCCGGGTGCGGTAGAGATCCGAACCACCTTCGCCGCCCTTGCGCTCGGAGGCGAAGTAGAGAAAGTCACCGTGGTCGGTCAGCACTGGCGCGGTGTCGTGGGCGGGCGAGCTCATATCATTGAGGAACTTGGCATGTCGGAAGAGCGGAGTGGCCGCCAGATCGGCGAGGTCCTTGCTGTCTCCCGTCGGTCCCTTCTCATCCGGTTCCCACCCCAGGCCGTAAAGCGGGGTGTAGCGGTAGTGCGCTTCCAGGCAGAGCGTCACCAGCGCAGTCCCGATCACTTGACCCATCGCGCCACCGTGGCC
>JAYGGC010000192.1:0-8724 GCA_046581525.1 Roseibacillus sp. | reverse complement strand
ACCTGCCTTGGCAGATGCCGGAGGACCTTTTCCACTGCGGCGTTGGCAGAGATGCCGTGTTTCTCGCGGAGAATGTTCACCTTTCCGTGTTCGACGAACTGGTCGGGCCAGCCGATCCGCTCGACCGGAGTGTCGATGTCGGCGTCGTGGAGGAGTTCGATGATGGACGCGCCGAAGCCGTTCTTGAGGACGTGGTCCTCGAAGGTGCAGATCACCTTGCAACGCCTCGCGACATCGAGAATGAGTTCTTCGTCGAGAGGTTTGATGAAGCGCGGATTCACGAGGGCGACTGAGTGGTCCTCCCCTTCCAGTCTGTCTTTCGCCTCAACGGCGAGATCGAAGAGGAAGCCAAGTCCGATCAGTGCGACGTCGTGACCGTCCTGCACGAGTTCGCCCTTTCCGATCTCGAGGAGCACAGGCTGGTCCTTGGGCGTTGCCCCCACTCCCGGACCCCGCGGATATCGCACCGCGATGGGCCCGTCTTCGTAGTTGGACATGGTCCAGAGCATGTCGACGAACTCCTCTTCGTCGATGGGTTGCATGTGGACGATGTTCGGGACGTGGCGGAGGTAGCCGATGTCGAAGAGTCCGTGGTGGGTGGGGCCGTCGTCGCCGGAGAGGCCGCCGCGGTCCATGCAGAGGCGGACCGGAAGCTTCTGCAGCGCAATGTCATGAATGATCATGTCATAGGCACGCTGCATGAAGGTGGAGTAAATGCTGAGAAACGGCTTGAGACCTGCGGAAGCGAGGCCGGAGGCGAAGAGGGCGGCGTGCCCTTCCGCGATCCCGACATCGAAGTAGCGCTCGGGGATCTCTTCCTTGAAGATCTCGAGTTTGGTCCCTCCCGGCATGGCGGCGGTGACCGCCACGATCTTTTCGTCCTCCTTGGCGAAGTTGGTCACGGAGCGGCCAAACACTTCGGAGTAAGTTGGTGAGCCGCCCGAAGTGGTGGAGCCGTCCGCAATATTGTAGGGGCCGAGGCCGTGGAACTTCCCGGGCTTGTCGAGGGCCGGCTTATAGCCCCGGCCCTTCTCGGTGATGATATGGAGGATGACCGGTTCGTCCTGTTCCTTGAGATACTCGAAGGTCTTGACGAGGAGGTGCAGGTTGTGCCCGTCGATGGGGCCGAAGTAACGCACTCCGAACTTTTCGAAGAGGACGTTTGGGAAAAGGAGGTTCTTCGCACTTCGCTCGATCTTGTGGGCGAGGCGCCGCACTCCCTGGCCGCCAATCCACTCCACAAATTCCGCCGCTTTGTGCCGGACGCCGGAGTAGGCCTTGTTGGTTTGCAGGGCGTTGAAATACTTCGCAATGGCGCCCACGTTCTTGTCAATCGACCACTCGTTGTCGTTGAGGACCACAATGAACCGCTTGGTGGTGGCTGCGATGTTGTTGAGCGCTTCGAGGGTGGCTCCGCAGGTGAAGGCGGCATCTCCCGCGACGGCCACCACGTGCTCGTCGGTGCCTTTCAGGTCGCGGGCGGCCGCCATCCCGAGGGCGGCGGAGAGGGCCGTGCCTGCGTGACCGGCGCCATAGCAGTCGTGCTCCGATTCCGTGCGCAGCAGGAAGCCGTTGAGCCCTTCGTACTGACGGATCGACCCGATGCGATTGGCACGGCCGGTGAGCATCTTGTGGACGTAGCCCTGGTGGGAGACATCCATGACGAACTTGTCCGTGGGGGTGGTGAACACGCGGTGCAGGGCGATGGTGAGTTCGACCACGCCGAGGTTGGGGCCGAGGTGGCCGCCGGTCCGCGCGAGAGTGCTGATCAGTGTTTCGCGGATCTCGTCTGCGAGTTCCAGCAACTGGTCGTTCTCAAGGGCCTGCACGTCTCCGGGACAGGTGATTCCCGAAAGGAGAGTGGCAGGATTGGCCAAATCGTCGGGCTTAGAGGAGTCGGATGTCATCAGCTTCGTCGTCGACGGGTGGGGCCCGGCGGGGACTCGGGGGATCATCGGCGCCCGCGGGGGAAGGAGCCAGTCCCTTTTCAGAGGAGTTGCCCACTTCGATCAGTTCGATGCGCTTGCGGGCGGTGGCAAGAACCTTTTCACAATGCTGAAGGAGTCCCGCGCCCTTTTCGTAGTGAGCGACCAATTCCTCGAGGGGCAACTGGTCGTTCTCCATTGCCTCGACGAGGGATTCCAGTTCGGCCATGGCGTCCTCAAAGGACCCGGGGTCAGTTTTTTTTGCCTGTTTGCGGGCCATGGCAGGACCAGGGTGGCGCCTCGTTAGCGATTGGAGCGATGGGAGGGCTCGGCGGACCAGAAGATGAGCAGGCCGCTGACGAATCGCTCCGCATTCGGGTAGCGGGCGATGATCGCTTTCAGATCGGGATCCTGGGTAGCGAGAGTCCCGGGCCGGCGGTTAATGATCTCGGAGGTCCAGCCATCAAGCACCAGCGGAGCCCAATCCTGGTACTCCCGGTAGACTCTGAACATGGGTTTGGAGCTGTGAGAATAGGGGGATATCAGGAATCCGGCCACGGGGGTGTCCTGCTCAGCAGCGAGCTTCTCCAAACCTTTGAATCCCTTTTCACCGCCTCGTCCCGTGAAGTCATCGATTCTCTTGGGAAGCCAAAGCGAGGTCCGATCAGCATACCAGGCGACCGCCCACGGCTGGTCGGAGACCACGATCTCCTTCTCAAGGGTGAGCTCGGCCAAGCCGATGTTGAGGGCGGAGGGAAAGTAGGGAGGCCAATGCGGGACTTGGGTGTTGCCGGTCAGGCCGCTCTTGATCTGGCGCGGGAGGTCGAGGAGGAGGGGACCCGCGCTGACGAGCACGACCACGACGAAGTGCGCATTACGAAGCTGGGGAACCTCTGTGGGAATTTTGAGGCGGCTCCATAGGATCGCAACGAAAGCCAGTCCGTATGCTGCGAACAAGGGCGCAAAGAGCACGTGCATCTGATTCGGATCTGTGGAGCTGCCACTCAATCCGAAAATTGACATGCCGATGGCTCCAAAAAGCCACATGAGGAGGAGACACCATCGAAAGTTGGCAATCGACCTTCGTTTGAAGGGATGCATGAGGGCGAGAAAGAAAAAGGGCGCGGTGAGGATGGAACCAAGATTGACATAGAGATCGCCAGCCTGGAGGAGGATGGTGCGCACGATCTTGAAGGGCAGGTTCTGCAGGGGCAGGTGGGTGTCCCCGATGTCGTAGGTCCGCATGATTTCGTCCTCGCTGGTGCCCAAGCCATTGTAGACCGCGAAGATGGCGGTGCCACCGATGCTGCCGCTGTATTCCTTGTTCTTGAGGAGAGGCCAGATGGAAAGGAGGAGGACAATGACGAGGGCGCTGAGACCCGCTGCTCCACGGGGGCGGAGGAAGAATCCGGCGTAGATCGCAAATCCGAGGATGATCCAGATGGCCATCCAGTGGGTGAGGGCGAGGAGTCCGAAGAACGCGCCGGCAATGAGGGCTGGAACCAGCGCGATGCGGCCCTCCTCCGTGGCTTCCACGGCGCGGTAGGCAAAGAAGCAGGCACAAGAGAAAAGGAGCAGCATGAACATCTGGGGAAGCCCGGTTTGCGAGTATTGCCAGTTGAGATCGCACAACAACATCAGGAGGGCGGTCACCCCTCCAATCTTGGCGTCAAAGATCCGTGAGATCAGGAGATAGTTCACCCCGATGGCCATGAGAAAACAGATGACCGCAGTGGCAGCCACGACCCGGTCCAGTTGGAAGACGGTGTCGTTGTCCGCCATGCGCCACTTGTCCATGTTTCCTCCATCCACAGCCTTGAGGACGGCGGCGAGGAGGATGGGATGAAGCGGGGCGTGGTAGGTGTCGCGCCTGGCATCGCTGAGAAGCGGTTGGCCATTGTTCACCTGGGCGTTTTTCCAGATCGAAACGGGCCGGAGGACTTTGGAGGAGAATCCCTTGTTGCGGGCGAGTTCGCGGGCAATCTGAGCCTGGTCCATGCCCTTCGGGGAATCGAGCCCCCGGAACGTGACGAGCAGGTAGAGGAGCGAGAGCCCGATCAGGAGGATAAAAAAGAGAACGCGGCGGAGGATGGTGCCGGCGTTGAGGGAAGGTCCAGAGGTTTCCGCGATGCTCATGGTGCGTTGGTCAGGATCAGGATGCGTCCGAAGCGCTCGAAAGGTCTTTCAGTTTTCGCTGCAGGGTGCGACGGCTGATGCCGAGCAACTCAGCCGCTTTGGTGCGATTCCCGCCGGTATGGCGCAGAGCACTCCGAATGGCGTGATGTTCGAGTGCATGCAAGTTAAATTCCCCGGCCGGTGCAAGGTCCTTTTCGCCGGGAGAGGTGAGATTGGGCCTCGAATCCACGCCAGAGGGAGCGGGTTGGACCAGAAAGGCGGGGAGGTGGTGCAGTTCAATGCGCTTCTGGTTGGACATCACGACCCCGTGCTCGATTGCGGTTCGCAGCTCGCGCACGTTGCCCGGCCAGCGATAAAAGCGGAGCACGGCGAGCGCGTCGTCGCCGAGGGGCTTGAGGGGCCGCCCGTTTTCCTCGGCAAATTCCCGCAGAAAGGTGTTGGCGAGGAGTACGACGTCTTCCTCCCGATCGCGGAGGGGTGGCACGGTGATCGTCACAACGTTGAGGCGAAAGAAGAGATCTTCGCGAAATCCGCCAGCGACAACCAATTCGCGGAGGTTGCGGTTGGTGGCCGCAACCAGTCTGACATCCACCGGGATGGTCTTGTTCGATCCTACTCGCTCAATGGTGCGTTCGGAGAGCGCGCGAAGGAGTTTCACCTGGATGGTGGCGTCGATTTCACCGATCTCATCGAGGAAAAGGGTTCCGCCATCAGCCTGTTCAAAACGCCCGATCCGGCGTTGGGTGGCTCCTGTGAAGGAGCCCTTTTCGTGGCCGAACAATTCTGACTCGAGCAGCTGGGGAGAGAGGGCCGCGCAGTTGACGATCACCAGCTTGTCAGCAGGGCGCCCGGAGAGGTCGTGAATCGCGTGGGCCACCAGTTCTTTGCCCGTTCCGGTCTCGCCCTCGATGAGGACCGTGGCGCGGGTGGGGGCGACCTGTTCCACCAGTTCACCGATACGCGCCATGCTCTCGGACTTTCCGATCAGTCGTTCCAGGCCGGTGCTTGGGGATCCCGCCTTTTTCTTCAGTTCGCGGTTCTCGGAAGTGAGTCGCCGGTTCTCACTTTCGATTTCGCGCCCGCGGACTGCCCGGGTGAGGAGGAGTTCAACCTCCTCGAGATTGAGCGGCTTGGTGACGAAGTGCCACGCCCCCCGCCGCATCGCTTCCACTGCGGTGTCGACCGAGCCGTAAGCCGTCATCATGATGGAGACCGGTCGCTTGGGGAGGGTGAGCGCTTCATCCAAGAGATCCATCCCGGAGTCGGCTCCGAGGCGCAGGTCGGTGAGGAGCACGTCGACCGGTTCGCTGCGGAGGACTTGCCGGGCCTCCGTCACATCGGCCGCCACATAGACTTCGAATTTTTCATCGAGGGCGGCGCGCAGGCCGTCCCGGGTTGGTTTTTCGTCGTCGACGATGAGGACTATGGGATTCATGAAAAGGGTGGGAAGTCGAAGGGTATGGGGTCAACAATGGCGAAGATTTGGGCTCATTCAGCCCTGCGGGGGTTGCCTGTCAGACTTCGATGACGGATTTGGTGGTGGAGTCTTCAATGAGCCGCACGCGTTTATCGGCGCTTGGGAAGTAGAGACGCACGGTGGTTCCCTCGCCCTCCTGGCTTTCCACTTCGATCTCACCCCCGTGTTCGCGGACGATGCGGCGGACGATGAGGAGTCCGAGCCCGGTTCCGGACTTGCGACCGGAGCGGAAGGGCTCGAACAGGGAACCCATGATTTCGGGAGAGATTCCGGAGCCGTTGTCTGCCACCGAGATCACGACTTCAAATTCGGTGAAGCGTGAATCGATGTGCACTTCACCACCGGAACCGGGGAGCGACTGGTAGGCATTCTTGATCAGGTTGAAGAAGGCCTGCTTGAGCTGGTCGGCGTCGAGGGAGATCGATGGCAATCCGCTGTCGAGATTCAGGTGGACGCTCACGTTTCGCTCCTTCAGCTCCGGGGCGAGAATACCCAGGGTGTCTTCGAGGATGGCATTGAGATTGCCCGGTTGGCGGTTCGGTCTGGCAGGACGGATGGCGTGGAGGAATTCCTTGAGCAGGGTGTCAAGGCGCTGAATCTCATTGCGCGCGGTGGTGAGGTGCTCGTCCAGTTTTTGGCGATCCCCCGGTGGGAGATCGCTCACCTTGCGCTCTAACAGTTGGAGGTGGATGCCGAGTGAATTGAGTGGATTGCCGATCTCATGGGCCACCCCGGCCGCGAGCAAAGTGAGGGCGTTGAGCTTTTCGCTTTCAATCGCTTCCTCGGCTTCGCGCCGCGATTGCGTGATGTCGCGCACGAGCATGACATAGCCGAGCAACTCCTCGCTCCCATCGACATCCTCCGCGAGCGGGGAGAGATAAAAGTTGAGGAAACGATTGTCGGGGTAGAACACCTCGAGGTCGCGATTGACCGACTGCCGGCCGGGACCGACGAGGGACTTCCAATCCAGTCCCCGCACGAGAACGTCCAGTTTTTGCCCCACCGCCTCTTCCGCATTGAGGCCGAAGAAGCCGCAGGCCGCGCTGTTGAGGAAGGTCACCGCACCGTCCGGATCGAGGATGAGCACCCCTTCCTGCAAGGCCTCAAAGACGTTCTCAAGGAACCCCTTCTCACTCACCAGCCGTTCCACCAGGGTTTTCACCTGGCGGGGGCTCAGGCGATCGAGCCGGGTAATCAGTTTCGCGATGAACCCGCTGTTCAATTTCGGTTGCTGGTTGTCGGTTCTCGGATATTGAAGGGCGATGACTGATGTCCAGGTGGTTCTATGCACCTTTCCGGATCTCCCTCAGGCGCGACAGATTGGCACGCTGCTGGTGGAAAAGCAACTGGCAGCATGCGTGAATCTGATTCCGGCAGTGGAGTCGATTTTTCGCTGGGAAGGGAAGGTTACCACGGAGTCGGAGGTCCTCGCGGTCATCAAGACGAGTGCTGAGCGCTTTGAGGAACTGGAGCGCGAATTGCTCGTGCTGCACCCCTATGACGTGCCCGAGGTCCTCGCCCTGCCGGTGGGGGCCGGGAGCGAGGTTTATCTCAAGTGGGTGCGCTCGGAGACTCGGGAGTAAATTCTCCCGCGGGCTTGCGGAGTGAGCCTGGCTCGGTTACCGGGTTTCCCGATGCCCCGTTGGATCACCTCGCTCCTGTTCCTCGTCCTCTGCACCCCCTTTGTGGCGGCGGGGGAAATCAAGTGGACTGCCACCGGAACAGTGGACTTGGTGTTTGGACCCGGCTTGTCGGGGGTTGCCGTTGTTTCCGATCCCGTGCAAGTCGAGTTCAGCTACAGTGACGCAGCGCTGCGCGAGCCGTTGGCAATCTCTGAATTCCCCGGCCTCTGGTCTCACCTCGAGTACCGCGAGAATGTGGACATTGATTTGAAGGTGATCATCGGAGCAAACACCTGGCAGGGGATCCTGGGGTCCGGTTCGAAGGGGACGCCTCGCGCCATCGAGGTGCAGGACTACAACGTGGGACCGGAGACCACCGATTTCTTCAAGCTTGCGGTATCGGCGGGCGACGGTGGAGTTTTTCCTTTCTTCCCCGGGGTGGCGGTCGGCGCCTCGACGCTCCTCAATGTGGAGTTCAGCGATGGAACTGACACCACGGCAGGCCCGGATTACCTCGGTTCCAATCGGCTGGATTGTGTGGCCCAGGCAATCTCGCGCATCACGGCGGCGAAGGGCTCGATTACCGATGGCGTCGGGGAGGTGATCACGTATGTCATCGATCCGGCTTCCCTCGCGACCGAGATCGTCGGGGTGGGGACCTTCGCGCTGACGGGCATCTCGTTTGCGAATGATGAAGTGACCCTCACCTGGCCGAGCCAGCCCGGGAGATTCTACATCATTCAATACCTCGATGAGTTCCTCTGCTGGCGGGAAGTGATTTCGGTCTTTGCAATCGAAGCGGAGACCTCCGAGACGTTTTTTCCTGCCGGAGTTGGGGTCGCCAAGACGCAGCTCTACCGCGTGGTGGAGGACGAATAGGGCTCTCGGGAGGGAGGTCGAAAGTCGACGGTCGACGGTCCGGGGGCCTGGATGATTCCCAAGCCGAACTCTTAGCGCGCAATCTTGAATCCACGAGCCTCTTCAAGGAGGGGGATATCATCGATTTTAACCTCCTTGATGAAGTGGGCGATCGGGCTCTCCTCCGTGATGTGCTCGAGATACTCCTTCACTTCTTCCGGCTCGCCCATCACTTCCAGTTCCACCGTGCCATCCTGGAGATTCTTGATCGCTCCGCAGACATCGAAACCGGTCGCGATCTCCTTGGTGGTGTAGCGGAAGCCTACTCCCTGAACACGGCCGGTGAAGATAACTCGCTTGGCGATCATGTGCGGGAGAAGGGAATCAGGCAGGGAGTGGTTGGGCTAGCTCGGAATTTTGCCAAGCCGGAGGGAAGTCGAAAGTCTAAGGTCTAGAGTCTAAGGTCGGATGCTGCACCGGTGTCGGACTGGATCAGTCTGAACACTGAACACTGGATACTCGAAACGATCATCGACCCGGGCGGACATTCAGTCGGCGTGCTCGCTTTCTTCCAGCGTCTGTGCGTCCGCGCAGTTGGCGAGGACCGTGATGCGATCGTGGACGGTGACCGAGTAGGCCCGCGGGGGATCGCCTTCGGTTCGCGTTCTGCGGGAGAGGATTTCCGCGGCCCGGGCGGCGGCTTGGG
>JAYGGC010000169.1:0-9884 GCA_046581525.1 Roseibacillus sp. | reverse complement strand
ATCGGTGATATTGATGTTCTGACGCATCTGGTTGTTGGCGCCGTTGGACTGGGTATCCTGAACGCCGACAAGGCCCGGACCGAAGCCGATCGTGACTGCGCTCGCGCTCCCAATGAGAGCGATTCCGAGGCAGGTGGTGAGTAGAGTTTTTTTTGACATGGTGAGTGCGTGGGTTTTGTTGATGGAATCCTTTTTTTCGGGGCACAATTCGAACACTGGCTCCAGTAGTTCTACTGCCTAACTTCAACT
Organism: Roseibacillus sp.; assembly: GCA_046581525.1. Lineage (GTDB taxonomy): Bacteria > Verrucomicrobiota > Verrucomicrobiia > Verrucomicrobiales > Akkermansiaceae > Roseibacillus_B. The sequence goes on along the minus strand of JAYGGC010000169.1, from coordinate 9,635 downwards.
AACAAATATCCTCCCTCGCCCGCGAGCCAAGGAAATTGTTGATCGCAACCTTCTTTTTCTTTGGGTAGGAGCTTGGATGCCGGCCGGAAGTAAGGTTTCTCTCCATCGCGAGTCAGGTCGCGGAGGGCGGAATTCTGGGGGGTGTTTCACGAAAAGCCGCGCTTCGTGAGCTTGAGAGGATCTTTTTTTCAACTTCGGCGTTGATCTTTGGTCCGTGGTCACGAATTTCCTTTCTCACGCCTGACCATATGGCAAACGAAACGATCGGGCTGGTTTGACCTGATCCAAACTGAAAGCAAGCCCGCGCATGATGACTCCTAACGCGACCCTTGAACTGCAGGTCCAAACCTTGCCCTCCCCGGCGCGGGGCAACTCTGGCACCATTGCGCGGATTGTGTCCCTTCGCCCACTCCTTCCAATTGTCTGCGCGCTGATCCTCCCCTCGTGGGCAGCGGCGGCAGAACCGGGCGCGGGCGCCGGCACGACCAGTGGGATCATCGATGCGAAGCGGCCCGCGGACGCGGTGCAATTGGTTGGTCCGAAGGGCTACACCCTGGTTCCGGAGACGGATGCCAAGTGCCACTGGACCTTTGTGGATGGAGTGCTCACCGCCTCGCCGGGGTGGGACAGCGTGGTGACCACCGAGGTCTACCAGGACTTCCGCATGCACGTGGAATTCAATGTCAATGCGGTGGCGAATGTCGACGCGGAGAAGAACGGCAATTCCGGGATCTACATTCAGCAACGCTACGAGTTGCAGATCCTCAATTCCCACGGGGTCTCCGCCGCCGATTACAAGAACAGCTACTGCGGCAGTCTCTATCGCCAGAAGAAGCCCGACAAGCTGGTCTGTAAACCGGCGGGCGAGTGGCAGAGCTACGACATCGTCTTTCGGGCCGCTCGCTTTGAGGGCGAGAAGAAGACCGAGAAGGCTCGCATCACCGCGCATCACAACGGAGTGGTTATTCACGACGATTATGCGCTGACCCGTCAGACCGGAGTGGGGAAAATGGAGGGGCCCGAGGCCCTGCCGATCAAACTGCAGGGACATCACAATCCGGTTCGCTTCCGCAACGTCTGGATCCAGAAGTTGTCCTTGGACAAGCCGCTTCCCAAAGCCGCGCCGGCTGCCAAAGCGAAAAAGAAGAAGGGCTACACCTACGTCATTCCCTTCGATGAGATCCCTCCCGCTCCGGCGCTGACCCCCGAGAAGGCCCTCAAGTCCTTTGTCTTGCACGAAGAGTTCGAGATCAGGGTAGTGGCCAGCGATCCTCAAATTCAGAATCCGCTGGCGCTGCGCTTCGATGGGGACGGGCGGATGTGGGTGGTCGAGATGCGGGCCTACATGCCCAACGCCAAGGGGGAAGGGGAGGACGAACCGATCGGCCGGATCTCCATCCACGAGGACAGCACCGGCGATGGCTACTACGACAAGAGCAGCGTCTTCCTGGATGGACTGGTGCAGCCGCGCTCGATCGCCTTCTACAAGAACGGCATTCTCTACGGCGGCCACGAGAAGCTCTTCTTTGTCGAGAACGTCAACGGCAAGGCGGGGACCATGACCGTGATCGACGAGAACTACACCCAGGCCGGTAACGTCGAGCACCGCACCAATGCCCTGCTCCGGGGACTGGACAACTGGATCTACAACGTCAAATCGGACACCCGCTATCGCGAGGTGAAGGGCAAGTGGGTCAACGAGAAAACCTACTTCCGCGGCCAATGGGGGATGTCACAGGACAACTACGGACGCCTCTATTACAATGAGAATTGGTTCGGCATGAAAGCCGATCAACTGCTGCCCAACACCTTGATGCGCAATTCCAACTACCTGCTCGGCGGCCGGGACACGGCGACCCTGTCGTATCGCGACAAGCTGTTCCCCGCGCGCATTACGCCCGGGGTCAATCGTGGCGGGGAAGGGGACATCGACGACAAGGGCTACCTGAAGGCGGCCACCGGAGCCTGTGGCCCGGTCTGTTACCGGGGCGATCAGTTCCCGCCGCAGTTTCGCAATACCGCCTTCTTCTGCGAACCCACCGCCAACCTGGTGCGCATGATTCACGTCAACCGGAAGGACGGGGCCTTCTCCGGCGAACACAAGTTGGTCGAGCGCGAGTTCCTGGCCTCCACCGATGAACGGTTCCGCCCGGTCAACCTCTTCAATGCCCCGGACGGCAGCCTCTATCTCGTCGATCTCTACCACGGGATCATCCAGCACAAGGCCTACCTCACGCCCTACCTGCGGGAGCACGTCGAGCATCGCAATCTCGAGAGCAGCCCGCGACTGGGGCGCATTTACCGCGTCAAGCACCGCGCCAACCCGCTCGGCAAGCGACCGCAGATGCTCGGCAAGAGCGCCCCCGAGTTGGTGCCCTTCCTGGCGCATGGGAATGGCTGGTGGCGCGACACCGCCCAGCAGCTCATCATCGACCGCGGGGATCAATCCGCGGTCACCGCCCTCAACGAACTGGCTGCGAATCGGGCGAAGCCCTTGGGGCAGATCCACGCCTTGTGGACGCTGGAAGGGCTGGGCGCGATCAACCTCAAAGCCATCGCGGGGGCCCTCACCTCCGGCGATCCCCATGTCCTGGAAGCTGCCATTCGTCTGGCTGAATTGTTGCCGGCGCAAGACGCAGTGGCGATCATGGCGCAGCTCAAGTCACTGTCGACCCGACCAGAACTGGTGGTGCAACGGGAACTGGCGGCCAGCCTGGGACGGGTATCCTCCAGCGAAGCATTGGAGCTGCTCAAGGTGGTGCTCTTGAAAAACATCAACGCGCCGTATTTCAGGGAAGCGGCCATCAATGGTCTGCACGGCCGGGAGACGGATTTCCAGGCCGTGCTGGGCGACGAATTTGCCGACAGGAAATTCAAAACCTATCTCGAGCATTGCCTGACCCTCAAGACCACCGCAGCCGCCTTCAAACCGCCGCGCGACAAGACTCACCGCGAATCCTTTGTGCGCGGCGAAGCGTTTTATGTGGCCAACTGCATGGCCTGTCATGGCGCTGATGGGAATGGGCTCGAGATGCTCGGGCCGCCCCTCGTCAAATCGGAGTGGGTTCTGGGCTCCCCCCAGCGCGTGGCGGCCATCCTGCTGCAGGGGATGATGGGGCCGATCACGGTGAGCGGCAAAAGCTATACCCCTGCCACCGTCATGCCCGGCCTGAAGCAAGTCCCGGGGATCAGCGACGAGCAACTCGCGGAGGTCGCCACCTTTGTCCGTCATGCCTGGAACAATCGCAAGGGCGCAGTCACGACCGAGATGGTCACGGCGGTCCGCAAGGAACTCGGCGATCGCCAGACCATCTTCTCCTCCGAGGAATTGTTGAATACTTACCGATAGTTGCGGTTGAGGTCCGGCGGATTTCTGGATCCCGCAGTTGGGAAGGGGCATTATTTCTTTTGAAAGGACGCCCTCCCCGCTTAATCATCGCGCTTCAGTTCAATTCCAAAACGAGCGGAGAATCAAGATGCACCTGTTGAGCAAAGCGATACGGAATACCGGGATGGCAATTCTACTCGGGGGCGCGGCTCCTGGGTATGCGCAAGACTTGCCCAATATCATTATCATCTATGCGGATGATTTGGGCTATGGCGATTTGTCGGGCTACAATTCCAAGGCGGCCTACCAGACTCCGCGGCTCGACCGGATGGCGGCGGAGGGCATCAAGTTCACGGATGCCCACAGCCCTTCGACCATTTGCTCTCCTTCGCGCTACGGACTTTACTCCGGCCAGCAGGTTTACCGAACCGGGCGGGGATCCAGCGCCTTTGAGGGTCCGGGCGGCCCAAGCTACCTCAAGCCCGGTGAACTCACCATCGCTGAGATGGTGAAGAAGCAGGGATACCGCACCGGGGTCTTTGGCAAATGGCACGTGGGGCTCACTTGGTACGACAAGTCCGGGAAGCGACTGGGTGGGGGCTTCAAGAATTCTCTGCTCATCGATTATGAGCGAAGCACCCCTCTCGAGGATGGACCCAACAAGAGGGGGTTCGATGAATCGTTCGTCACTCCAAATTGCCCCACCACCGATCCGCTCTACATCTACATCGAAAACGGGATGGTCCCGGTTCCGGCCAGCGAGCGACACAAAAGAGACAAGGTGCCCAATCCTGGCGGGAAGTGGAGATGGGACAACGACGAGGGCTGGATGTCGCCCGACTATCGCTTCGTGGACGCCGATCTACTGTTTTACGACAAGACCCTGGAGTTCATCACCAAGCACCGAAAGAACACTCCTGAGAAGCCCTTCTTCGTGGTCTTCTCCACCCAGATCTCGCACGCCCCGGTCTTGCCGGCACCAGAATTCAATGGGAAAACCAAGGGTGGTCCCCGCGGTGATTTCATTCATGAACTCGATGTCCTGACCGGTCGCCTGCTCGACGCCATCAAGCGCCTTGGGATCGATGAGAACACCCTCATCATGTTCAACTCGGACAATGGCCCCGAAACGGTTCATACCGATTGGATGCGACAGGATCACGATCATGACGCCGCAGGTGGATACCGGGGGATGAAACGCGACGGCTGGGAAGGGGGGCATCGGGTGCCCTTCATCGCACGCTGGCCCGGGCGAATTCCCGCGGGACAGGTCTCCGATCAATTGACCAATACCACCGACATCTTTGCCACCGTGGCATCGGTGGTTGGCTACAAGCTTCCCGATGATGTCGCGGTCGACAGCTATGACATGGTGCCTGCCATGCTGGGAATCCAGGACGATGATGATCCGATCCGGCCCCACATGCTGACGCAGAGTTTCCGGGCCCAGTTTCAAATTCGGCAGGGTGATTGGAAATACCTGGATCACATGGGATCGGGCGGAAACAACTACAGCAAGGGCAATCTCCAGAAGTACGCCTTGCCTGAAACGGCCCCCAAGGCCACCGGCCAACTCTTCAACTTGGCGGTCGACCCTGGCGAAACCAAGAACCTGTTCTTTGCGGAGTCCTCCAAACGTCGCGAGTTGCAGGCTCTCTTGAGGAAACTGACTCCCAGGAAAAACGGCCGAAGCGCTCCCAAAAACAGAGTGCCGATCGGCATTGAGAACATTCCCTTTCTGAAGAAGTAGCAGCCTGCCGGAAGCAAGGCGCACTTCTTGAAGCGCGGCGCCGATGACACGAATACAATGACCATGGACACAGGCAAGAAACTGGGGATGAAGATGACGATGGTGATTGTCGTTGTGCTGTCTCACTCGGTTTCCTCACCACCGCTTCTGGCTCAGGGTGCCTCCAAGACGGCCATTCTCCCGCCGACCCAACCTTGGCATGGCAAAAGCGAAAGCCTGGTGGTGGCTGCCGACAACGAGTGGATCACGCGGGGCGAGACATCATGATGGTGATCGCATCCTCGGATGGGGAGTTCACCCCGGAGGCGTTGCGCGCCAGTGGCAATCGCGGGTGGCCATTGCCGTCTCCACGACCGACATTGCGGTCACCCGGTCTGGTGAGGCGGGTAATTGGCCGGGAACTTGCCTTTCGGAGGCCCATGGTTGAGGCTCTCCATCCCAGCAAGCCATGAACGACACGGACTCCCGCCGCTCCTTTATTCAGAAGTCGACCGTGCTTGCTGCGTCCGCGCTTGCGGGTGGAACGCCGGCCGGGGCTCAAGTCGTCGGAAAGGCCAAGCTAACGTTGCCTCATCCCGTCCTCACCCCCGCCGAAGACTTTCAAAACGTGGCGCGGGGAAATCCGAAACCGCATACCCTGCGAGGAGAGGCCCTGGTGAAGGCACGTCTGACTCCGGAGACCTGGCAGCTCGAGATCACGGCGGATCCACTGGTGGAACCTCCCTTCGTGAAGCAGCCCGCCCAGCTCGCCAAGCCGCTGACCATGGAGGAAGGCAACGCGATCGACCTGCCTGCACTCCTGGAACTTGGGAAGAAGCGCGGGGTGAAGTTCATCAAGGCCATGCAGTGTCTGAACATTGCCACTCCGCTTGGCCAGGGGTTGTGGGAAGGGGTGCCCTTGCGCGACGTGCTCGGGCTCTGCGGGAAGATGAACAACGTGCGGCGCATTTATTACCGCGGGTTCCACAACAACGATCCCAAGCAGATTTTTCAATCGTCGCTGAGCTACACCCAGGTGATGGAGACGCCTCCCGGAGAGTTGCCCGTCTTTCTCGCCTACAAGCTCAACGGAGAGCCCTTGCCGTTGTTACGGGGCGGGCCAGTGCGCATGATCGTGCCGTGGGCTCATGGCTTCAAGTCCATCAAGTGGCTGCGCGAGATCTTTGTCACCAACGACCACCGCATCAACGACACTTACGCGCTTCAGAACAACGATCCCGATTCGTATCTCAAGACCGCGGCTTACGTGGACGATGGGGCGAAGCGCGTTGCGGCCGGCCAGACTGCGGTTCTCACTGGTCTCGTGATCTCCGGTCTCTCCGGGGTGAAGCGGGTCGAATACTGGGTCCGCAAGGTGGAGGGCGATCCCGGCCGGCTTGCCGATGATGCCCCCGAGCTGCTTCGCGGGCCGTGGAAGCCATGCAAGATTCTGCCCCCGCCGGCTTGGAATGAGGTGTTGCCCGAGGGAGTGAAGCCGACTGACATCCTCGGCTTCGACAAGACCACCGGCCAGCCGCGGTCCTGGCCACTGCGCTACGGCATGGCCTCTTACCAGGCCGAGATTGGAGGCCTGCAACCCGGCAATTACGAAGTGCGTGCCCGGGCGGTGGACCTCAACGATTTCGCGCAGCCTGAGCCGCGTTCACAGCGCAAGGCGGGCAAGAACAACATCCAGGTCTGGTCGTTCGAGGTAGCGTAGGGCGTCGTGGGCGCCGCGTCCCGGGGCTTGCGCTAACGGCCCCGGCCCCGGCTCCGACGCTGGCTGGGATCAACCTGGCCCTTGTCCTCCACTTCGATCCCGGTCTCCCAGCGCACTCCGATGCGCCGGCCGCGGCCGATTTGTCGCTTGGAATCCTTGCTGCCCTGCTTGTTGTCGGTCGCGGCCAGGAGAATTTTCTCCAGCCCGTTCACCTTCGCCAGCGGCACGGTTTCGAGGACTCGCCCCTTCAGTCCGTAGCTGTCGGCTTCGACGATGAGCACACAGGCTTCGTCGACTCCATCTGCAATGCCTTCGAGCTCCTTGGGATCCGAGCACCGCACGTAGAGGAACTTGCCAATGAAATCCTTCCGCCACGCCAGGGGCAGGAGCTTCTTCTCGAGCGCCATGCGCTCCGATTCCTTCTCACCGAAGACGATCAAGAGACGCTGCGAATCACAGGCCGTGACGTTCAGAGCCAACCGCAGCGCATCGAAGTAGGGCAGACCCATGAGCTCGGCCTCACTCTTCTTCGCCGGGTACTTCTTCGCGATCTTCCGCATTCCACTCGCCATTGCAGCCCCATCCTCGTAGGTAAACTTGGGTGAACGCCCGGGCTCGGCCAGGTGCTTCTTGCCCTCGGGATCCAGGATCGCGAACAACGAATTCTTCAAGGTGCCCCCGCGGAAGCGGTAGATTGATTTCATGAACGCGGCCTCTTCCATCTCCTCGTAGGTTGAGAGACGGATGCAGACGAAATCACGCGAAGCAGCCACCACCTCTTGGTCGGACAGGTAACTCCTGTCCATCAACTGCTTGCCAGGTCACCAAACGCCGGGGATGAGCTGGCAATGGGGCGCTCCCGAGATCAGGAGAATCGGCCGACCGCTCGATTTCGCAGCAGCGAGGCCCTTTTCGAGGGAGCCATACCACGCCACCCGGTTCTCAATCTGGCTCCAGTCGACGGTGACTTCGGGATGGGGAGTCTGCGCGAGGCACGCCGTGGTCAAGGCGGCGCCAATGATCATTGGGAAAATTGCGTTCATGCGATTGCGACTGTTTGGAAATTTAATTCCTGAAATCGGGCTCCAGGAAAGAGCGGATTGGGGGATTTGGAGAACTGGCTGTGGGCCGTTCAAGATTACGTGGGATGTAACCAACCAGGCAGGCAGTCGTTGCAAGAAAGGGAGAATCGTTTTTAGCCCAAGGTGACCGACCGAACGTCAGTGGACGGACGAGTGAGAGACAGCAGACATTCGCGGGCAGGGATGCATCCAAGTCCGCTCATTCGAGAGAGCGCGGGCTGGAGACCTTGAAACCCAAAAGTCGTTTCAGCTGGATCGAGCTTCCCGTCTTGGTTCTGGGCTCTGAGTTCAGGGGTCAGGGGCGAAGCCTAGATGTTCAACTCGTAAGGAACGCCGTCGATCATGGTCTTGCGACGGTTGGGCTTGCTGGGCCAAGCCGGGGGGCTCATCTCGCTCTGCCACTTCTTGAGCGCCTTCTCGAGTTTCTCCACTGTGTCCGGATGTTCCTTGGCGAGATTGGACTTTTCCCCGATGTCCTTGGACAGGTCGAACAACCAGTTGTGGTCACCTGCTTTCACCAGTTTCCAATTCCCGTGGCGGACCGCCTTGTTGGGACCGTTGCTCCAGAAAAGGAACTGGTGGGGAGCGCCCTCGGTCTTGTCGGTGAGGTAGGGAAGCAGATTCACCCCATCCAATTGCAAGGCCTCCGGGAGCTTGAGACCCGCCGCGGTGCAGGCCGTCGGAAAGATGTCCATGGAACTGGTGACTCCGCGACAGACGCGCTCGGGCTTGATCACCCCGGGCCACGAAATGATCATGGGCACGCGCACCCCGCCCTCGAAGAGAAACAACTTGCCGAGCCGCAACGGGCCATTGCTCTGCACTCCGGTGTAGATCGGTCCTCCATTGTCGTTGAGGAAGATCACGAGCGTATTCTTCACCTGGCCGTTCTCGCGCACCGCCTCCATGATGGTGCCGACGGCATCATCGAGTGCACTGGTCATCGCGTTGTAGTCGCGTTGCTTCGGTCTCTTTTCGTCGGAGAAGCGCTTTTGGTATTTTGGGGACGCTTCGATGGGGGTGTGGACTGCATTGAAGGGGACGTAGGCAAAGAACGAGCGGTCCTTATTGCTGCCGATGAATTTGGCGGTCTCCCGTGCGATGGCATCGGTCAGGTACTCGGGCTCGGTAAGCGCCTTGTTGCCGCGCATGATGGTCCGGTACACGGGCTCGGGCCCCTTGGCGGGAAAGAAGGAATGCGCCCCGGCAAGGAATCCGTAAAACTCATCAAATCCCCGCTGCTGCGGGTGGAAGTACTGGCGGGTTCCCAAGTGCCACTTTCCAAACATGCCGGTCGCATATCCGGCCTGTTTTAGAATCTCCGCCAGCGTCACTGCCGAGGGCAGGAGACCGCGGCTCTCACGGTGCGTCATTGCACCGCCCGAGGTGTTGAATTCAAATCCGAATCTCTGCTGGTAGCGGCCGGTCACCAGGCCCGCGCGGGATGGACTGCAGGTGGCGGCCGTGACGTAGGCGTCGGTGAAGCGCGTTCCACTCCTGGCCAGGGCGTCAATGTGCGGAGTCGGGATGGTCTTCGATCCGTAGGCGCCGATGTCCGCGTAACCCAGATCGTCGGCGAGAATCAGGACGATGTTGGGCGGGCGCTTGCCTTCGCCTTTTGCGGGAGTGATCTTTTCGAGGAGCGCGCGCTTGGCCGCCATCGCCTTTTCGTTCGGCACGATGACGGGCTCGGATTCCCGCGCTCGCTTGGGGGCTTGGGAGTATGCCCCTGACGACATGCAGAGGAGAGAGACAAGGGCAGGGAGGAAAGCTAAT
>JAYGGC010000129.1:0-9896 GCA_046581525.1 Roseibacillus sp. | reverse complement strand
AACAGGCCCGGTCGTGATCCAGATCACCTTCTTTCCTGCCCTTAGCGAACCCGTCAGGGCCTTCTCGAAGGCGGTCCAATATTCCTTCCTGGAACCGCCGCTATTCCAATGACCGCCATTGAAGGCGATCACGTCCCATTTGCGCCCCGGCTCATCATAGACTGGTTGCCAAAACTCTTCACCGAAATCGGGGATCATGGGGTTGAGAGTCAGGCTCCGCGCCGGATTTGCGTTTCGGACCAGAATATCGAATTTCGGCAATTACTTTTGGCAAACAATCTAGGCGCCATACCAGCAAGGATTGATGGTCACCCCGGCGCAATTGGCGCGCGGGTGATCGAAGTTCATCCTTCCGGCCAAGGATCTCTTTCGCCGATTTGGCGGGAACGCCCATGTTTGATTGACCACGGCACAACCACACGTCCCCGACCACCTTCGCCAGCATGTCCTGATACGCGTCTTCCGCCAGATGCGATCCACGCAGGATCGACCAGGCCAGGGCGATCTGCTTCGTGCGTTCCGGCATGAGAACGCTGAGAAGGTCTTTTCGGTCCATGTCTTGTTCATCCATTATGCGTGAGCCGGGATCTCTGGACAGTAATTCGAACCGTTGAGCGGAGTTCTTCCACGACCCTTGGCCGGATCGGCGCAAATGGCCGGCATCTCCTCCTCCGAATCCGATGTCCTGGGAGATGGATTTGGCCCTGGTGTTGAACTCTACCTGGAACTTGCGGATCGGAGCATTGGTCTCCTCAGAAACTACCGTCTCAGCGGTCGCTTGGTCTCGTCGAAGACCTTCCCGTCCGCCTTGATCCCCTCGTACTGAAAGCCGCTCTTCGTCATGGTCACCTTGATCAGGTGGTTCACCGAGCGCGCTTCGACCAGGTAAGGCCGCGCCGTCTTCCAATCGGTGGGAATCGCGCGCACATCCACACCCCACGCTCCATCGCCGAGGTAAAGTACTCCGTTCTTTTCGTCCACCTTCCCACCCCGAATGGGATGCGTCCGCTTGTAGACGTGATGATCATTCTCAAAGACCGCATCAACCTTGTACTTCTCGAAGACGGGCGACCACTCGCGCCGGATGTCGGTGGCATCCTCCTTCACTCCCGAGCCCCAGGCCGGACGGTGGTAGCAGATGAACTGCCGTGGAATCGTCTCCCGGGCGGCCAGGCTCTCGCTGAGCCACTTGGACTGCGCCTTGATATTGCTGGTGTGTCCCGAGTCGAGACCCAGCACGCTCATGTAGTTTCCAAAATCGATCGCCACCTGCCCACCACCTTCCTGGCCGAGGAACAGGCTATAGAAGAACGGCGCCTGACCCTGGTCCGGTGCGTCGGTGGGCCTGAATGCCATGCCCTTCACCTCATGATTTCCAATCACCACGATCATTGGAATGAGCCGCCCGTCCGGTGCCACCGCGCACTTGTTCCAGGAGTCCACCCACTCCAACCAGCGCTCTCCCTTGGCACCGTTGGCGTAGGCCAGGTCCCCGCCCAACAAGGCGAAGAGGGGGTCCTCCTTCCCCGCCCGGGTATTCATGGCGTCGAGCAATTCCCGCTTGTGAAACATGTCGCCCCCGGTCACAAAAGTCATCCCCTCCTCAAACTGCGCAGGCGCGGTCTTGAAGTACCACGTCCCGATCAATGAACCGGAGCGCGCAATCTTGAACTCGTAGCGCGTCCCCGGTTTCAGACCGCTCAAGTCCACCCCGTGGACCGTGTGTGCGGTCGGACCCAGGGCACGGGCGCTTACCTCGGGGCGTTGCCAGTTGCCCCCGGTTTCGGGCCGGTAGGCGAGCTGATAGAGCAGCGCATCGGAGTCCCCCCGCGAAACCCCGGCCGAGTTGGTCCAGCCCGCACGGGGTGTTCCGCCGGCGAGGTAGGCCCACTTCGCACCCTCCTTCACCAAGGGCGTGAGCTTGCCGTTCGCGCGGAGGTCCAGGCGCGGCCGCAGGGTGAAGTCGGAGCTGGTGATCTTATCGTTGTGCCCCTCGATCGCAATCACTCCCTTGTGACCAGCCACTGCAGGACCAAGCTTGAAGTACTCCCATACATCGGCCTCGTGACTCTTCACCTTCCTGACCGCACTCCCCGAGCCTTCCATCCCCTGGCGGAGAACTTCTTTCCCATCAAGGTAGGCCACGAAGGCATCATCGTAGCGGATCGCCAGGGTGATTTCCGTGCCCGCCGGGATCCCGGCGGGAACTTCATAGGGCCGGCGGATGTAGACCGCAGTGTAATTGTCCTTCATGTCTTCGAGGACAGTCTGATCGTCGTCGTCCGAGTAGCCGAAACCCGCCGCACCCACCACCCACTTCCCCTTCGTGCCTTCCCTGTCCACGGTCCCGATCCACTGAATAGCCATCGTGCTACAGGGATCCCGATGCCATTGGCAGAATGGTCCGTACTCGGCCGCCAGGGCACAGCCCGTCAGGGCGAGCAGACTGATCAGGGTGAACGACTTGGTCATCTGGGGAGGTCCGTCAGGCTGCAACTCATCTGCTGAACTGTCCATCCCACGATCCAGAACTTTTCGGACCGCCCCTCGAAATTAACCTACCTGAGGGATCGCTCAAGAGAGGTCGTCTTCCCATCCACCCGTTCCACGGGTCCTCCCAGGGCCCGCTGGAAAAACTCCACCCGCTTTCGCTTGAGGTAGGGCCGCTCGCCCACGCCGTGCCCCGCACCGGGAACCACCACCAGCTCGAAGTCCTTGTCGGCCTTGATCAGGGCGTTGGCGACCTGGAGAGTCGAGGAGGGATCCACGTTGTTGTCCACCTCGCCCACGGTGAGGAGCAACTCACCCTCCAGTTTGTCGGCGTGGGTCGCGTTGGAGTTTTCCTCGTAGTGATCGCCGATGGGCCAGTCCATCCATTGTTCGTTCCACCAGATCTTGTCCATCCGGTTGTCGTGGCAACCGCAGTCCGCCGCGGCCGCGTCATAGAACTCGGCGTGAAAGAGCACGGCGCCGAGCGCGCTTTGTCCACCCGCCGATCCACCAAAAATCCCTACCCGCTCAAGATCCATCTGGGGCACCTCCTTCGCGGCCGCCTTCATCCACGCGATGCGATCGGGCAATCCCGCATCCTTCAGGTTCTTGTAGCAGAAGTGGTGAAACTCCTTGCAGCGGTTCGATGTCCCCAACCCGTCGATCTGAACCACGATGAAGCCCGACTCCGCCATCTGGGAACGGTTCCCCGCCCACACGCTCCAGCTTTTGGGCACATACGAGCCCTGGGGCCCGGCATAGATCTGCTCGATGATGGGATACTTCTTCTTCGGATCAAAGTCGCGCGGCCGCCAGATCACTCCCCAGATGTCGAACTTCCCATTGCGGTCTTTCGCCACAAAGGGCTGCGGCATTTTCCAGGTGGTTTTCAGCAGCTCGCTGGCATCCGCCTTCTCCAGCACCGCCACCAGGCCGCCGTCCTCCGTACGGCGTAACTCGTGCACAGGGGGATGATCCACCCGCGACCAGTGCGCCAGGTAGAACTTGCCATCCGGCGAAAAGCGGAGGTCGTGAGTGCCGTTCGACTCCGTGAGCATGGTCAGCTTTCCGCTTGCCAGCTCCACCCGCGCCCAGTGCTGAAAGTAGGGATCCTGATCCTGGTAGTATCCGTTCACCTTGAGAAGGAGCTCTCCCTTCTCTTCATCGAAGGCCACCACCTCGCGCACGATCCACTCACCCTTGGTGAGTTGTCGCTTCACCTCACCGTTCGCGCCATCCATCACGTAGAGGTGGTTCCAGCCGTCACGTTCGGAGAACCACAAGATCTCCTCCCCATCCTTCAAATCGCGGCGGTAGCTCTTCCCAAAGACAAAGACGAACGTCTCGCTGTCTTCCTTCACCACGATGCGCTGCGTGCGTTTGGCAGCATCGATCTCCAGGAGGCGATGCTTGCCAAATCCGCGCTCGATGAACTCGAAGGCGAAGCGGGCCCCCTTCTCCCGCCAACCGTGTCGTCGAAAATCGAAGGCCTCCCCCGCAAGCTCGGAGCTCACCTCGATCGGCTTCTCTTCGCCGACCGTGAAGATCATGGGCCGCTCTACGCTCAGCTTGTCCCCTGGCTTGGCGTAGTTGCGGGTGAAGGTCTTGGGCTGGAGCTGGTCCTTGGGTGAGGATTCCACGTAGGTGATGGTGCGCACCTCCGCCTTCTCGCGCTTCCACACCGCGAAGTGCTTCGAATCCGGTGACCACATGACGTTCCCGGAAAATCGCCACCCCTTGGGCGACTTGCCCACCACCTCGCTGCTCTTTTCCTCTTCGTCTCTCAGTTTCACTTCCCCCTCACTCACCTTCACCTTCCACTTCTTGTCCGGAGAGAGATGTCCGCGGGGACTGGATTTCCTCTTCACCTTGCGCTCGAAGCTCTTCGGCTCCCGCGACCGCTTGGTGTCATCGGGCTTCTTCTCGACCTCACTCCGCTCACCGGTCGCGAGGTCCACGCGGATCCATCCGCCCTCGCCTTCCCGCTTGTAGAAGACCGCGTCCTCGGTCCAGTGCGGATCGAGCCGTTGGTTGCGCACTTTCCCTTCCACTTCCTTGCGGAGCTTCTTGAACCTCTCCTCAAAGGCCTTGGTCGATCCGTGCTCGGCCCAGGCCGTGGTGCCCAGAGCAACCAGGGCGCAAAGGCTGCTGCTGATCAGGGTGTGAAATTGCATGGCGCCATAACGTGTCCAGCCAGCCCATTCTCGCAATCCGGCAAGCTTCCGGGGAAGTTTTTCACGGCGCCTTCCCAACGAGACCCCACCCGGGGGAGCACCTTCCCCAAGCCCGCGAGGGTTGGAATCGGGCCCCCGGTAGTGGGATTCACTTCGATATCGCTCCGTGCGCTTCAAGTCCGTTTCATCACACTGGCAATGTCCCAAGAGTGCCTTAGAGTCCCGCCATGTCCCGCGAAGAGATCAAACGCCTTACCGAACTTTCCTCCTGCGCCGGCTGAGCCTCCAAGCTCGGCCAAGCCGATCTCGCGCAGGTCCTGCGCGGACTGACCCAGATCCAGCATCCCGATCTCCTGGTCGGGACCGCGAGCTCCGATGATGCCGCCGTCTTCCGGCTCACCGACGAGCTCGCGATGGTGCAGACGGTCGATTTTTTCACTCCCATCGTGGACGACCCCTACACCTACGGCCAGATCGCGGCCTCCAATTCCCTCTCCGACGTCTACGCCATGGGTGGCTTGCCGGTGACCGCCATGAACGTGGTGGGCGTGCCCCTCGAGCACCTCTCGCTCGATGACGTGAACCAGATTCTCAAGGGCGGCGCCGACAAGATCGCGGAAGCAAACTGCGTCCTCGCGGGTGGACACACGGTGCAGAATCCAGAGCCACTTTACGGACTCTCCGTGACGGGCCTCGTCCATCCCGATCGCCTCATCACCAACGCAGGCGCCTCCGTCGGTGACGTCCTCGTGCTCACCAAACCGATCGGCACCGGCATCCTTTCCACCGCCACCAAGCGCGGAATCGACCTCGGCGAACTGGGAGATCGCTCCATCGCGCTCATGGCCACCCTGAACACGCCGGGCGCCGTGCTCGGCGAGCGGGGACTGGTCAAGGGTGGGACCGACGTGACGGGCTTCGGACTGCTCGGACACCTCGGGGCGGTGGCGCGGGAGAGCGGCGTGACCGCCCGAATCAATCATGCCAAGGTGCCCGCCATCGACCCCCGCGTGCTCGAATTGATTGAGGAGGGCTGCGTCCCGGGAGGGACCAAGGCCAACCTGGAGGCCGCCCGGGAAACCACCCACTTCGCGGACACCGTACCGGATGCGGTGCGCCTCCTCCTCGCCGACGCCCAGACCAGCGGCGGCCTCCTCCTCTCGGTCGCCCCGGCGAATCTCGACGATGTCCTCCAGGTTCTCAGGGACGAGAGCGCCCCCTGCGCCGAGGTCATCGGCGAAATGGTGGAGCAGGGAGAGAACGCGATCGAAGTATTTTGACCCCCGCCCTCGGCGGAGCGGCTTGCCCGCAAGGCCGGGCGACATTCGAGCTCCTGACCTTTGACAGCCCCTTGCGGCCCGGGCCATTCTCCAGCGTGTCCCAACCTGGACAGAACCGCCTTCGCGTCGATGGACGCTTCCTCGCCTGCGGTGAGAAGCGGGTCTTCCTGAAGGGCGCTACCTTTGGCCCCTTCCCCCTGGGCCGGGAGCTCTCCCCCACGACCGAGTTTCCCCGCCTCGCGGAGTGCGGGTTCAATGCCGTGCGCGTCTACACCGGGGCCGACCAGGAGCTTCTCGACTGTGCCGGCGAACATGGACTCACCGTCCTGGTGGGGCTTCCCTGGGAATGGGGGCGCGACTTCCTGCATGACCCCAAGTTGCGCACTGAAGGCGAGTTGCGCCTTCTTGAATTCGTCCATCGCCACGGCGACCATCCCGCGCTGGGGGCCTTGCTGGTCGCCAACGAGATTCCCTCCGACCTCGCCCGCTGGATGGGACCGGTGGATGTTCGCGATTCCATTGAAGAACTCATCGATGCCTGCCGCGCGGAATCGGACGGCCTGCTTGTGGCCTACGCGAACTATCCCAGCACGGAGTATCTCGAGCCACGCAACGCCGACTTCACGGCCTTCAATGTCTACCTCGAAGACCGCGGGGCCCTCCGTCGTTATTTGCCCCGCCTCCAGAACTTGGCGGGCGATCGCCCCGTTCTCATCACCGAGTTCGGTCTCGATACCGTGCGCCACAGCGAGGACGAGCAGGCCGCACTGCTCTCCGCCCATATCGAGGAATGCCTCCAGGCAGGGGTCGCCGGCACCACTCTCTTTGCATGGTCAGATCGCTGGTTGAGCGGCGGGCGTGACGTTGATGACTGGGCCTTCGGCCTCACCCGGGCTGATGGGTCCGAGAAGCCGGTGCTCGCGGAGCTCCGCAGGACCCTGCCCAGGGTGCAGACTCATCGGGACGGGGTGACCCTCGAGGACGCGCCCCGGATTTCGGTGGTGGTGTGCACCTACAATGGGGCTGCCATCCTGTCCGACTGCCTCAGCGCCTGCCTCGCGCTCGACTATCCCGCCTTCGAAGTGATCTTGGTGGATGACGGCTCCACCGATGACACTGCCGATGTTGTTTCGCGATTCCCGACCGTGAAATACGTCCACCAGGCCCACGCCGGCCTCTCGGTTGCGCGCAACTGCGGAGCCAATCTCGCTACCGGGGAGATGATCGCCTTCACCGACGACGACTGTGAACCGGACCGCGATTGGCTCTTTTGGATTGCGCGCGCTTTTCCCGATCCGAAGGTGGGGGCGGTGGGCGGACCGAACATTCCCCCGGAGCCGGAGGGTGTTCAGGAAGCGGTGGTGGCCGCGGCTCCGGGAGCCCCTTCCCACGTTCTGTTAGAAGACCTGCGGGCGGAGCACCTTCCGGGGTGCAATCTCGTGATCCGTCGCGAAGCCTTTGAATCCGTGGACGGTTTCCAGGCCCAGTTCAAAACAGCGGGCGACGACGTCGATATCTGCTGGCGCCTGCTCGACAAGGACTGGGAACTCGCCTTCGTCCCCAGCGCCTTCGTCTGGCACCGCCGCCGACCAAGCTTCCTGCGCTACCTGAAACAGCAATCCGGCTACGGCCGCGCCGAGGCCCTGCTCTACAAGGTCCATCCCGGCCGCTTCAACAAGTCAGGGATTGCCTGGGAAGGCAGCGTCTACGCCGGCGGCCCGGTGACTGCCGACCTTCACTCTGTCATCTACTTCGGGACCATGGGCTTGGCCGGCTACCAGGGCCTGCAGCACCATGCCATGCCGCGGCGGACGCTCCATGAAGACCACGACGGATTCAGCTCCCGCGCCTTGTTGACCCTCTCAAGAATTGCCCAGCCATGCGCGCGGGCTCTCTCACGCTGGTTCCACGGAGGACCGGCCCCCTCCCTTCGCCGTGCCAAACCGGACCCAAAAATCTATCAGGATGATCTGCGCGAAGCCGTCGAGTGCTCCTTCCTGGGAGACTTCGGCAAAGGGCGCCGACAGCTCCTCGCCATCCTCCGCGCCGACCGCTGGCAACCCTGCGATGAAACTGCGCCTTGGGATTTGGAGAACTCCCCCTATCGCCTCCTCACCACCGACGAGGAACACGGCCCCGACTTCACGCTGGTGAAAGTGCGCCTTCTCCACCCACCAGGATTGCGCCGGGAGGGATTGCAGGCGATCCAGCGCGCTGCGCTTGAAGCCGGGTTGGAACCGATCTAGGAACATCGATTCACGCGAAGCACGCGCAACTTACCCAAGCATCAAGACCGTGCGCACCTCTGACTTCGACTACCAGCTCCCTCCCGAGCTCATCGCCAGGCACCCGCTGAGCGAGCGCACTGCTTCGCGCATGATGGTGATTCACCGGGCCGACGGTGACATCGAGCATCTGCAATTCACCGACCTCGCCCGCTTTGTGCGCGCGGAAGATCTCTTCGTCTTCAATGACACCCGCGTCGTTCCGGCCCGCTTCTTTTCCAACGACCACCGCATCGAGTTGCTCCGCGTCGAGAGCGCGGATCCGCTGCATTGGCGGTGTCTCGTCCGGCCGGGAAAACGCATGAAGATCGGTCGCACGGTAGAGGTGGGTGAGAGCACCGGAACCGTCACGGAGATCGACGATCTGGGCTACCGCCTCCTCGAGTGGGACCAGCCCGTGGATGAAGCCACCCACGGACAGCTCGCCCTGCCGCCCTACATGGAGCGCGAGCAGGAGGAGTCCGACGAGGAGCGCTACCAGACCGTCTACGCGCGGGAAGAGGGCGCGGTGGCGGCACCGACGGCCGGGCTCCACTTCACGCCGGATCTCCTCGCCACCCTCCCGCACACCTTTCTCACCCTGCACGTGGGCCCCGGGACCTTCCGACCGGTGCAAGTCGATGACCCCGCCGAACACAAGATGCATGAGGAGGCCTTCTCCCTCGAGGCCGACTCCGCGAGGAAGATCAACGAAGCGCAGCGGGTGGTTTCGGTGGGCACCACCGTGACGCGCGTGCTCGAACATCTCGGCAAGGACGGCCCCCTTTCCGCCGTGAGCGGCCGCACGGACATCTTCATCTACCCACCCTACCAGTTCCAGGTGGTGGACGCCCTGCTCACCAACTTCCACCTCCCCAAGAGCACTCTCCTCATGCTGGTGAGCGCCCTGACAGGTCGTGAATTGATCATGCAGGCCTATGAGGAGGCGGTGAGGGAACGCTACCGCTTCTACAGCTACGGAGACTGCATGTTGATTTTATGATGTCTCAGCATTAGCTGTTGTCAATCAGTCTGTTAAGCTGACACATGAAAACTAACTTTCGATAAGGTAGCATTCTCGCACCGCTCCCGCACCATGGCTCATAGATCATTTCGAATCCATCTTGGTTCGAAACTCAATCTGTAGAGCTGTCTCTCGGTCCATGTCAGGCGTAGGGGTTCCATGATCTCCCCCGTCCATTCGGTGGCATGTCCAATTCCCTCGGAGAGAACGTAGCCCTTGTCCTTTATAGGGCATTTCAACCGTTTACCGAATTCCATTCGTTTTATCTGAGGAGGTTGCTCCAGTAGCTTCTTGTTTGAGAGGTAGAGTTTCAGCTGCTTGCTGCCGTCGACGTGAGAGAAGAAATCATGATCCATATTCTCTCTTACACTTAGATTTCCCCTTCTGAGGGCAAGCCGCTTAAGATACGGTCGGCGGCGCGATGATTCGCCCGCTCTTCCCTGTCCTGCTCACCCTCCTTCTCGGCGGCGCGACCCTGTGCGCCCAAGGCAAGCCCAACGTCCTCCTCATCATGGCGGATGATCTGGGCTTTTCGGACCTGGGTTGTTACGGGGGAGAGATTGCCACCCCTCACCTCGATGCCCTCGCGAAAGGCGGACTGCGTTACACCCAGTTTTACAACACTGCCCGTTGCTGGCCCACCCGGGCCGCCCTTCTCACAGGC
>JAYGGC010000007.1:0-12884 GCA_046581525.1 Roseibacillus sp. | reverse complement strand
GTTCCTCTTCAGGGTTGCGGCAACCGACTCGAAGGAGCGCGTGACTGCCGGTTTAAGATCGACCAGGCGGACGAGGAAGACTCCCTCCGGACGGATGGTCACCTCGGAAATCTCGCCCTTTTCCCCGAGGGTGAAGGCGATTGCGGCGACTGGCTTGCTCCACGGATCGAGATTACCCTGGCTGCCCATCCATCCCACCAGGCCACCCCGTAGTGTCCAGAAATTGGATTACAACGGAATGCGCTGATTACCAGTCTGTTGGGAGAGGAGGTTTTGAGGGCGACTTCTCATCGTGCTGCACGTTTTCGGACGGTCAGACTCCGCCAATGGACGTGGAGAAACTGATGGTGGTGGCCTTGGCAGGCTGGATCAACCGGCAGCAGGTAGCCCTCCTTGAGACGGGCGGTCGATCAGTTTTGGGAACACTACCACCGGGACCGAAATCACCAGGGCTTGGAGAGCAGGATCATCGAACCAGATTTTGGATCGGAAGGGGGTCTGAATTGCCGCTCGCGGCTTGGTGAAATGCTTCGCTACTACCACCGGGATGCCGCGTGAAACCATGCACTACCAGCGATTCCAATTTTTGGACACTACGGGATGCGGCATGAACCCATGAGCTACCAGCGATTCCAATTTTCGGACACTACGCGGTGTGAAAAAGAACTACTCAACAAGATAGCGGTTGACGGTTGATTGTGCCGCAGCGAACTGCTAGTGCAGTCAATCTGAGTCCGCTTCCGATCCTCGAACTTGCCTAAGGCGTTGTGGGCAGGTCTGTTAGACTCAGACCTTCTTGGTGGGTGGAAGTGTCTTCCGGGGAAACTCAAAAGTCTTGGGTGTGCCGCCCCCTTTCCAGACTTTGTAGCGATCCCGCATACAGTGACCGCAGGGCCGGTAACCTGCTGCGATAGCTGCTGCCTCGTCTGCGAAGAAGACCCGGTGCTTGGCGTAGCCTTTTGGGAGTGCGCGGACTGCACTCCAACAGGCGAGACGACCATAGATGCCGAGCTTCGCATTTCCGCCGAGCGTTCCGGGAGTGTCGCTTTTGTAGATGGAGCGGTCGGGAGCGGTCAGCAGGTAGAGCTTCATGAATCACACGACCTGACAGGTCGGAGGGAACGATGTCGATGACGGAGTGCTTGGCAAGTCATGGATTTGCGCTCAGGCTTGAGGTGGTGGGTAACAACGACGAGCTGATGTGGAAGCTAGCGGAGGAGCGGCTCCTGATTGATGAGGTGGGGCGCAGCGCTGTCTCCAGAATTAGACAGGCAGTTTCCCGTGGGCATTGTGTGATGTGTGAGCTTCCCCCAAAAAGGTAGACAGCGGTGGGTCAGAGATTCTGATTGCGCGAGACTGCAGGGAGATTCCTGCTGACATCACTCAAACACGTAGCGCTTCTCCTTCACAACTACCCGCGGCGGCACCTTTGTGTTTTCAAACGCGTCATAGCCATCCTTCAAGTTTTTCCAGAAGTCCCACCAGCCTTCCAGCTTCGCTTGCTCCATGCGCTGGGCGGTCATGCGGAACGGGAAGCAATGCACGCGAAAGAACTTCTGGCCTTTGGTGAGGGCTGCATCGCAAAGGGTGTAGATCTCTTCGATCTTTTTGTCGGTCATTGCGAAGCAGCCGATCGAGACGCGATTCCCATGGACCATGATGAAGGTGCCGTCCCGTCCGTGGGCGCGATCAAATCCGTTGGGGTAGCCGATGTTGAAGGAGAGATGAAACTGGCTCATTGGATTCATCTTTGAGGGTGGCACGTAGTAAAAACCCTCGGGAGCCTGGAGGTCCCCTTCACCTACTTTCGGTCCCAGTTTTCCGGACATCGCTGCGATGCGATAGGTGCGAAATTTCTTGAAGGTGTTCTTACCCGGTTCCTTCACCCAGAGCTCGAGCTTCCGTTCCTCCTTGAAGATGCGGATGAAAACGGGATCGCCGAATTTGAGGCCTTTCTTCTCGAGATCCCCGGTCAGTTTGCCACGAACGCGGTCGGCGGCGGCGCGGGCGCGATTTGGATCCTGGTCTGTGCGCTGGGAACTCACCAAGCCGGTCACAAGTATTAAGATCAGTGCGCCAATCCACCAGGCCCTACGAGGCACGCCGAGCCGGCTTTCCTGCGTCGGAGGCGATGAGGTCGGAGAGGCAGGCATAGAGCGCATCCGCATCTGGTTCGTCAATTTGCCAGAGAAAGGGGTGTTCGGGAAGCCCGCAAGCCGCACTGGCGACTACCGGGATCTCGTTGGCCAGCGCGCGCAGGGCAAGGCGCGGTTGATGTTCGATCCACGCGGGCAGGATCAGGGCCCTGGCGGTGAGCATGTCGGCGGGAGTGGCTCGGTGTGTAGAAATGGCCGCGAGGGGATCGGCGGCATCTTCAGTTGCGCTGCCAAGAACGAGGAGTTCGGCGTCGAGTCTGCGCAGGGCCGCCGCCAGCTCGTAAACTCCCTTGCGACCGAGAGGGGAGGCCGGAAAAAAGAACCGGTGGCGTGAGCGCCTCGCCTTTCTTCCTTCCGGCTTGGGAAGGTGCCAATCGAGGAGCAGTGCGCGTGCGCCGAAATGGGAAGCGATTGCCCGGTGGGGAGTCACCAGGCGTGCGGCACCCGCGAGCGCTTCGGCTTCCGCCTCGACGAGTTCCCGGTCTGCCCGAAAGTCGGCCAGGGTCGTCGACGCACTGTGCGTATGCGCCGCTACGTTCAGGCGTCGCTGCAGCTCATCCAGTGGCCAACGGGTCATGACAACATCGAAGGTGCGCCCTGCAAGCACCCCGAGCTGCCATAGGTGAGGCAGGAGGTTTTGCGAAATTACGAGATGCCGGGCCGTCGGCTCGAGCTTGCCGGCGTAGAACCTGGCAAGGGATCTGTCTCGATAGAGGAGCGCGCGTTGCCGGACCGCACCCTGGGCGGGCAGGCCCCTGGTCCGGAAGGCGGCGTGGAGAGTCTGCCGCGTCGCGTAGGCCACCCTTGCGATTTCAGGAGGCGACCATGCGTAGTTGGGTTTTTTCCAACGATGGCCGTCGAGAGGAAGGAGCCAGCGGTCCTCTTTCTGGGTGTGTTTGCGACACCAGGATTGAAACTCAGGCCAGTGCTCATCCAGCAGAAATGCGGTGTGTCCAGTGGGCGCAGGATCTGTCCCGGTGGCGCTTGGATGACGGAAGCAGGAAGTCATTCCGCAGGTCAGGCAATCGCCGGAAGCGCTGCTGCGAACTGGTATTCCTCCCGGTGGTCGATCCACCAGGGATACGTGTGCGGCGACTTTTTCGGCGTCGCCGGAACGGATGCGGATCGTCAGGTGGGTGGCAGACAGGACTGCTTCCAGGCGGAAGGCGAACGGTGCACGGAAGCGAAGATCGACGTAGTTCCAAAACACCGTTGCGTCGCGGTCCTTTTCTGCGAGGGATCCAGGGATTAGTCGCGAGTGTGGATGGCGTTCGGTGATCTCAAGTTGAGCGTCGAGCGCGGCGTTGTAGAGGAGATTGGAGAGTTGGCAGAGACCCCCGCCGATGTTGGCGACGAGGCAGCCCTCGCGGAGCTCGCGGCCCGTGGTGTAGCCCTTCCGATGGGTGGCGCGGCCAAGTTGCCTCCAGAAACTGAAGGTGGCGCCCGCGGGGAACTCCAAGCCGTTCAGCGCGTTACAAGCAACGCGGAGGTTTTGCACTTTGCCTGCCGTAAGCGGGAATTCGACGGCGGATTGGTGATTCCAAATCCCGGCGGATACCTCGGCGGCGATCGGGGCCTCGGCCAGGTCGCTTCCGCAACGCTGCCTGCGAACAGGATCGCGAAGATCAGTCAAGGCCCGGCGCATCCGCAGCAGCGCAGCCTTGCCCTGGAATAATGCCGCCTGCCTCCGCGTGGGGAGGCTTCGATCAAGATCGAGGGAGTGGGACATGCTAGTATTCTAGCATTTACGCAGGGGATGCAAGGAGTGTTTCGAGTTATTTCCGAGAGGAGGACAAATTCCTCATGGAAGGTCGGCTTGCGGGGGATAGTCTGCGGGGCTAAGAGACGGCATGCAGCAAGAGCCCGCGATCGGCATCATCGGTGGAAGTGGTCTGTATGAGATGGAGGGCTTCGCGCAGACAGAAGAGCGCCTTGTTGAAACGCCCTTCGGGTCACCCTCCGATGCGCTCATCGGCGGGACTCTGGGTGGGCGTCCGGTTTGGTTCCTTCCACGGCACGGGAGGGGACATCGCATCCTCCCGCATGAGATCAATCACCGCGCCAATATTTGGGCCCTCCGCTCCCTCGGAGTTCGGTGGATCCTCTGTGTGACTGCAGTTGGAAGCCTCAAGGAGGAGTATGCGCCCCGCTCAATCGTCATCCCGGATCAATTCTTCGACCGGACCAGTCGCCGCGAACATCACACCTTCTTCGGAGGGGGAATCGCAGCGCACATTTCCTTTGGAGAACCCACCAGTGCGCCCCTGCGACGAGTTCTCCTGGAGTCTTCCCTCGAGGAGGAGCTGCTGGAAGTGCACTTTGGTGGGATCTACGTGAACATGGATGGGCCCGCCTTTTCGACACGGGCGGAGAGCGAGGTGAACCGCAAGCTCGGTTTTGATGTCATCGGCATGACCAACCTCCCCGAGGCCAAGCTTGCGCGCGAAGCGGAGATCGCTCTTGCGACCTTGTGCATGGTGACCGACTACGACTGTTGGAAGGGCGAGGAGGTGAACATCGAGGTTGTGATTGGGCACCTCCAGGCCAATGCCTCCGTGGCGCAGCGCATCTTGGGAAGAGCTGTGAACAAGATCCCGTCCCTTCCCGAGTGGCCGGAGCACCGCGCCCTCGACGCCGCAATTATTACTCCGCAGGATTTCTGGCCCGCAGAAAAAATTACAGCATTGGGACCTATTTTGACGCGATTTGTGGACACGTCCGCCCTTGAAGATGGGAAGTAAGGCGTGACAGTAGCCGCTGAAAACGGTAAAAATTTATGCCGAATTGTTCTCCCGCCGCTCGCGCGCAACCCCACCCATGATCCTCCGACCCTTCATCCTGCTTGCTGTTGCTCTACCGATCGCATTGATTGGCTGTTCCTCCTTAGACGAGAAGGAGGCTAAAAGTGGAAAAGTTTCGACGATGGCGAATAATGGCTATCGCTCGCCTTATTATGTTTGGCCCGCGAGGCGCAATCCCAACATCAATCTCCCATCCAGCTTTGGCAGGGGCATCGGCATTTCCCACTCCCGTGGGTTGTCGAGCCAGCCCTTCATCGCGATGACTTTCGATGACGGACCTCATTCCAAAAATACGCCGCGCCTTCTCGACATTCTCCGGCAGCGCAACATCAAGGCAACTTTCTATGTGATCGGCAAGAACGTCGATATGTATCCGCATCTCACCAGGCGGATCGTGGCAGAGGGCCACGAAATTGGCAACCATACCTATACGCATCGCAACCTGAAAACACTCAGTGATGCCCAGGTCATGACCGAGATGAGAAAGGCGACGATTGCGATCGTGAAAGCGACCGGAGTACAGCCGCGCACCATGCGCCCTCCTTATGGAGCGCTTTACCAACGCCAACGCGAAATGATCATGAACAAGTTCGGCTATCCCACCATCATGTGGGCCGTCGATCCTCGTGACTGGCAGCGGCCGGGGGTGAGTGTGGTGAAGAGTCGCATTCTCGCAAACACCACCAATGGTGCAATCGTCCTGTCTCATGATCTGCATGCCCCCACCGTTGACGCGATGCCGTCCACGCTGGACGGATTGCTTGCGAAGGGATTTAGATTCGTGACTGTCTCGCAGCTGCTTAGCCAAAAAGCGGCGCGGTCGCGGTAGTCCTTGGGCTGGGGCAATGTTCGGAGAGCGTTACTTCGCGACGCGCCAGAAGCTCGGAGCAGTTGTCCACGACGCTCGTGAGCTCGCCCGGAATCTCGGCGTGGAGCTGAATGGCTTTTCGGAAGAGAGCGAACTCCTGCAAGGGCTGGAAAACCCCTTTCTCTTTGTCGTGTCCGGCGAAGTGAACGCTGGAAAGTCGTCGCTCATTAACGGCCTCTTCGGTGAGGAGCTTTGTAGTGTGAACGTACTGCCGGAGACCCAGCGGGTCTTGTGGTATCGCTATGGCGAGGACGAACACGACGATGAGATCACCGAGATCCTGGAGGAGCGCTATCGCCCCATCGAGTTTCTCAGGGACTTCAACATCGTTGATACTCCAGGCACGAATTCCGTGGTCCGTGGACACCAGGCGATCACGGAGAGTTTTCTTCCGGTGGCGGATCTCGTGCTCTTTGTCTTTCCGGTCAGCAACCCGTGGGGTGCGGCCACTTGGGATTTCATTGCGCGATTTCCGGAGGAATTGCGCGGGAAGGTCGCGTTCGTCTTGCAGCAGAAAGACCTGCGTGACGACAACGAGCTTGCCATTATCATGGAGCACATGCGCGAGTTGGCGCGGCAGAAGATGGGGGAAACTCCCGATGTTTTCGCAGTATCCGGAAAGCAGGCCATGCAGGCCAAACTTCGCAGGCCGTTTGAAGACAAGATTTGGAAATCGAGTGGCTATCCCGAGTTGGAGGCCTTCATCTCCAGGATTGTGACCAACTCACCGTCCCGTCGCCAGGTTTTGCGTGATGTGCGTGATGCCACCAGCAGGGCCCTGCGTCGGATCGAAGACCAGATTGATTCCTCCTCAAGAACGGTGGAACGAAAGACGCGCGTCCTGCGCGACCTTGAAAATGAGATTGATCATCAGCGCGACGCTTATGGGTCGGAATTTGAGGAGAAGCTGCAGGCACTCGGTGGGGTCTTTGTCGCGGAGGGCGAGAAGTCCTTGGACCTCCTGCGGAAGCGAGTGGCGGTGTGGCCGAGTTTGCTGTCGCTTTTCCGGCGCGACGAATCACCAGCCGAGATCGAGAGGTCGCTGAGCTCGACCCTTGAAGGCGCGATCGGGGAGATGACGGAGGGCGAGGCCGAGGAGCTGCGCAAACTCTGTGGGAAGCATTGGGAACACACTGCTCCGCGCATCAAGGAGGAGATCGAGCTAGATCCGCCCAAGGTCGATGGGGGAGACGTAAATCAGTCGGGGGCCCGGGAGCATTTTGTGCGGCGCATGGCCCGGGCGGCTCGGCAGAGTGTTGTGAAGTTGAAATTGCGGGGCTTGTTGGAGATGCAATTGGATTCCCGGCGCAGCGTGTTGCAACGCTTTGTCGTCGGGACCTTGGTCTCGTTGTCGATCGGAGGTGCCCTCGGAGCCGCCGGATTACATCCCTATTCGTGGCTCGCCGTGAGCTTTGCCATTGTCCTGGGCACCCTTGGTGTGGTGCAGGCGCAGCGGAGTGGTGCGGAGCTCGTGAAGTGGTTTGGCGAACGCATCCAGAGGTCTCAGGAGACTTTCGCGGACATGTTAAGCAGTGAATACCGCGAGGGAGTGCGCGACTACTTTAAGGAATATGCAGTGCTCTTTGAGAAAGTGCGCCGCGAGCTTCTCAAGAGCAAGGCAGAGATAAAGCCTCGCCAGGAGGAGTGGAACGAGTTGTTCCTCGAGCTCAAGGCTATCGAGCAGGAGCTCTAGCAGGGCGGGAAGGGGAAAACCGCTTCCGAGGTGGACAGTATCCTCGAACGCCTATTCCAGCGCACGATGTTGCAGATCCCGCATCGTGCAGAGACTGGTGTGGACTTTCCGGATCCTGCGTGCCCCGTTCTTTCGACCGGGTGGAAATCGATTCTTGGTAAGCAGAAAGTTGTTGTCTACGAAGTTCTTCGCCCCGAGGAGCCTGTCCGTCCGCCACGTATCTCACGCGGCATCGGAGCACCTCACTCTCGCTGAGCTTCCCTCCCGCCTTGAGGACCCTTTGCACCTGTTTCGAATTGAAGGTGCGCACCCCTTTTTTGCGCGTTCCTCCTTCCTGCTCGGGCTGCGGGCCTGTCCGTCCATAAAGAGCATCAGGCGCTACTCGCGGTGGAGCGGGGCCCACTTGGCGACCCGTTTTGCGGCGAGCATCTCACTACTGACCGCGCTGAACTTTTCGAAGAGGACCCACTGCAATCCCTCGCGGGCGGCCTTCTTTCCTGCCACCGCTTCTCCGTAGCTGCACCATCGGTAGTCCTTCGGATCGCGCACCAGGGCAGCGCGAACTGGATTCAGGTCGATGTAGCCCGCCACCACTCGGGCCGCGTGACCATCTTCCACCAGCGTGCTCTTGAAGCGGTCTTCCCAAAGCGTTCCCCTGCGTGCGTGCTTCTTGTTGAACCATTGAGTGAATCGTTGTTTGACGATCTTCATGTAGGCGGAGAGATCGGACATACGGCAGAGGAACCTTTCCCGCAACGGCTCGGCGGCTTCTTCTGCTCCGAGCGACCGGTAGTGTTCCAATTCCCAGCGAATCTGCTTCACGTGGGCCTTTGAGTAGAGGCCGCCGAGGTGTTTGAGCAGCTCTTGGTCGGAGATCCTCTGCTCCGGCCGCGCGGGCACCTCAAGAAGGAGGTGGAAGTGATTGGACATCACCACGAACGACAGGACCCGCACTCGGCAGAAACGTTCGTAGAGCCGCATGAGATGCACGAAGTGCTCCTTCTCTTCCTCCCCAAGGACAAAGTCGCGATTCACCACTCGCGAGATGCAGTGATAAATCGTGGGCTTCCCCCGCAGCGCTGCCAGCGCCTCCGCGCTCAACTCATCCATCCCCTCCAACTCCAACGGCAGATCCTCCCGTTGCCAAGGCGCCAAATACTGAGCTCGTCGCATGCCCCAACCTCAAAAATCATCCCCCCACTAATAAAGGACCTGTCCCTTGAACGGGGACAGGGCGCAGAAAAACCCGGGAAGGAGGCCTTCCCGGGTGCGAGATAAATTGGGGGCAGTTAGGCTTGGGGTTTCTTGCCGTCGCCTTTGCCACCTTTGCCGCCCGGGCGTCCGGGACGACCACCTTCGCCGCCGCCGGGCCGGCCGCGGCCCTGCTTGCGACGATCTTCCATAGCTGCCTTGCGCTCGTCATCGCTCAGCTCGCCGTCGCCGTCCTTGTCGTACTTCTTGATCATCTCAGCCCTGCGGGCCTCCATGAAGGCTTTGCGTTCATCTTCATCGAGCTTGCCGTCCTTGTTTTTGTCGTATTTCTCAAGGATTTCCTTGGGGATCTGGCGCGCGCCCCCGCGTCGTCCGCCGCGCTCGCCGTCGCCACGCTTGCCATCGCGCTCTGCGCCACCGCGCTCGCCGCTGCCGCGTCCGGGCTTCTTGCCATCACTCTCGTCGGCGAGGGTGGAGAAGGTTCCAGCGGCGAGAATGCCGAGGACCAGGGAGAATAAACGTAGTGTTTTCTTCATCGTCTTTGTTGGTTGAAATAACGGCGATTCCGCTGTTCGGGCGATGAAACTAAAGATTGCTGACGAAGTTGCAGACTTTTTGCATGGCCCAGGACAGGGTTTGGCATTGCGCACGCGGGGTGGAACGGATTGGATGCCCACCAGAATGGCGTCCGCGCCCGGCAAGGGTTCCTCCCGCGCAGCTACATTCCTGGCGCGGCTCACCAGCACGGTCCTCCTCTGGGGAATCGTGATCGCGGTATTTGCGAGCGGTCAGATGTGGGCGCTCGCCATCCTGGTCACCGCCCTCGGCCTCCTGGGCAGCATCGAATACCTCTTGTTGACGCGCGAAACTCCGGGGCGCGAATGCCGCATCTGGGGGCTGGTGGTGAGCGCAGGCTTTCTCGCGGTCCTGATGTGGCAGGTCCTCGAGGGAAGCCTGCCCGTGGCCGGCTTTCTTCCCGAAGTGCTTGGAGTGTCGGCAGTCGTGCTCGGCTCCTTCACGTTGCGCCTCCGCTTTTCCATCGACGGTGACGAGTCGGTGCGCGCAGTCACGCTCGCTCTGCTCGGATTCGTCTATGTGCCGGTTCTGTTCTCCGGCTTCATCATCCGGACCGCCTTACTTCCCCCCGCGGAGGCAACTGAGACCGCGGGATTCTGGCTCATCCTTCTCGTTGTTCTGGTAGCCAAGTT
The DNA here is from genome assembly GCA_046581525.1 of Roseibacillus sp. GTDB lineage: Bacteria > Verrucomicrobiota > Verrucomicrobiia > Verrucomicrobiales > Akkermansiaceae > Roseibacillus_B. The sequence goes on along the minus strand of JAYGGC010000007.1, from coordinate 2,946 downwards.
CACCGACATGGGCGCCTACCTAGTGGGAACTCTCTGCGGCAAACACAAGGCCATCCCGCACATCAGTCCGGCCAAATCCTGGGAAGGCTACCTCGGGGCATTGTTCTTCGCGCAAGCCGGTGCGTTCGGGGTCTACGCGCTCGGCAAGGAGCACTTTGCGTGGATAAGTGGAGTGCACCATATCGCGATCCTCGGGTTCATTCTCGCCCTCGCCGCGATGGTTGGCGATCTGGCCGAGTCGATCCTGAAGCGGAGCCTGCGCGTGAAAGACTCCGGCCACATGTTGCCGGGCATCGGTGGGGTCCTGGATCTGATCGACAGCCTTTGCTTTGCGCTGCCAATCGCATTCCTCTACGTCTACCTTCTGGTCCTCTAGCAATTCATGTCCGATTCTCATTCAGCCACCCGCAAGAAGGTTGTGATCCTCGGTTCGACCGGGTCGATCGGAACCAGTGCGCTCAAAGTAGCCCGTGAGATCCCGGAGCGAATGGAGGTGGTTGGGCTGGCTGCCGGGCGACGCACGGAGGAACTTGCGGACCAGGCTCGAGAATTTGGCGTCAAGCACCTCGCGATCGCCGATGAGAGCCTCACCGATCAACTGGCGGAGTCCGCCCCGGAGGGATGTGTGCTCCATGCCGGTGCTGAAGGCCTGCGGGAACTCGCGCGCCTTCCCGAGGCGGATATGGTCCTGATCGCCATCGTCGGGACGGAGGGATTGCAGCCAGCGCTGGACGCCATCGAGGCAGGAAAAGACCTCGCGGTTGCCAGCAAGGAGATCTTGGTGATGGCGGGTGAACTCGTGATGAAGGCGGCGAGAGAGGCCGGAGTGAAGGTCCTCCCCGTCGACAGCGAACACAATGCCATCTTCCAGTGCCTGGAGGGCAACGCGGCGGGCCCACCGGCGGTGCGGCGGCTCGTTCTAACCGCTTCGGGAGGACCCTTCCGGACTGCGAGTGCGGAGAGCCTGAGGGACGTCACTCCTGAACAAGCTCTCAATCATCCGACCTGGAAGATGGGACCGAAGATCACGATTGATTCCGCGACGTTGTTCAACAAGGGACTGGAGATGATCGAAGCGCGCTGGCTGTTCGGCGTGGAGATGGACCGGGTGGATGTGGTGGTGCATCCGCAAAGCATCGTGCATTCGATGGTCGAGTTTGTGGACGGCAGTGTTCTCGCGCAGCTGAGCACGCCGGATATGTGTTTTCCGATTCAGTATGCGGTTACCTGGCCGGATCGCGTGGAGCATTCACTCAAGCCTCTCGATTTCGCCTCCCTCGCGCGACTCGACTTTGAGGAGCCACGAGTGGACGATTTTCCCGCCTTACGTCTGGCCCGGGAGGCTGGAAATCGCTGCGGCACCCTTCCGGCCGTGATGAACGCGGCCAATGAAGTTGCGGTGGACGCGTTTCTGAAGGGGGGCATCGCCTTTCCGCGCATCTGGGGACTGGTGGAGGAGGTGATGAACGGGCACGAAGTGATCGACTCTCCGAACTTGGACGACCTTCTCGTCTCGGATCGCGAGGCGCGGGCCGCGGCGGAGCAATTCATGCGTGGAATTGCCAATTGATGGGCACGATCGGATTGTTTGTCCGAAGGCGATGCGGTTATTTTTCGCGAGCATGGGATTGCTGTTGGCGAATTTGGAGACCTCGCGGTAGATTTGAGGACTGAGGGGGGAACTGGTTCGTCTAATCTCATTGGGACGGCCCTCCACCTTCGACGCCATATGACCTCAAAATCGATTCTGACAACAACGCTGGCCTGCCTTGGCCTGTTGTCCGGGTCGCCGGCGTCGTTCGCGTTGATTTTCTTTGATACCGCTGACCCTGCGCACAACCGGGAGGTTGCGCCGGGAGGGGCCTGGGCAGGTTCGGGATGGCAATACCAGGGTCTCTACAAGAGTTTTCTCGGAACCATGATCTCGCCGCGGCACTTCGTCACCGCGAAGCACGTGAGTCTCGGTGAGACGACTTTTCTCCAGAAGAGCTACTTCTCAGGAACATTCAATCGCACCTATTACATCAATCCCAACGCCAACGGCGGGGTGGGGTATTGGAATATTGCCGGGACTGACCTTCGCATCTTCGAGGTCTACGGCGACTTTGACGGTTATGCCGAACTCTACACCAAGTCAAACGAGGCGGGCAAGGAAACGGTGATGATGGGCCGGGGGCGTCCACGCGGAGTGCCACAACTTCTGTCCGCCGAGACACGAGGTTGGCGCTGGGGATCAAACGACAACCGTGCGCGTTGGGGAGTGAACAATGTCGATTCTACCTTCAACGATCCCTCAGTGGGATCTCTCCTGGTTACGGACTTCGATGAAGCGCCGGGGACGGACGAGTGCAACGCTGCTTCGGGCGATTCGGGTGGGGCCCTCTTCATCAAGGACCGGGGAACCTGGAAGCTTGGCGGGATCCTTTATGCGGTCGATGGAAATTATGACACCAACACCATTTGCGGAGACTCTTCCGAATTCAGTGCCGTGATGTTCAACGCCTTGGGATTCTATATCGGATCGGACAATGCCGAGTGCACAGGTTGGAATCCGGTGACTTCAGCCACTGACCAGACTCGAAGCTACGCCAGCCGGATCAGCTCTTCGGCCAGTGTGATGCAGGCGATCATACAGGGCGCGATTGATGATGCCGCCAAGACGCCACTCGAGCGCTACGAGGAGTGGATTGCGGGATTCGGGTTGAGTTCCGAGACGCTCCCCGGAGAAGACGCCGATCATGATTGGCAGCCCAACGCGGTGGAGTATCTCGCGGCGCTGAACCCTGATGGTGTGGATGCGCCGTCCCGGGCGTTGCTGGTGGAGGAGGTCGCCGGAAAAATCCGATTCACGGTGCGCATCAGGCTGGATGCCGCCGCTCGGGGGCTCAGCTGGGAGATCCAGGGCACGAACGATTTGGTGGCTCAAAGCTACGTGGCAGTGACTGG
>JAYGGC010000099.1:0-97327 GCA_046581525.1 Roseibacillus sp. | reverse complement strand
GGGGGTGGTGCCGGACACTCCAAACATCCGTTTCTGGTCCGACTTTGCGGACAAGACGCGCTGGATGCTGATCAAGAACACGGCGGACACGACCGGCTATTCCAAGGATGGGATCTGGACCTTCCCGGAGGGCGCAATCTGGGCCAAACACTTCGACTATCCCACCCGGTGGGAAACCTTCAATCGACTCATCGGCGGCAACTTCACCGTATGGCTCACCAATTCGAATACCAACGACGGAAACGATTTCTACCGTGCCACGATCCGCACCGGTGGAACCAACATTTCCATCGACCTACCCGGCCTCGGGAACCGCGGCACCCTTGTCGATACTTCCACCGATCTCCAGAACTGGATGCCGTGGATGGTCCCGGGCAACGATGGCATCCCGCTGAACCCGGCCGCAGTCCACACCCTGACCGGGCCGATCACAGGCCCCAGAGGGTTCTTCCGTTTCGCCATCGAGGAGAAGTAGGAAAGGGACAACAACGCCTCCGCGCCGGGGAGCGGTGGGAGGCGCCCTGGACTGGCCTGACGGCGGGATTTGGCCCGCCCTACGCTTGAGGGACAGCGAAAACCAAAGAACCCTCCGTTGGACGCCGGGCTCAGGGGCGTCGGCGTTGAAAATCAAGAGATTCTTCGGCGAATCGGATTCTGGCTTTGGCTTGAAATGCGGGATGGGTATCTGACGATGGGGGGGTGGAAAACGACGCCATCCGCACGGAATCGATTGTGAAGGAGTTCGGGGAGGTCCGGGCGCTGAATGACGTGACGATCGGGATTAAACGGGGGGAGTTGTTTTTCCTGCTGGGCGGGAGCGGCTGCGGGAAAACGACCCTGCTTCGCTGCATCGCCGGCCTGGAGAAGCCGACCTCGGGGTCTGTGTTTTTTGACGGCGAGGATGTGACCGATCTTCCGACCCACAAGCGGGAGGCCGCGATGGTGTTCCAGAGTTACGCTCTCTGGCCCCACATGACGGTGGGGCAGAATATTGCCTTTGGCCTGGAGGAGCGCAAGGTGCCCAAGCGGGAGATCGAGGCACGGGTGCACGAGGTGTTGGAGATGGTGAAATTGATTGGCTATGAGGATCGGGCCATCGACCAGATGTCGGGCGGACAGCAGCAACGAGTCTCGTTGGCGCGCGCCCTGGTGGTGCGGCCGAAGTGCCTGCTTCTCGATGAGCCGCTCTCCAACCTGGATGCGCAGCTGCGCCTTGAGATGCGCTCGGAGATTCGGCGCATCGTGAAGGAGAACGATCTGACCGGCGTCTACGTGACGCACGACCAGGCCGAGGCCTTGTCCATGGCCGATCGCATGGCGGTGATGGACAACGGGCACGTCGAACAAATTGGAACACCGCAGGAGATCTATCGCAATCCCGCGACCTCCTACGTGGCCGCCTTCATTGGAGAGACCAACCTGCTGAAAGGGACGGTGGTCGGAATCAAGGGCATGCTGGTCACCGTCGATACCGATGCGGGCGAGTTCGAGGGGAGGGTCACCGCGAAGAACTGGAGTCCAAAGACTGGTGAGCGTGCGATCGTTTCCGTGCGGCCAGAGGCGATTCGGGTGGAAAAAACTGGGGGTGATTCGCAGGGGCACATCCTGGAGACGACTTACCTGGGAGATGTGATTCAGTATCGCGTCGAAACGGTGCACGGCGTGGTGGTAAACGCCTCCCAACTGAATCCCCGGGTGCTCCTGCGGCCGGGTGAGCGAGGGTTCACCCTTGATGTCAGGTCGGAGGACGTGGTGGTCCTGAGGGATTGATGGAGAGAGGGCGTATTGGAGTGATGAGATGCGAGTGATGAGGGGAAACTGGAAAAAGTATCTCGGTATTCTTGTCCCACTCGCGGCGGTGGTGGCCGCGCCCTTGGTGATGCGGGATCGGGGGACGGAAGGAGCGGTCGGAGCGGACGTCAGGCTGGAGATCATCACGCCGCACAACGAGACGATCCGGCGGGAGTTTGGGGAGGCTTTCGCGAAATACTGGGAGGAGAGAACCGGGCAGCGCGTCTACGTGAACTGGCTGGTGCCGGGGGGGACCTCGGAGATTGCGAGGGTGCTGGGCAGCAAGTTCGACGCCGCCCAGGAGATCGGCAAAGAGGGAATCGGGATCGATCTTTTCTTCGGGGGGGGCGAGTACGATTTCAGCAAGCAGGCGAAACTGGGGCGCTTTGAGAAACTGCGCATCTTTGAAACGCAGCCGGAGCTCTTCGGGGAGAATGGAATCCCTGCGCGTATGAGCGGGGAGAAGTACTACGATCCCGATCACGGATGGATCGGCGCAGTGCTCTCGAGCTTTGGGATTTGCTATAATGTGGACTTGGTCAGGGAGCGCGGATTGGATCCGCCCACGGGTTGGAGCGACCTGGGAGATCCCAAATACGCGCGAGGCATCGCCTTGGCGGACACCACCAAGAGTTCCTCGGTGACCAAGTCGTTCGAGATGCTGGTGCAGCAGGTGATCCAGGGGGAATTGGCGATCCATGAGGAGGCCGATCGCGAGGCGGCAATCGCCCTGGGGTGGGTGAAGAGCATGCGTCTCATCCAGCGGATCGGAGCCAACTCTCGTTACTTCACGGATAGTTCCGCCAAGATTCCTCGCGATGTGGCGCAAGGGAATGCGGTGGCCGGGATGTGCATCGATTTTTACGGGCGGACCTTCAACGAGAGCCTGAAGCAGGAGGACGGGAGCTCGCGGTTGCAATACATTACTCCCACCGGGGGGAGCTCGATCAGCGTGGATCCGATCGCGGTCCTGAAGGGTGCGCCGCATCCGGAGTTGGCGCAGGCCTTCGTGGAATTCGTGCTCTCGCGCGAGGGACAAATGATTTGGGCGGCGGCTCCGGGGCATGTGCCGGGGCCCAGGTATCGCGCGCTGCGGCGGCTTCCGATTCGGCGCGATCTATACGAGGGCGAGACCTTGCAGGCGATGGTGGACGGGGAGGCCATGCCCTACGTGCAGGCGGAAAAATTCACGTATGCCCCTGAGCTCACCGGACATCTCTTCACCCCCTTGCGGACGATCGTGCGCGTGATGTGCATCGATGCCCACGAGGAGATGAAGGATGCGTGGGCGGCCCTGATCGCAGCGGATTTCCCCCCGGAGGCGACCGCGAGGTTCGAGGACGTGAGTGCGGTCTCCTACGAGAGGGCGGGAGGCTCGATCAAGAGCACCCTGAAGGGAAGCAAGGTGGACTCGGTAAGGCTCATGAACGAGTTGGGTAGCTTCTTCCGCAAGAACTACAAGGCGGCGGAGCGCCTGGCGAAGGAGGGTCGATGAACAACAGGAATGCCATCATCCTGACCTCCCTGGTGACCCTCCTGTTCGGGGTCTTCTTCATCTACCCGGTCCTCATGGTGATCGGGGAAGCCTTCTATGACGAGGAAAGCGGGTTCACCCTGGCCTATGTGGGAGAGGTTTTCGCCAACCCGGTCTACCTCGAGGGAATCTGGAACGCGCTTCTCCTGGGAGTCACGAGCACCCTGGCAAGCCTCCTGATCGCCTTTCCGCTGGCACTCCTCGCTCATCGTTATGGATTTCCGTTGAAGGGCCCGCTCTCGGCGTTGATTCTTGTTCCGCTGGTCCTCCCTCCCTTTGTAGGCGCGGTTGGAGTGAAGCAGATGCTGGGGGTGAAGGGAGCCTTCAATGCCTTCCTGGAAAAGTTCGGACTGATGGATCCCGAGGCACCGGTCGATTGGCTCGGGGAAGGGCGCTTTTGGGGCATCGTGATCATGAACGCGCTGCACCTTTATCCGATCCTCTACATGAATATCGCGGCGGCCCTGTCGCATCTTGATCCGGCGATGGAGGAGGCGGCGCAGAACTTGGGCTGTTCGCCGTGGCGTCGCTTGTGGCGCATCACCATTCCGCTCACCATGCCGGGAATCTTTGCGGGTGGGACGATTGTCTTTATCTGGTCCTTCACCGAACTGGGAGTGCCCCTCGTCTTCGATTACGCGCGCGTGGCGCCGGTGCAGATTTACGATGGGATCAAGGACCTGAGTTCAAATCCGTTCCCCTACGCCTTGGTTGCGGTCATGCTCGTGATTTCCTCCGCGGTATTCCTCTTGTCAAAACTGATCCTCGGGCGATCGCGACTGGGAACCGCGCCGCGTCCAAAAGGACAGCAGACCGAGAAACGGCTTACCGGGGTGAAGGGGCTCCTCGTGATGGGCATCTTCCTCGGCGTCTTCCTGGTGGCTTCCCTCCCTCACCTCGGGGTGATCTTCCTGTCGGTTGCGACCGATTGGTATGGCTCGATTCTACCCGAAGGAATGACGGGTGCGCACTTCGAGGAAGCGCTCGGTCATCCGCTCGTGGTGCCCTCGATCCAGAACAGCCTGATCTACGCGTCAGGATCCATGATCATCGATCTCGTTCTCGGCTTGGCGATTGCGTGGGTGGTGGTGCGGAGCACGATTCGAGGACGCGCCCTTCTCGATGCCCTCGTGATGTTGCCCCTGGCGGTCCCGGGACTGGTCCTGGCGTTCGGCTACCTTGCCCTGGCCCAGGAGGGGCGGGCCTTTCACTTCCTGGTCGGGGAGCTTCAGGATCCGACCATCCTGCTGGTGATCGCCTACGCGGTTCGGCGATTGCCATACGTAGTGAGGGCGGCGGTCGCGGGCTTGCAGCAGAGCAATGTGACCCTGGAAGAAGCGGCCTTGTCCCTCGGGGCCACCCCGATGCGCATGATGCGGCGAATCGCGTTGCCCTTGCTGGCCGCGAACCTCATTGCGGGGGGCATCCTGGCCTTTGCCTTCGCCATGCTGGAGGTGAGCGACAGCCTGATCCTGGCGCAGCAGGCTGAGCATTTTCCAATCACGAAGGCGATTTACTCTCTTCTGGGCACCCTGGGCAATGGCTACGAGCTGGCGTCGGCGCTCGGGGTATGGGCGATGGTGTTCCTTGGAATCTCGATTGTGGGGGCGGTGGTCCTGGCCGGGAAGAGGGGCGGATTGTTCAGGATGTAGCTGCGGCGAGAGGCCGCGGCAACGGTGTGAAGCGGGCCCCGTTCTCGACAGAGTGACGGTGGGCTGTACCCTGCAAATTCTCAGACAGGTAAGGAGGATAAGAATGAAGCCGAAATGGTACACCGTCATCCGATTAGCAGTTTGTGCAGCGATGCTGGGCATGGTTCATGCGGCGGAGGACATCCTGGTCGCAGACTTTGAGCAGGAAGACTACGGAACGTGGAAGGTGGAGGGTGAGGCCTTTGGGCCCGGGCCGGCGAAGGGGACGCTGGCGGGGCAGATGCAGGTGTCCGGCTACAAGGGCAAGCGCCTGGTGAACAGCTTCTTCAAGGGCGACCGCACCACCGGCACGCTGACTTCGTCGACGCTCAAGATTGAGCGTGACTATTTCAGCTTCCTGATCGGGGGTGGGGCCCATGAAGGGGAAACCTGCATCAACCTGGTCCTCGATGGGGCGGTAGTGCGCACCGCGGCCGGGCCCAACGACGTCTCGGGCGGAAGCGAAGCGCTGCAGCCCGGGGGCTGGGATGTTCGAGAGCTGAAGGGGAAGACCGTCACGATTCAAATCGTCGATCGCGTCAAGGGCGGATGGGGGCATGTCAATGTCGACCATATCGTGCAGACCGACGAGAAGCCCAAGGTGCCTGAGGCGCCCAAGGTCGCCCGGCAGGAGAGGGAGTTCACGGTAGGAAAGAAGTTCCTCGTGATCCCGATCAAGAACGGCGCGAAGAAGACGGAACTGGTCCTGGAAGTGGAGGGGGTGCCGGTGCGGCGATACGGGGTCGAGTTGGCGACGAATGCGGAGGAGGTCGACTGGTATGGGTTCTTTACGATCGAGGTCTACGAGGGGAAGAGTGCCAAAGTGAAGGCCGCCCGGGCGAACGAGGAGGCCTTTGCGCTTGTCCGGCAGGAAGACACGGTGCCCGGATCGAATTCGTGGTACACGGAAGATCTTCGTCCGCAGTTCCACTTCACGCAGGCAGTGGGATGGAACAACGACCCAAACGGGATGGTCTACCACAACGGCCAGTGGCATCTCTTTTTTCAACACAACCCGGTGGGCTGGAAGTGGGGCAACATGACCTGGGGCCACGCGGTCAGCAGTGACCTGGTTCACTGGAAGCAATTGCCGAACAAGCTCTTCCCGAAGACGATGGCGAAGGGGGATTGCTTTTCGGGCGGTGGAACGGTCGATGTAAAGAACACCGCGGGCTGGAAGACCGGGAAGAACGATGTCCTGGTGGCCTTCCTGACTGACACCGGAGCGGGGGAGGCGGTAGCGTACTCCAACGACAACGGCAAAACCTTCACCTGGTATGAAGGCAATCCGGTGGTGAAGCACCGGGGACGTGATCCCAAGGTGACATGGTATACTTATCACGAGAAGGATACCCCGCTCAACGACAAGGCGAAGGAACTGGGCGGTCATTGGGTGATGGTGGTCTATGACGATCAGAAAGAGCACGGCCGGAACGCAGCATTCTACACCTCGACGGATCTCAAGGCGTGGACCGAGCAGAGCCACCTTCCGGGCTATTATGAATGCACGGAGTTGTTCGAGTTGCCGGTTGATTCGGAAAAGGACAAGACCCGCTGGGTGGTGTTCGCGGCCGACGCGCGCTACGCGGTTGGCGCCTTCGACGGGAAGACCTTTACTCCCGAGCACGAGGGAAAACACCGCGTGCACTGGGGAAACTACTACGCCTCCCAGACCTTCGAGAATTCACCCGATGGGCGCCGGATCCAAATGGGCTGGGTGAAAATAGCCACTCCGGGGGTGCCCTTCAACCAGACCTTCAGCTTCCCGCATGAGTTGACCTTGCGGAGCACCGAAGGGGGCATTCGCATGTTCGCCGAGCCGGTGCAGGAGATCGAGAAACTGCACAAGAAGAAGCACAGCCAGGCTGCGGCAGTGCTGGCCGAATCGCCCGTGACGGTGAACGTGGCTGGAGAACTGTTCGACATTCGTGCCACCATTGAAGTTGGTGACGCCAAGCAGGTGGGCCTGGACATCGGCGGCAATCGCGTCGTCTACGATGTCGCCGGTAAGAAGCTCAACGATGCGGGGATGACGCCGGTGGATGGGAAGATATCCATGCAGGTGCTTGTCGATCGGCAGATGCTGGAGATCTGCGGGAACGACGGTCGGGTGTTTATCACCTCAGGCCGGAGGGTGAAGGGCAAGGTAAGTGCGATCCAGGCCTTTGCGCAGGGCGGGGAGGCGAAGCTTGTGAAGTTGGAAGTCTACGAACTCGACTCGATCTGGAAGAAGTAGAAGGGTCGGCGGAATTCCACTCCGGGGGTATCCCGGGGAATTGGACTGGTGGGGAGTTGCTTACGAGCGTCTGCGGCGGAGCCAGGGGTCGAAGAAGTTGGCGGCGATGATGAGGGCGGTGCCGAGGTAAAAGGCGGGATGGAGATGTTTGTATTCGTGGAAGATGACAGCACCGAAGAGAATGCCCCAGACCGGTTCAAAGTTCATTGAGAGGTTGGCGGTATAGGCAGTGAGGCGGCGGAGGAGGTGGATGTTCCAAGTGTGTGCGATGAGGGTGCAGATGATCGCAAGGGTGAGGAGCGGGAGCCAGTCTTTACCGGTTGGAATCTGGAGGTGGTAGGGGTCGATGAAGGGAATGGCGAGAGCGGCAAAAAAGCAGGCGCCGGTCATCTCGTAGAGGAGGAGAGAACGGGAGGAGTGGCCTTGCTTCACAAGAAGGCGGTTGAAGACGGGGAAAATGGCAGCGAGGAGAGCTCCCACCAGCGCGACGAGGAGACCACTGAGATACTCGCGCTCCATTCCCGCGATGAGAAGGATCCCCGCAATCACGATGCCGCCGCAGAGGAGCTCGGTGCCGCGGACAGGACGACGTTCGATGAGCGGTTCGGTGATGGCCGTGAAGAGAGAGATGGTGGCAAAGCCCGCGAGAGCGACGGAGATGTTGGAGAGCGAAATCGACCAGAAGAAGCAAACCCAGTGCGCTCCGATGAGAAGGCCCACTCCCAGGACGGAAAGAGTTGTGCCTTTCGGAAGCCGAAGAAGGGAGGGGGCGGTGAGGGAGAGCCAAAGCGCCATGCCCAGCGCCGCGATGCCGACGCGAAAGAAGACGATGGACGGCGCCTCCATGGTCATGACCCGCCCGAGCACCGCCGTGAAGGCGAGGACCAGGACGAGGATGTGGTACTGGAGGAGGGGGGTCAGGGGAGGGGTGGTGGGAGAGTGTTCAGCATCCAGTGTTCAGTGGACAGACGGGGAGGGGGCGGAGGCAGTCTGTATCCTGAATACTGTATACTGAACACTTGTTTTAAGAGCGAGCCGGCTCTAACCTTGGCGACCTTGAAGACACCTCCGAGCATTTTTAACGACGTCCTGGGTCCGGTCATGCGCGGGCCTTCCAGTTCGCATAGTGCAGCGTCGCTACGGATTGGGAGGATGGCGCGGGACCTGATGGGAGGGGTGTTGAGAGAGGTCATCGTGGAGTACGATCCGAACGGATCGCTGGTCACGACCCACGAGTCGCAGGGATCCGATCTCGGGCTCTTTGGGGGATTGATGGGGTGGGAAACGGATGATGCGCGCTTGCCGGACTTTCGCGAAGAGATCGGGAAGCACGGAATCACGGTGGACATTCGCTACGTGAGCTACGGCGCCGAGCATCCCAACACGTATAAACTTACCCTCCGCAATGAGGACGAGGAGCGAACTCTCAAGGCGATTTCGACCGGCGGGGGAATGATCGTGGTGCAGGAGATCGAGGGCGCCGCGGTGGAGATGGAAGGTGATTACTTTGAGACCCTGGTCTTCTTGTCTGATCCCGGCGCGGTGGAGGGATTGGCGGGTTGGCTGCGATCGAATTTCGAGTTTGAAGACGTCATCACCGCGGCGGGGCGGGACTGCACGCTGGTCGAGATCAAGAGCCGGGTGCAAGTGGACGATGAGTTGCTGGAGGAGTTGCGGAACAATCCGGCGGTGAGTGCGGTGCGCGTTCTGGAACCGGTGCTGCCGGTGCTGGCCCGGAAGGATTTGACCGTGCCGTGGATTCGCTGCGCCGAGATGGAGGAGTATCGGCGGGCTCAAGGCGGGGATCTTACCCTGGGAGAATTGGGAGCCATCTACGAGAGCGAGCGCGGTGGGATCACAGTGGAGGAGGTTCGCGAGCAGATTGGCAAGCTGGTGGAGATCATGGAGACCTCGATCGCGACGGGCTTGCGGGGAACGAAGTTCGCAGACCGCATCCTGCCTTCCCAGTCACCGAAGTTCAGCGAGATGATGGAGGCCGGGCAACTGGTGCCGGGCGACGTGCTCAACCGGATCATCATGTACGTCTCCTCCATGATGGAGATGAAGAGTTCGATGGGAGTGATCGTGGCCGCGCCGACGGCGGGCAGTTGCGGGGCATTGCCCGGTGCTGTCCTGGGCGTGGCGGATGCCCTCGGAAAGAGTCGGGAGGAACGCGTGGAAGCGATGTTGGCAGCGGGGATGATCGGCATCTTCATTGCCGCGCACTCGACCTTCGCGGCCGAGGTTGCGGGCTGCATGGCGGAGTGCGGATCGGGAGCGAGCATGGCCACTGCGGGGATCGTCCTGATGATGGGAGGGAGCTTTGAGCAGCAACTGGGAGCGGCTTCGATGGCGCTGCAGAATTCCTTTGGGATGACCTGCGATACCCTGGCGAACCGGGTGGAGGCGCCCTGCCTGGGCCGGAACGTGAGCGCGGCCTCGAATGCACTCTCGTCCGCGAACATGGCGCTGGCAGATTATTTGCACTTGGTGCCCTTTGACGAAGTGGTGGACGCCATGAAGCAGGTGGGCGACCTCATGCCGCGCGAACTGTGTTGCACGGGGTTGGGCGGGCTCGCGATTACGCCGGCCTCGAAGGCGCTGGAGGCCAAGCTGGCGAGCGGATGTGCGAGCTGCGGGAAGGTGGAGAAAGTGGAAGAGAGCGGTGCGGGAATGTAGCCAGCGCAAGGACCACTCCGGCACTTGGACTCCAGGCCTGCGAGGGGCCAAGAAGAGCGGCAGCGAGGTGGCGAGTGAATGCGGCTACGGGGATGCCAATTACTTTTGCGCGGTCTTCAGGGAAAAGGGCGGAATGACTCCCAGTCAGTTTCGCAAGCGGCACTAGGGAAGAGCGAACACGCCAGGGTCGCGTTTGACGGATTTTAGAGCTCCAGGGCGATGAGGTCGTCCCAGCTTTGGCGCTTGCGGACGAGCTTGGAGTCGGCTCCGTCGACGAGGACCTCCGCGGGCATGGGGCGGGAGTTGTAGTTGGAGGCCATGGTGAAGGAGTAGGCCCCGGCACTCATGAGGGCGACGACGTCGTCGGCGTGGAAGTCGGCGAGTTCGCGGTTCTCGCAGAAGAAGTCGCCGCTCTCGCAGATGGGACCCACCACGTCGGCCACGAGTAGCGACTCGCGGGCGGACTCGCGGACGGGGACGATTTCGTGGTGGCCCTGGTAGAGGGCGGGGCGGATGAGGTCGTTCATCCCGGCATCGACGACCTTGAAATTCTTCTCGTGGCCCTTCTTCTCGTAGAGGCAGGTGGTGAGGAGGACGCCGGCATTGCCCGTCATGTAGCGCCCGGGTTCGAGGAGGATCTTCAGGCCGAGCGGTTGCAGGCGCGGAACGAGTTCGTGGGCGTAGGTTTCGGGCGAGAGGGGAGGCTCGGATTGTTGCTCCCACCAGTCGCTTTGTCCTGAAGCGAGGGCCGGATCATAGACGATGCCGATCCCTCCTCCGATCGAGAAGAATTCGATGTTGTGAGCGGCCTTGAGTTCCGCGGCGAGGGGAATGACCCGCTCGACCGCCTCGACAAAAGGAGCGGCAGTGGTGAGCTGCGATCCGATGTGCATTTGGACGCCTCGGATGAGGATGTTGGAAAGACCCTCGGCGCGTTGATAGACCCCGCTGGCCGCCTGGTAGTCGATGCCGAACTTGTTTTCGGCCTTTCCGGTCGAGATGTACTTGTGGGTCTTGGCATCCACGTTGGGGTTGATGCGCACCGCGATGGGCGCGGTCGCATTCATGCTGCCGGCGACCTCGTTGAGGAACTCGAGTTCGGCGACCGATTCGATGTTGAAACAGTAGACCTCCTGTTCGAGGGCGAACTTGATTTCGTGCGCGGTTTTGCCCACCCCGGCGAAGGTGCAGAGCATGGGATCGCCGCCGGCTTTGATGACGCGGAAGAGTTCGCCGCCCGAGACGATGTCGAAGCCGCTCTTCAAGTCGGCAAGGAGACCGAGAACGGAGAGGTTGGAATTGGCTTTGACCGCGTAGGCGATGTGGTGATCGAGCCCTTCGAGGGCGGTGTCGAGTCGCCGGTAGTTCTCACGGATGGTATTGGCCGAGTAGACATAGAGAGGGGTGCCGTGTTCCTCGGCAAGGGCCTGGAGGCTGACCTCTTCGCAGTGGAGGTGGTCGTTCTGGTATTGGAATTGATGCATAGAGCGGAGGAGGGCCGTATTCAGTGATCAGGCGGGGAGGGACACGTGGGGCGAAGTGGGGAGACCAATACTCCAATTCTCCACGACTCCAACACTCCAAAATCACAGGAATTGAGCAGTCTTGTTCCAAGGGGAAGCGTGATCCGGCTTCAGAATGAGAATGCCCGGGTCTTCCGGCCGAAGAAGTCCTCGTCGACGACTTTGGTCTTGAGGTTCATGAGCTCGGTCCTGAAGCCGCTGGTGAGGCGCACATGGGCGAAGTTGTTGGGGTCAAACTCCCCGGGCGGGAGGATGTAGACGGCCTTAACGCGCTTGCCGAGGGTGATCTTATAGACGCGGTTGGCAGGCAGGGTGATCCGGGTGCGGACGTGGAGTTTGGTGAAGTAGCCGCTCCGCCGATGGGTGACCTCGGCTCCGTCCGCAATGAAGATACGGTCGTTTTTGAGGCGGCTCTTGGGAAAGCCAATTCCGCGCGACTCGGTTTCGAGTTTGAGCTCTTCGCCCCGTTCAAGCTCGACCGAGCCTTCGAGATCGAGATTGAGGATGACGGTATCGGGCAATCGCGCGAGTTCCCCGTTGATCAGGGTGGTGGCCTTGATGCGAGCGTAGGGGAACGCGAGAGTGGTGAATCCGATGAGGGCAAGCAGTCCGGTGAGAGTGGCAACTGGAACCCAGCGTGGAAGATTCGCGCCAACCGGTTTTTTCGGCTCGTAGAGGACATTGCGGTGCAGGCCGAAGGCGTGCAGGAGCCCTGCGCTGGTGAACCAAATGACTCCTGCGGACCAGAGAACGTCGCTTGCAAAGTGGCCGCCCTGCACGATGCGGGCGACACCGATGAAGGTGCCGTAGCCGGCCGCTCCCACCAGCACGAGGATCCCCGTCTTGCGGCGGCGCGCTGCAAGAAGGGCAAGGCCACCCGCGAAGAAGTAAAAGCCCATGGTGGCGTGACCGCAGACAAAGGACTTTCCGTCGCTGCTCTTGTCGATGGTGAGGAGCGGTTCGAATTTCTCCCGACCGCCCAGGCTCTCCACTTGGCGGGGACGGGGGCGGCCCCAGTTCTCCTTGAAAATCGAGTTCGCGACGAGGCCCGGGCCGAGGAGGAGGGCGAGGGCAAGGAAGGCTGCGACCTTGCGATAGCGTGCAAGCTTGGGCCGACCGATGCTGAGGGTGAGAAGCGAGAAGGCGAGGACCGCAGTGACGATCGCTGGGATCGGGCCGTAGCTGTAGAGCCATGCCCACGGTTGTCTTTCGGCGTAGATCCAGAGGCTGACCTTCTCATTGAAGTACTTGTGCGCGAGCTGGAGATCGAGGTCGCTGACAAGGAAGGGGACGGAGCCGGCCGCGAGCAAGAGCGCGGGGAGCACGTAGAGCAGGAGAATCCAGCGCCGGGTCACTGAGGAGAGGATGGTGGAGGTGAGAAGGGGGTGGCAAGGAGCAAGTGATGCTGGAAGGCGGAGGGTGGAACTATTGGCTTGTTTCGGGGAGGGAGTCTCCGACGCTGTGCGCAATGGCGCTTTGGGCGGATCTTGGCTTTGTGTGGCGGCGGTTTGTGCGGACGGCCCGGGCGGGGTGGATGGTGTGGTTGGGACGGATGCTAACGTTCATGGTCCTGACCGGCGCAGTCCTTTTTCCGAACGACCTGAAGCTGCTCCACTGGGTGCAGGTTCCTGAAGGATGGGACGGGGCACAAAAGTTCTTCGGGTTCTGGGGGGACTTCCTGCAGTTCAGTATCGGAGTGGGTATTGTTTTGTTGATTGCGGGAGCGCTCGTAAAGGACCGCTGGCTGCGTCGGGGGGCCATTGCCTTTGTGATGGCGGGGGTGATGAGCGGGGCGACCACCCGGGTGGTCAAGATGACGGCAGGGCGGGCCCGGCCGAGGACAGTGGAGAAGCATATAGAACTACACTATTTGAGTTTTTCCGGGCCGACAACCTCCTCCAAGTTCGCCGGCTACTTCTCCGGGCACACCTCCTCAGCGATGGCGAGCGCGGTGGCTGTTGCGGTCATTTTCCCCCGCGTGGGCTGGATCGCGGTTCTCTTCGCGGGGGCAGTGGGATGGTCACGGATGTATGGAAATCACCACTTTCCCACTGACGTGGTGCATGGAGCAGCCTGGGGGGTGATGTGGGGATGCTTGGTGGGTGCCGGCGTGCGTTTGGGGAGAAGAGAGGAAGGGGATTCGCAGAGTGAGGGTGGGGGGTGAGTGGTGCGCGGACGGCGAACGTTCCAACCCACAAGCTCCCGATAAATCTCAAGTTCAGGAATCAAACCCAAGGAGGACGAATCCCCGGGGATTTGGTCTCTGAGAGTGGAAATTTGGTCTCATTTTATTCGACCGTTGAGGCCGTGTTTTCCGAAACGATGGCCACCACTTCAATCCAGCTGCTCGTTGCCGGGGACCAACCGATCACTTTGACTTCCTTCCACTTCAGGGTTGGCGGGAGGGAGGCGACCATTTTTTCCCAGTCTGGTGTTCCGCGGCGTTCCTTGGTGGGAGGAATCTTCTCTTCGCGCCTGAGGATGGCCCCGATCGTCTTGTCATCGATGCGCCAGCGGCGGTGTTCGAGGACCATGAGGACATTGCCGCTGTCGGGATGCGCGAGGTTTTCGGGAATCTTGGACCATTTGAAATCCTCTCCGTCGTCGAAGTACCACACGAGGCTCGGTTCGTTGAACTTCCAGGAGACGCGGGTGTCGAACTGGTGATCCTTGAGAGCCTCCTTGAGGCGGATGGTGATGTGGGCATCGCGCGCTTTTTTTGAGGCGGGAATGAGGACCAGAACGGCGGGCAGCGCAAGGGTGAGGGCAAGCAGGGTTTTGTGTTTCCAGATGAGCCAGGAGGCGACACCGAGCAGGAGAATGGCGAGAGAGGCGATTTGCAGGAGCGATTTAAGGACCGCAATTTCCCCTTCACTGGGAATGAGGGCGGAGCAAAGGAGAAAGAAGAGCGCACCGCCAAAGGGAAGGACAACCCCGATGAGGGAAATGGTTTTTCCGAACCACTTGACCGGGTGACGCACGTCGTTGAGGAACAGCAAAAGGAAGAAGGCCGGGTAACCGGGAAGGATGTAGTGCGGAAGCTGCGTGGCGTAGAACGAGAAGATCAGGAGGGGGGAAAGGAACCAGGCGAGGAGGAAACTTCCGGTCTGGGCCTGCTCGCCTGCCCGGGCGTTCTTGAAGGCGTCGGGGATGCGGGAACTCCATGGAAGGAGAAAGGGGAGCATGGCGACGAGGTAGTAGACACCCGGGATGAAGAGCCGGGAGTTGAAGGCGCCCGTTCCGCGCTCGACCACATGGCGCCCGATCCCAACCTTGTAGAATTCGCCCTCGGTGGCAATTTGGGCGGGAATGCCCCAAGCTCCCATCAGGCCGAGCCAGATCGGGGCGCTGACGAGGAAGTAGAGGAGGAGGCGGGCGAAGTTGGGGGAAGGGCGCTTCTGGAAGCGGTTGAGGGTGGCCCAAAGGAGGATGGCGAGGAGAGGGATGAACTGCGCGAGGGGTCCCTTGGCGAGGAAGCCCAGGCCCATGGAGACGCCGAGGAGATAAAACCACGGGTCTGAGAAACACTTGGCGAAAGGGCGCTCGGGATCGCGGTTCTGGAGTTCCCAGAGAGCCCGCATGGTGAGAATGAGGAAGAGGATGAGCGGCATGTCCGCCACCGCCATGCGCGAGTGAACGAGGACCTGAAGGCAGCTGAGCCAGCCGGCGCCCGCGAAAAAGGCGCGCAGGTTGTCGCAGCCGAGCCGACGGGCAAATCCGAAAATGAGAAGGGCGCAGAGGGCGGAGGCAAGAGCGGAGTGCAGCCGCGCCGCGAACTCGTTGACACCGAAGACCGCGAAGTGAACCCGCATCCACCAGTAGGTGAGGGGCGGTTTGTCGAACCGGTATTCATCGTTGAAATACGGGACAACCCACTCACCACGGTACATCATCTCGACGGTGGCATGCGCGAAGCGGGGTTCATCGCGGTCGATGAGCGGCAGGGAATCGAGTCCGGGCAGAAGCATGATCGCAGCAAGGGCGATCAGGCAGAGGCGCGGGAAGCGGATGATGGTTGCTTTGGGGGAGGTCAAAAGTCAAAAGTCGAAGGTCGAAGAAGGGAGGTCGGCTTGCCACGGCGTAGTGCAGCGAAGACGGAGGAGAGGCACTCAGGCCTCCGTGGGTCTTAGGGAGTTTTTCAGATCCAGATACAGGTTGTAGCTGGCGACCAGACAGGGAAAGGCATTGGCGAGCACGCCGACGGAGTCGGGCTTGCCCAGGATGAAGTAGGAGAGGAGGGAGAGGCTGCCAATGACCGACATGATCCAGAAAATGCGGGGCATCTCGACTTTCTGTGCCTTGCGGCTGGCGAGCATCTGGGGGAGCCAGCGGAGGGCGAACATGATCACGCCAAAGTAGCCGATGAGCTTCCAAGGATAGAGGATGACATCGATGCCGAGGAATTCTCCAGTGTAAAAGACCTTGTGCATGAAGCCGTCCCCGAGTGGTTCGGTAACGGTGTGGGCGAGGATGGAGAGGTCCATGGGAGGAGAGGTCGGAGGTCAGGGGTCGGAGGGGGGCTCACTGCGCTCGCTGATGTCGAAAGGCACCTTGCGATTGAGGAGCCACTTCACGCCGAAGAGGTCGTAGATGCCACGGATGGCCCGGTTGAAATTGGTGTACTTGGAATCGCCGGCGAGGCGGCCGCGATGGTTGACGGGGGTCTCCACGATCTTGAGTCCGCCTTTCAGGAACTGGGCGGCGAGGAAGCGATGCATGCCGTTGAAGGGGACGAGGTGATCGACGGCTTCGCGGCGGAAGGCCTTGAGTGAGCAGCCGGTGTCGCGGAGGCCGTCATTGACGAACATGCGGCGGATGGCATTGGCGAACTTGGAGGCCCAGCGGCGTGAGGCGGTATCCTTGCGCACCGCGCGGTATCCGCAGACCACATCCGCTTCGTCGCCGAGAGCTTCGACGAGCTTAGGGATGTCGGCCGGATCGTTCTGACCATCGCCGTCGATGAAGACGATGATGGGCCGACGGGCATTGCAGGCGCCGGCATACATGGCGGCGGACTGGCCGCGGTTCCGGGGGAACTGGAGGGCGGTTACCCCGGCAACATTTGAGATGATCTCCCAGGTCTTGTCCGAACTGCCGTCGTCGACCGCGAGAACTTCGGCCCCGGGGTTGGTGTTGACGATTTCCTCGAGGACTTCCCTGGCGGCTTCCTCTTCGTTGTAGAATGGGACTACGATACTGATCTCAGCGCTCATGGTGTGGTAGTCGGCGCAAGCGTGGCGGGCCAGCGCCTGAAGTTGCGGGCGTAGTATATCTTGAAGGTGGGAAAGTCACGCGAGTGGTGGAGGGGAATCTCGTTGAGCTCTTCAAGTTCCTCAAAGCCCCCGGCAAGGTCCTCGTAGGGTTCACCGGGGTGGCCTTCATTCTTGCGCTCAACGATGATGAGCGCGCTGGCTCCGGGCTCAAGGCCGGGCCAGAAGTCATACTGGCTGCTGATCTTCCCGGGCTTGGGCCAGAGAAAGACGCGGCCAGCTTCATCATCTCCAGAGAGGGACTTTCGAAACTGGAAGGCGAGTTGAGAGCAGGTAAAGCGATGTCCGTTGACCACGATGTTGCCATCAAGGAGGTCGATCTTGTCGGTGGTGAGTTTCTTGACCTCCTGGACCACGGCTTCGGCGAGGCCCGGATAGCCCCGCCAACCCCGGCGCTGTGCGGGGATGCCGAGTTTGTCGATCAACGGAAGCAAGACCATCATGACCACGGTGAAGGCTGCGCCAAGGGCGATGGAATTGCGAAACCACTCGGCGCGCTTGGGGGCATCGCCTTTCAGACACCACCAGGTTGTCAGCGCGATGGCACCCGGGTAGAAGACGGCCGGCCAGTTCGGATTAATCTCCTGGCGCAGGGCGAGGACTGCGATCAGAAGCAGAGCGGCTCCGCCGAAGAAGAAGAGCATCTTGATTTCAGGGGGTTGCTTCGACCATTCGCGAACGGACCAGATCGCTCCCAGCATGAGGACGAAGAAGATCGGCGTGAGAAGGAGGGCGCTCACCCCGCCGAGACTGGCGAAGCGCACCGCGATCTCAGCCAGGTCGAAGGATTCCGATTGGAAGTGGTGCCCGGTATGAGTGACCGTGACCCAGTCGTGGGAGAGGTTCCAGAACAGGGGAGGAATGAGGAAGAGGAGCGAGAGAAGGCTGGCGAGGTAGAGGTGTGGTTTGCGCAGGAGATCCCGTCGCACGAACCAGGCGCCCACCAGGATGAGGGGCAGGAAGACGAGCATCATCTGCTTGCTCAGGTGACCGAGGCCAAGGGCGAGGGTGAGGAGAAGAGTGTCGCGCCAGGAGGGTGACCCCTCGGCAAAGAGAATGCGAAAGTAAAGGTAGAGTGCGAGGCACCAGCAGAAGAGCAGCGGCGCATCGATGGTGAGGATGGAGGCGAGGAGGGTGTTGCCGATGGAAAGCGCAGATGCGGCGAGGGCCCAGAAGGCGAGGCCTTCGTTGAAGACCGTGCGCACCGCGAGATAGAAGAACCAGAGTCCGCCGCCGGTGAGCAGGGTGGCGGTTGCCTTGAATGCGTAGAGAGAGTCGCCGGTGAGCCGTCCGACCCCGCCGTAGATCCAGGCGATGAGAGGCGGCTTGGAGAAGTAACCCCAGTCGAGGTGGCGGCCCCATTCCCAATAGTAGGCTTCGTCACCCAGCAGGCCGATGGGCGTGAACGCGTGCCAGAGGAGGCGCAAGACAGTCAGGCCGAGGACAAGTCGCAGGGCCAGGGAGTTCCAGTGCGCGGAATCAGCCATTCGCCTTCTCCGTTTCGCGGACCCACTTGATGTACTTGCGGATCCCATCCCGCGGTCCGGTTTTTGGCTCGTAGCCGAGAAGGCGCTTGGCTTTGTCGACGTCGGCGAAGGTGCGGGGAACGTCGCCCGGTTGATCGGGCTTCACGATCACTTCGGCGGTGACGCCCAGTTCGTCCTGGATGATCTCGATCAACTCGGAAAGCGTGGTGGTTTGCGAACCGCCGAGGTTGAAGATCTCGAAGGGGCTGCCGTCGTAATCGATCGACGCGCGCACTCCCTGGATGATGTCGTCGATGTAGGTGTAGTCGCGCGCCGAGCTTCCGTCACCGTAGCGCTCGATTGAGTTGCCTTCGAGGAGGAGGTGGGTAAACTTTGAGATGGCGAGGTCTGGCCGCTGGCGGGGACCAAAGACGGTGAAAAAGCGGAGGCACACCATGCGCATGCCGAAGAGGTGCGAGTAGTTGGAGCAAATCTGTTCGCAGGCGAGCTTGGTGGCGGCGTAGGGAGAGATCGTGCGCTCGATGGGATCGGATTCCGCAAAGGGCACCTTCTTGTTGATGCCATAGACCGAGGACGAGGAGGCAAAGACGAAGTGGTTCACTCCGTGGTGACGGCAGGCGTCGAGCAGGTTGAAGGAGCCATCGATGTTGGTGGTGAAGTAGAGCTTGGGGTCGGAGATCGAGGGGCGGACTCCGGCACGAGCGGCGAGGTGGACCACGCAGTCGAACTTGTTTCCCGCGAAGGTTCGCTCGACGAGGACGGCGTCGCGGATGTCGCCCTCAACCACTTCGACAGGCGAGAGGAAGGCGGCCACGTTGCCGTGCTTGACCTCCGGATCGTAGTAGTCGTTGAAGTCATCGAAGACCGTGACCTCATGGCCGTCACCAAGGAGCGACTCCACGAGATGGGAGCCGATGAATCCGGCGCCGCCGGTGACAAGAAAGTGCATGGCAGGAAAGGGCCCGCGGATCGTCCCGCCGGCGGGGTGATTTATTCCATGTAGCTTAAAGAACTCAACCGAAAAACCCCGGGGGTGGCAGGGGAGTCAGGGGAGAGGTGGCGCGGGTCTTGGCCCTAGGCCTCCGCGGGAGCTGGAACGAAGTCTGCAGAGAAAGGGGCCGCCGCCCTCTGGGGCACCATCCTGCCGCGACCGGCGATAGGCGCATTTTCTCTCAACCAATTCAAAGGTGCCGCGGCGCGACACTGATTGCAAACATGCCCTAGCGCCGGTTCCAGAGGGCCGGGAGGTCGTCGGTGCGGAAGGGGATGGCGGGGAGCCCTTCCTTGTTGGCGAGATTGTGCCTCGCGAGGCTGTGCCAGGCGAAGCGGACGAACTTCGGACTGGCGATGGATTCGGACCAGACTTCGATGGTCTCGGGCCCCGTGATGCGGGCCTTGGCCAAATGATAGCGGGGGAGTGAATTGGGTCGCTCATCACGGGCGCTCCCGTCGGAGATCTCGAACCAGTTGAGATCCTTGTTGTCATCGGCGGTGAGTCCGCTACCGCAGTGCTTGAATGTGATCGTGATCTTGCTTCCGGAAATGCGGTGGGAGCCGTAGACCGGGCCGAGCACTTCGCGCTCGATCACGCCGTAGGTCTGCTTGAGCGCGATGTCCGCGAGCCGCCTGGCGACCACGTCCTTGTTGGGAGGGTGAGGATTGCCGCCGGCTACGAGGGGCCAACCAGTCCCCTGAATCTTCTGCTTCGGGTTTCCCGTGTCGGGCCGCGCACTTTTGTCCTGGAGGGTGTTGCTGGGAGCGAGTCCACACTGCGCCAGTTTTTCGGTGACCGCAACCTGCGCCTGGTAGACCCCGAGCATGCCGCTGGCGTAGGTGGTCTGCGCAATCTGCACCATGTGGAAAGCGAGGTCGTCCTTCTTCCAGAGATTGCGATAGCTTTCGATGAGGGCGGTGAGGTCGCTGGCATAGTTCTTGTTCCGGCCGTCGTCCTCGCCCTGGTACCAGATCACACCGCGCATGGAGAAGGGGACCATCCCGTCGATCATGCAGTGGTAGAGGAGGCCCGGCTTGTGGGTAATGTAGCGGACCTTTTCGATCTCGACCCCCCACGGATGCTTGGCCGGGTACTCGGCAGGCATGGGAGTCCAGGCCTTGGCGGTGGATCCGCCCACGGTCGCCTTGATCACGCCGACCGGGACCTTCAGTTGCGTGCGCAGTTCCTGCGCGAAGAGGTAGCCGACCTCGCTGAACTGCCTGCGCGGCTTTCCCTTCTCGCGCCCTTCGGACACCGGGGCCGCTTTGGCAATCTCGTCCGCGGTGGAGGGAGCCCAGCCGGAGACGCCCTCGTTCAAGTCGTCTGTGCGCGGCGTGGTGTTGAAGTCGATCCAGAACATTCGCAGTTGCGGGTCGTCAAAGGAGGTCACGTCAATGCCGCGATTCATGTTGGACTGGCCGCCCACGAGCCAGACTTCGCCGAGCATGACATCACTGCAGGTGACCGTATTCTCTCCTCTCACGGTGAGGGTGTGGGCCTTGCCATCAGCCTTCATGGCGGGGAGGTCTACCCGCCAGAGTCCCTTCTCATCTGCTTCCGTCCGTCCGGCCAGGTTCGCCAGCTCCACGGTGATGGCCTGGCGCGGTTTGGCCCAACCCCACACCGCAATCGGTTGCTCCTGCTGAAGCACCATGTGATCGGTGAAGATGCGGGGAAGGCGAACCTCGGCTTGCAGAGTCGGCGGAAAGGCCAGGAGGAGTCCCGGAATGAGAAAGCTGCAGATCCGCATCATGTGCAGAACTACAGCTCGATCAGTTGGGTCCTTTCCGCTGGTTACTTGAGCAACATCTCAAGGACGGCCTTCACCTTGGAGTTGGCGCAATCGGCCACCACCAGTTTGCCTGCGCGGTCAAAGATGTAGTAGTCGGGATAGCCGTTCACGGCGTAGGCCGCGACGGTCTTGCCGTCTTTATCGAGGGCGACCGGATACTTGATGCCCTTGTCCTTCACCATCTGTGCCATCTTCTCGCCGCCGCGCTTATTGCAGACCCCGATAAAGACGACGTCCTTCCCGAACTTTTCGTGGATTGCGTTGTTCTTGGGAATGCTGGCGATGCAGGGTCCGCACCAGGTGGCCCAGAAGTCGAGGACGACAATCTTGCCTTTCAGTTCATCGAGAGTGAGATCACCGGAATTCAGCCATTCCGAAAGGTCGAGCTTCGGCGGAGTCTCGCTGTCCTGCAACTTGGAGAGCCGGGCCCGCTTCTCCCCTTCGCCCTCGAAGGCAAAGCTTAATTCATTGGCAGAGAGCGGGAGGGAGAGAATACCGAGGAGGAAAAGTGCACGCGTTTTCATGATTCAACAAATCCTGAGCGCCGGAGCGGAGAGGATTTGTTTTGGAAATGGAGAATTCACCGCATCGGGTGATGAGGGCCGTCACTCTGAAGGAAGGGTGTGGATGGGCGCGCGCTCACTCACCTTCCGAACAACGAGGTAGTAGATCATGCCCACCATCGCACCCGACAGGCATGCCCCCCCGACTTGCTCAATCTCCCCCAGAAAGAGCCAAATCGTTTCAGGATCGGTGTAGTGCCCTGCGAGTTCGACTACCGTTGTTGCGACAATTCCGCAATATGAGAGTTGGTCGAAAAAATCCTCCCCGATGATAAAGGCCCAAGTGAGGTCAGCCCCAGCGAGTGCATACAGGTAGGCAAGGAACGCGAGCCGACCCCAGTTGCACTGCGGGGTCCTGGGAAAGACGAGTGCGTGGACAGGGAGGGCCATGAGAGCCGGGGTCAGTGATCTGAGTCATCGGCACAGAGAGCGGCGAAGTCTCTCCTGCGCGGGTTTGGAGCTTCGACGCTCGGCGCGGCTGATTGACGCAGCGCCATCGCATCGATGCCATGGAGATGCGGGAAGCGAATCAAGAAGAGGAGCCAACCGCCGGGAGTGAAGACCAGCAGAGCCCAGGGCAGATGATAGTAGCGGCCGATCTCACCGGATTTCCGGATTACTTGAAGGAGGAGAAAGCCGGAGATGAGGACCCAGGCCCCGAGGAGGAGGACAGAGTCCGACATGTTGATGAAGCCAGCCACGAGCACGGTCACCATGGTCGTCCAAATCGCGGTTGAGATGCGACAGCGTTCCCAACAGAGTGATGATTCCCACCTCCGCACCGCAAAGATCGCGATGCCGGCAATGACGAGAGCGAAGGGGACAAACACGAGGAACACTTCCTCGTCCATGCGAACCAATCAACCGAGAGGGAGAATCATCGACTGGCACCATAGCAAGGCGTTCGCCGGTGCACAATTCCCCGCGAGGGTTACCCCATTCAGGGGGGTGGCCGCCGGGAGTTTCAGCCCGGCACATGACTTATAGAAAAACCGGGAACCTTTCGGTCCCCGGTTCTGTATCAGTGTTGATGTCGACTAAGAGTGATGCCGCCTAACCGTTGACGGTTTGGCAGATGCGCCGCACGACCTTGTAGGGATCGGCATTGGATGCGGGGCGGCGGTCTTCGAGGTAGCCTTTCCAGCCGCCCTGCACGGTGCCAATCGGGATTCGAATGGAAGCGCCGCGGTCGGCTACAGCGTAGGAGAACTTGTCGATGGCCTGCGTTTCGTGGAGACCGGTGAGGCGCAAGTCGTTGCAGGAACCGTAGACCGCAATGTGCTCGTCGTGGACGGCTGCAAACTTGTCGAGGAGGGTCTTTATCTTCTCTTCGCCACCCTCGTCGCGGATGAAGGTGTTGGAGAAGTTGGTATGCATGCCGGAGCCGTTCCAGTCGCCGGAGACCGGCTTGGGGTGAAGCTCCAGGTTCACGCCGTACTTCTCGGCGGTGCGGTAGAGGAGGTAGCGGGCGAGCCAGGCGTCGTCGGCGGCACGCTTGGCGCCCTCGCCGAAGAGTTGGTATTCCCACTGGCCGATCATCACCTCGGCATTGATTCCGGTGACGCCGAGACCGGCCTCGAGGCAGAGATCGAGGTGCTCTTCCACAATGTCGCGGCCCTCCACCCTGCCGTCGCCGACCGCGCAGTAGTAGGGGCCCTGTGGTCCGGGGTAGCCTGCCTTGGGAAATCCAATGGGCAGGTTGTTCTTGGTGAGGACGTATTCCTGCTCAAATCCGAACCACATGTCTTCGTCATCATCCCAACCGCCCCGCGTGTTGGAGGGGTGCGCCGAGCCGTCGGCGGAGAGCACTTCGCACATGACGAGATAGGCGTTGATGCGATCGGGATCGGGGACGATGCGGACGGCCTTGAGGAGAAGATCGGAGGAGTGGCCCTCGGCCTGCTCGGTCGATGATCCATCGAAGGCCCAGCCCGGGAGCGCATCCACTGCGGGAATGTCGTCTCCATCGTGGCTCCAAACCTTGGTTTTGCTGCGGAGGTTGGGTTCCGGGGTGCACCCGTCCAACCAGATGTATTCGAGTTTTACTGCTGCCATGGCGCGCGGGAGTTTGATGAGCGCGACTTTGCTGTCAAGGATACAACAATGAAACGGCCAAACCCCTTGAGGATTGGCCGTTCGTGATTGTTAGGAAGTCCGTTCAGACTGCGGCGGTGGCCCCGTTGGTCGGGACGGTGGCGATGGTCTGGAGGATCCGGCTCGCGATGGCGTAGGGATCACCCTGTGAGTTGGGACGGCGGTCTTCGAGGTAGCCCCTGTAGTTGTCCTTCACGAAGGCATGGGGGACACGGACGGAGGCCCCGCGGTCGGCCACTCCATAGGAGAAGGTGTCGATCGACTGGGTCTCGTGCAACCCGGTGAGGCGCATGTCGTTGTCGGGTCCGTAGACCGCAATGTGCTCTTCCTGATGTTCCGCGAAGGCGCCCATCAGCGCGTCAAAGTATTCCTTCCCGCCGCTCTCACGGAGGTAATCGGTCGAGAAGTTGGCGTGCATCCCGGAACCGTTCCAGTCGCCCTTGAGCGGCTTGCAGTGGAAGTCGACATCGACCCCGTACTTCTCGCAGAGACGGAGGAGGAGGAAGCGGGACATCCAGACATCATCCGCGGCCTTCTTGGAGCCCATGCCGAAGACCTGGAACTCCCACTGGCCCTTGGCGACTTCGGCATTGATGCCCTCGTGAGTGATCCCGGCATGGATGCAGAGCCAGAGGTGCTCTTCGGTGATCTTGCGCCCGAGAGCTCCGACATTCTTGAAGCCCACCCCGCAATAGTATTCGCCCTGGGGTTCCGGGTAGCCGTTCTTGGGAAAGCCGATCGGAAGACCATCCTGAGTCAGAAAATACTCCTGCTCGAAGCCGAACCAGGTCCCCGGATCATCGACGATGGTGGCACGTGCGTTGGAGGGATGGGGATCGCCACTGGGCAGCATCACCTCACTCATCACCAGGACGGAGTGATCGTTGGTCTGATCGGGGTAAACCGCAACGGGCTTGAGCACGCAGTCGGAGTCGCTGCCGTCAGCCTGTTGAGTGGAGCTGCCGTCAAATCCCCAGAGGGGCAAGTCCTCGACAGTGGGGAAAGAGTCGAACTCCTTGACAAGATTCTTGGTTCGGAGATTCGGGACGGGAGTATATCCGTCCAGCCAGATGTAATCCAATTTGTACTTGGGCATGGTCGTTTTTTTGGGGTCGCAATGCGGTTGCCGCGGTACACGAGTCGGCGCCGAATCCAGTTGGAATCGCGCCGGGCGGGCCATTCAGGCACCACCCCGAAGCAGCGGCCGTGCCAAACAGCGCAAAAATCGCGATTCTAAAAGCTCAAAGTTGCGCCAGATCGGCCACGATGAGGGTAGCGTCATCATCCGCAGTGTTTTCGCGAACCCGGCCGAGAATATCCGAGGCGACACCAGTGGGCGGGGCCTCGCTGGCCAGCTCTGTCGCAACGCCTCGCTGCCAGAGACCATCGACGATTCCGTCGGTGCAGAGAAGGAGGCGGTCTCCGTCCTCCAGTGGGTGCGATGCGATCTGGGGATGGATGTGGTCGTGTCCGGATCCCAGGACATCGTAGAGAGCGCTGCGCCGTGGGTGGTTGCGGTAGGCGAGTTCGCTGAGGGTTCCCGCGTTGAACTGCGACCAAGCCGCGGTGTGATCCCTGGTGAGTTGGTGGGAATCCCCTCCGTGGCGCAGATAGAGACGCGAGTCCCCGATGTGGCCGATGTTGAGCCGGCCCGGGCTCAGCCACGCCAGAGTGAGGGTAGCGCCCATCCCCTTGAGTTTGGAGTCCGCCGCGGCCAATTCGTTGAGTCCTTCGTGAGCGCTGCGGAGGACGTCCAGGAGGGGGGAGGTGTCCTCTTCGTTCTCGGTGAACGATCGATAAAGATCGGCCGCGTGACGCTTGACCCACGCGAGGATCAGTCGGGAGGCCAGTGCACCTGCGGAGCGGCCTCCCATCCCGTCCGAGACTGCGAGGACGAGATGGGATGGTTCAAGCAGAGCCTCGCCGTCCGCTGCGAGTGGCCGGGCGCCATCCGGACCAACCTCGAGTGCGAGACAGGCGTCGTCGTTGGATTCATGGCGGGTGCCCTGGGCGGTGCGGGAGGACCAGGTGACTTTCCAGATGCCGCGTTGATCATGGTGGGCGGAATGCGGAACGGGGAGGAGCTTCGCGAGCTCGAAATCAATCAGGCAAAAGCGACCGAGGACAGCCGAGTAAGTGACGTTGCGCGGCTCGGGGTCGTCGTGGCGAATTCCGAACTCGTGTTCAAGTTCGGCGAAGAGAGCGTCGGACTTTGCGCGCGAGATTCCCGGGGCGGGCTGACCGCAGTTGGTGGTGACGATGTAGGATTGCTCCGGGTGGTGCTCGAGGAGGCGCGGGACGTAGGGACAACCGCGCTCTTCAAGAGCCTCGAGAATGTGCGCTTCGTTCTCACAGCGTAGTTCCTTTTCGTGACCGCGAAACTTCTTGTGCACGTGGCCTTTGAAGTCGATGTGCACTTGGGAGCGGATGCCGTCCTTGAGCTCTTTCACTGGTGGAAGTTTAGCTTTATCTCAGATTGCGGATGGCGGATTTGGGATGGGGAAGATCCGGCCCGTTGGCGGTTGATCCGCCGGGTGGGCTCACTTTCCTTGACCTTTAGTCAATTAGAAGCGAATTTGTGGCCTAGTGGAAAGGGTCGAGATTCCCAAGAAGGCGATTTACCGCCTGTCGATTTACCAGCGCTGCCTGAGCAAGCTGTGTGATAACGGCAAGCAGACTGTCAGTTCGTCGGCCCTGGCCGCCGCGGCCGGGGTGAAGCCGGCCCAACTGCGGAAGGACCTCGCCTATTTCGGGCAGTTCGGAACGCGGGGGTTGGGATACGCGGTAGAGGAACTGCGGGATGGCATTCGCGAAGTTCTCGGTCGGGAGCAATTGCAGCCCGTGGTCCTGGTGGGCGTCGGCAACCTCGGCAGCGCCCTCTTGCGCTATCGCGGATTCGAGAAGGAGGGCTTCGAGGTCTTGGCAGCCTTCGATGCAGTGCCCGAAGCGGTGGTGAAGCGCGGAATTACCGTGCCAATCCACGACCTGGACGACATTGCCACCTTTATCGGTGAGAATGAGGTCAAGTTGGCCATTCTCTGCGTCCCGGCTGAGGCGGCCCAGGAGGTGGCCAATGAAGTGGTGGCTTCCGGCGTGCAGGGGATCCTGAATTTCTCCCCTGCGGTGCTTCTGGTCCCCGAGGCCGTGACGGTCAATAACGTCGATTTGGCCCTCGAACTGGAGAATCTGTCCTACTTTGTGAGCCGCGGGGGCAAGGGGGATTCGTGACCATTGCTTCGCGGCCCCGAACCTGATTCCTCACCATCACAATTCTTCCAAAACGCCTAAGAACCTCTGGTCTCGGGCGTTTGTAGTGTAGAATGAGCCCTGATGGGCCAAAACGAAAATATGGTCGAAACCCGCGAGCAATTCGTGGAGCAGGCCCTCGCGCAATACGAGGGACCGCTCATCGGATACGCTTTGGGAATCGTCCACGACCTCGAACGGGCCCGGGACGTCGTGCAGGACACCTTCATCCGTCTCTATCAACAAGACCGGGAGAAGGTGCAGCGAGGGCTCAAAACGTGGCTTTTCACGGTCTGCAGGAATCGCGCCCTCGACATTCTTCGCAAGGAGAAGCGGATGGTCGCCCTGGAGGACGAGAAGGCTGCGCGCATCGAGAGCAAAGCCGTTGCCCCGGACCGCGCCGCGGACTGGGAGGAGCGGGTGGCCCAGGTCATGAACGCCCTCGACCGGCTCTCTGACAACCAGAGAGAAGTAATCAGACTGAAATTTCAACAAGGACTCAGCTATAACGAAATCAGCGAAGCCACCGGGCTCACCTCCGGTAATGTCGGCTTCCTCCTCCACACCGGATTGAAACGCCTACGATCCATGCTTCCGGAAGACTTGTTAGACAACTCCCTGCGAAAGTAATGAAGCGTATTCATCCCGAAGACCCCCGGGTCACGGCTTATGCTCTCGGCGACTCGCCCGAGCGTGAGGCAGCCGACCTGCGCCATGCCGCCGAGGCCAACCCCGCGGTGCAGACCGCACTGGACCAGACCCATGCCCTCGCCGAACTGATCCGAGCCGGATTCAAGAGCGAGAGCCACGAGTTGGGCGAAGCCCGCCGCGAGGCGATCCGCCGCGCCGGTCGGCGTCCTACCCCAGAGAATCTCGTCTCCTTGAACCCGCCCCGGAAGTGGCTCCGGCCGACCATGGTGTCGGCTGCCGCGGCGGCCCTGGTTGCGTGCGCGATCTGGATGATGCAGCAAATCCCAGTCGGCGAAGACAGGTTGGCCCGCGATACTCTGGAGGCGGAGCAACGCGCAGAGGTGCGCATGCAAATCCTGCTGGGCCCGGCTCACCGTCCGGGCCGTGCGGTGGTGGGATCGCATCTGCCCCCTGTTCCTCCCTCGAGTCTCTATCAGGTGGTCCCGGAAGTTTCCCCCGAAGTGGTGGACGAGGAATACGTGGCGCTGCGTCGGCTGCTCCAGACCAATCCCGATGCCTTCTTCAGGAAGGTGAGGGAAGTGGCGCGCTCCGCCGGTCTCCCGTCCCTCTCCAAGCTGCCCTCGCTGGCCGACAATCCCTTCATCCCGACGCGCGAAGAGGCGCGTTCCATCGTGCCGATCGTGTCAGGGACCGCGAGCTACCACTTGGTGGACCGCTTCGTGCGCACTGAGAAAAAGTTGCCGCCCAAGAATGGAGTGCGCACCGAGGAGCTCATCAATCAGGTCTCTTATGAAGACGAGGGTGATGCCGACCTGGACGGCATCAAGCTGGGCGCAGAACTGGTCCGCTGCCCGTGGGATCGTGGCGCGATCCTGATGGGGGTCCTGCTGCAAAATGGATCGGAGAAAGCGATCACGCGCGATGCCATTCTCCAGGTGGAGGTGAAGCCGGATCACATTCGGAGCTACCGGTTGATCGGCTACGGAAGTTCGCCTGCCCCGGAGCCAAAAGAGAATGCGGTGTCGCAAGGGCTCGCTCCAGGCAAGTCGAACTATGTCATCTATCAACTGCTGCCCCTCGATCACGAAATCTTTCAGGCCCATCGGGTGGTGGCACGCGTGGCTTTGCGTCTCGGAGCGGAGAGTTCCCGCGGATTGATCGTTCCGGTCACCAGCCCGACGAAGGATTGGGAGCATGCGAGCAACGACTTGCAGACCGCGGTCTCGCTCGGGGCGTGGGGAATGTTGCTTCGCGAGTCACCGTTTGCTGGAAATCTCTCGGTCGAGATGTTGGAGACCCTCACCAAGGATGCGGTGCGAGGAACCGAGGAAGGGGATCTCGTGCGCCGGGAAGCGTTGCAGCTCATCGTTGATTCGTTGCCGCTCATCGAGAGGGAGGAGTGAGCGGGTCCGCCTGCCGATCATTCGGGGTCATCCGCCGGAATAAGCCGCCCGTAGCGGCGTGTCTTCGCGTGCTTCGTGCCATGAGGCCCCAGGGTCGTTGGAGCGGAAGATTGCAGCGAGGACGCGGAGGGTTAGTCTCCGGTCGCAACGATGAGCTTGGGAAGAGGTGGTAAATGGGGTCTGGTGGCGGTTTTGCTGCTGGCAACCGGGTCCGGGATCTGGTTCTGGAGCAAACGGGAGGTCCCGAGCTACGAGTCGCGGTTCGCGGAGTACATCTGGATTGAGTATCCACCCGGTCATTTCCTGGAGGAGGGTGAGCAGTTTACGGATTCGATCGACAAGCTTCTGCGCGAGCGAGAGCAGGGCTATCTCGGAGGGATCACCAGCCGGGGAGAACCGCCTGAAATCGTGGAGGTGGAACTGGCGGTCGCGCTCGAAGCGCTTGCCGCTCAGGAACTCATGGAGGAACTCAAGGAGCGGGGCCTCCTGCCCGAGGGCATCAAATTCGAGGCGGGAACCTACCCACGGGCTTGGCCGGAGCCCTGAATTGGGCGGAAATCTCGATTTTCCAAAGAAAAGAGGCGCCTGGGTGTCGCTAGCTTGCAGGAGGGAGCCGACAAGGGGTTTAAGGAGGGAGTCGGCAAGGGGTTTAAGGAGGGAGCTGACAAGGGGTTTAAGGAGGGAGGCCGACAAGGGGTTTAAGGAGGGAGCTGACAAGGGGTTTAAGGAGGGAGGCCGACAAGGGGTTTAAGGAGGGAGTCGGCAAGGGGTTTAAGGAGGGAGCTGACAAGGAGTTTACAATCCAACGCCTGCTTGGCGCCCCTCCACCTGTGAAAATCCGCTTGCGGTTTGGGAAAAATGAAACGTACCTTAATTACCTGATTCACCTGTGTCGTGCTCGGGATGCCTGCGATGGCGCGCATTCACAAGTGCCGACGGGGCGAAAACCTTTGAAGGCAGACTTACAGATTACGATGGCAAGAGAGGAACGGTGACGGTCCGCAAAAGCATGCGTAATATGACCTTCAAGCTCACCATGTTGAGCGAGAAGGACATCAAGTATGTGAAGGAGAACGGAAATGCAGTGGCTGCGGCCAATGCGATCCGCCTCGACTTCGATCTCTGGAAGGGCAAGCCGCAGACCAACCGGACTGAATCCGAGCGCACCACCACCACGTCGGCCGGTTACGACATCGAGATCCGGAACTGGACCAAGGGACATCAGCAACATCGAGGTCCGCTACACCATTTTCCATCGCAAGGACGCTGAGAACGGACCGGGCTCCATTGCCCAGACCAAGGGAACCTTCTTTGTCTCGACCCTCTTCGCCGGGAAAGATGATCCGAACAGAACGGACGCAGTCAATCTCATCCGCTACTCCCGGCAAAAGTCGGGCGGTGGATGAGGCGGTGCACCATGCAAGCCCGGCGGTCGCCGGGTTGATGGATTGCTCGGAGGTGTCGCAGAAATCGTGGTTGATGGAGTGGTCGTGAGAGTCGACGCCACCAGCGATGATCTTCTCGAGCAGGTCCAGGGCAACGAGAAGAAGGGGTAGCAAAGACCTCTCAGCCAATTTGAACTTACAAGGGCGTCTCGAGAGAGACGCCTTTTTCTTTGGTCGGAAAGTTGGGCGGGGAAGGACTTTTAGGATTGATCCTGCCCGATGATTCCCTATCACGTACCGCCTCTAACCAATTAAAACGATGAAACTTGTCCTGAAACTCGTGTCTGTAGTAGTTGCGATCGGCTTGGCTCCGGTCAATGCCGAACCCGTCAATAAGAAGTGCCCGGTCAGCGGCGAAGATGTCGATGCCGCCGTCACAGCCAAGTACACCGCAGTGCTCGGCTTCTGCTGCAAGAAGTGTGTGGCGAAGTTCAAGGAGAACCCTGCCGACGCGAAGTTTGCCGCCGCGTTGAAGGCAGCCGCCGGCAAGCCCGTCAATACCGTCTGTCCGATCAGTGGTGAAGACATCGACGACACCAAGACGGTGGTTTACAACGGTCAGACCGTTGGCATGTGCTGCGGGAAGTGCGTCAAGAAGTTCAGCGCCGAGCCGGCCAAGTTCGCGGCGAAGGTCAAAGCCAACCTGCCTGCCAACGAGAAGTGCCCGGTGAGCGGTGAGGATGTCGATGCCGCCACCGCGGTGGCGCACACCCAGGAAATCGGATTCTGCTGCAAGAAGTGCCTGGCGAAGTTCAAGAAGGACCCCGCCGCGGCTCTCGCCAAGAAGTAGCCGGAGATTCCCGGGATTAAGATCCCGACCCAATCAACGAAGAAGGAGGGGATCGATTCCCCTCCTTTTCTTTTGGCCCCCGGTCCCCGGTCGCCGGGTTGCGCCGTGAACTCCGAATACCGGAAGGGGAAGCCCTTCCGCTACGATACCGGGCTTAACTATCGTCCTTTCGCTTCGGGCGGCGGAAGGGGTGGAGGAGTTTGTTCCAGGATGAGGGGGGCGGTTCTCCGCTGACGATTCCGTATTCATCCGGCCATTTTCCCTTGGGGCAGCGATAGGTCCCGAACATCATGTCAATGAGAGGAAGATGCACGGCGTAGTTGGCGTCGACGTAGTCGGCATCCTTGGCGTGATGCCAATGGTGAAACTGCGGGGTGGCGAGGATGTAACGGAGGGGACCGAAGTTGATCCCGAGATTGGCGTGAATCGCGACCGCCTGCACCCCGACCAGGATGACGTAGGAATTGAGGGCCGCCTCGGAGAGGCCGCAAACATAGAGCGGAACCATGACCATCGCGCGCGTGATGAAGATTTCCACGAGATGGGTGCGCGACCCCGCGAGCCAATCCATGGCGTGGCTCGAGTGGTGAATGGAATGGAACTTCCAAAGCATGACCGACTTGTGATGTGCGCGGTGGGTCCAGTACTGGAAGAGATCGGCGAGGAAGACTGCGATCAGGAACTGCCCCCAGATCGGGATGGAACGGATAAACGTCTGCAGGCCCAGCGAATAGGCGGTTGAATCGTAGGCTTGGATCTCGATCCGCCGAGCAGGCTGGCGGTGAAGGCGCTGCAAATCCCGATCCAGACCAGGGTCTTGGTCTGATTCAGGACATAGCTGATGATTCCCATGATGTAGGCGATCACCAGCGTGATGAAGAGGGTGGTGCGGACGAAATTGACGGTGTAGGCCGCGCGGAATTCCTCGGAGGTCAGGAGCTGGGGAAAGCGGAAACAGAGGACCCCGCACAGCGAGACAATTCCAAGCACGGCGGAGAGATATCCGCTGAGCAACCCCTTCCCAAACTTGAGTTCGACATCTTTCTTCATGAAAAAGCGGGATGAGTCTGCCCCGTTCTTTGAGGATGCGGGCCCCCGCTGGTTGCGCCGAGGGGGAAGCCCCGGCCTCCGTTGGTCAGAGGTTTGGACATCTCCTGATCCATCCCTAGGGTTGGTCCGAAGATGGCCGGAGAGTTACAGACCCGCACCCTCCTGGTGGACAACGGCTCCCACCGGGCCGAGTCGACCCTCAGCCTCCGGCGAATCGCGGGGGCACTGGGCGAGCGCGTTGGTGTCACAGTGCATCCCGTTTCGCTCCTCCATTCGACCAAGGTCGACCCTTCCGAACTGGAGGGAAGGCCGGCCCAGATTTTTGAGCCCTTCCTCAAGGCGCATCGTGGGCAGGGTGCGCACTCCTACCTGGTGGTGCCCTTCTTTTTCGGACATAGCGCCGCAATCTATGAATACCTTCCGCAACGGGTGGCCGAGATGCGGGAAGGGTGGCCCGAATTGAACGTCCGGGTGGCGCCTTCGATGGTGAATCTCGGCGACGCTGGCGATACGGGAGTGGCTGCGATCCTGGGCGACCTGGTTCGCAAGAAAGCGCAGGAAGAGGGATTGGAGCGACCGGCGGTGACCCTGGTGGATCACGGGACGCCTCGCGTGGCAGTGAACGGAGTGCGCAACATGCTCGCGGATCAACTGCGGGAAATCCTGGGCGATGATGCTTCGGTGGTCGGGCCCTCCTCGATGGAACGGCGCGAGGGCGCGGAATACGATTTCAACGATCCCCTCCTCGAGAATCTCCTGGGGTCGGCAGGATTCGAGGGTGAGGTCGTTCTCTCCATGTTATTCAGTTCGCCGGGCCGGCACGCCGGTCCAGGCGGAGATATCGCGCAGATTTGTGAGGCTGCGGAGAAGGCGCACAACGGATTGCGCACGCACATGAGTGATCTCTTCGCCACTCATCCGGAAGTCGTGGATCTGCTTGCCGTGCGTTATCAGCAGGGGGTGGCGAGTGATCCGGTGGAGGCGAGAATTCCGCCGCCGGGAAGCTGATGGCGCGGAGCAGTCGATGGGGTCTTGACCTCCCTCGCGTTTGGTCATTGATCGGACCGTGATCTTCGACCGGCTCAACATCTGGCGTGATCCGTTCCCCCGGTCAGGGCCGGAGAACATGGCGGTCGATGACTGGTTGTTGGCGAGAGAGAGCAAACCGCTCCTGCGCGTCTACGACTGGGAGGGAGAGTGGGTGAGCCTGGGGTATTTCGCGACGATGCAGGATGCGCAATGCATGGCGCGCGCTGGGGAAGCGCAGGCGGTGCGTCGCTCGACGGGAGGTGGGATTGTGGATCACCGGATCGACCGGACTTACTCCCTGGTGGTCCCAAGGCCCCATGAGATGGCGCGGATGCGCGGCGCGGAAAGCTATCGGGTCATTCATGCCGCCCTTGCATCGGCCTTGCAACTTCTGGGGGCGGAGGCGCGCCTCCTCGGGGACGATGTGGAGAGTGACTCGGCCGCCTGTTTTGAGAAGCCGGTGGCGTGGGACATCGTGGACGGCGCGGGAGCGAAGCTCGCGGGAGCGGGCCAGCGGCGCACCCGGCACGGTCTGCTGCACCAGGGAAGCGTGGTGGTGACGGGGCCGCGCAGGGGGCTCTTCAGCGCCCTTGCCGATCGCTTGGCAGGAGAGGTGAAGACAATTCGCCGCGAGCCTTCGGAGGAGGATCTCGCGGCCTTGAGGGAGAAGTTCGAGAGTCAGTCCTGGTTGGAGCGCCGGTGATTGCGGTCGCTCACTGAGCGCCAGCCTCGGCCTGGTGCTCCTTCTCGACGTGCTCCTTGAGGATGTCGCGGCCGAAGTCGCCGTTGAAGACACGCCAGACAGCGTGGGCATGATTGGCGTCGTTCTGGGTGTTGGCGTATTCGACGAGGAAGAATTTGCCGCCGACCACGCGGAAGTAATGCGGGTCCCCCTTCTTGAGGCCGCCGGCCCAGGCGAACTGCAAGTCGTCGACAGCCTCGGCGATGGCCTTCATCGCGGGTGCGTTGATCTCGGGGCGCCCGTTGCTGGCGAACTCACGGAGGATGGCGAGGAGCTTCTTCTTTTGCTCGGCAGTCATCTCGCTGGCTTTGACCCCCTGGTCTTCGGGCATCTTGGCGGTGCGGTCCTGACCGGTGAGAATGTCGCGGGGCGCCTTCTCGGAGAAGACGACCGGCTTGTTGGCTTCCTTGAGCGACTTCATGAGAGCGCGTCCCAGGTCCTCCAGGCGGCCGAGAACCCGGGTGCCTCTGCGCGGTCCCTTTTTGACATGGGCGGGATTGGTTCCGAAGAAGGCGGGAGTGGTGATCACATTCCCGTTGATGATGGTGTAGTTCAGCGAGAGGTGGTGGCCCTCGAAGCGCCAGCCCCAGGTGCCGGTTTCCTTCTTGGCGGAAGGTTCACCGAAGACGGCGATGTAGTACTTCTGCGTGTCGCGCTTGACCGGATCGTTTTCCATTTCGGCGAGGATGGCCTCGAGGCTCATGATGGTGGTGGCGTTCATCATTCCCTTCTGGCTGAGCCCCGTGGCGAGGAGCGCGTAAGCGTAGTGAGTCTGGGCCGGAGTGAGTTCGCTGAGCTTGAGCCCTTTGCGATCGAGCGGGATAAAGTGCCAGTTTTCGCGTTCCTCTGCTTTGAAATCAAAGACCGCCTTTTTCTGTTGCTCGGCGTCGAGGCCCTTGAGGAAGGACTTGGCAGCCCGGCCCATCTCGATGGCAGGATTTCCGGCGAGGGCGAGGGGTGCGGTCAGGAGGGCGGCGGCGAGAGCAAGATGTGTTTTCATGGCTGGTGGGTTGATACGGGATCTTGGTCCGGGTGTTTTCTGAAAAGGAAGCCTGATTTCGAAGAATGAAGGGGCGCGGGTCGCCTGCTCTCCCTGAACGTTCGACTCGAGTGTGATCCGGGCGGAGCAATGGTGATCAGGATTCTCACCGTCGCTCAGAGCCCGAGCACCGCCTTCGCGATGGTGAAGTAGATCACCATTCCGGTCACGTCCACGACGGTGGTGACGGCGGGGGCGGCAATGACGGCGGGGTCGAGTTTGATGGCGCGGGCTCCGAGCGGGAGGAGCGCTCCGATGAGAGTTGAGGCCGCGACTTGCACGCCGAGCGCGATGGCGATGGCGCAGCCAAAGATGGGAAAGCCGATTCCCGGAGATACTTCCTCGCGGAAGATGGGGAGGAGGAAAATGGCCACCACCGCAAGGCAGAGGCCCAGGACCAAGCCGAGGAGCGCTCCGAGACGCAGCTCCTTCCACGCTACCTGCCTTGCATCGCTGGCATCCAGTTCGTTGAGGGCCATCGCGCGGATCACCATGGTAGAAGCCTGCCCGCCGGTGTTGCCGCCCGCTGCAATTACCATCGGGAGAAAGAGCATGAGGAGCGCGATGCCATCGAGGACCTCCTCGTAGCGCAACATGACCGCGCCCGAGGCGATGGCGAGGAGCGCCAAGCCGAGAAGCCAGAGCACGCGCCGCCGAAAATGCGTGCTGATGCGGGTGTTGAGATAGCTCTCCTCGGAATGCTCGCCAGTCAGGCCGGCGCCCTTCTCGATGTCCTCGGTTGACTCCTCGCTCAGGATTTCCATGGCGTCATCCGAGGTGATCACCCCGAGCAGGCGATTGTCCTCATCCACCACGGGAAGGACGAGCATGTCGTACTTGAGGACTGAGATTGCGGCTTCCTCCTGGTCCGTGTTGGCGAGGACGGTCTGCTCGATCGGCTGCATGATGTCCTGCACGGGCGTCTCCCAGGGGTTGAAGGTGAGGTCGCGCAGGCGCAGCTTGCCTACCAGGCGCTCTTCTGCATCGAGCACAAAGATCCGGGTCAGCGTTTCGGTGTCCTCGAGGTCCGGACGGAGGTGATCGAGGGCTTCCTTTACGGTCATCCCGATCGAGACGTCTCCGATCTGGGTCGTCATGCGCCCGCCCGCAGTGTCCTCATCGTACTCGAGCAGGGTGCGGGTCAGTTCCCGTTCCTCTTCTTCGCCCAGGAGGCTGATCAGTTTCTGGCGCTTCTCCTCGTCGGCGACGTCCTGGAGAATGTCGACCCGGTCGTCGTCCGGGAGTTCCTCGAGGACCTCCCGCTGCTGGCTGATGGAAAGGATGTCGAGGGCGTCCTCCACGAGGCGCTCGGGAAGTTCAGGGAGGACTTCGGAGAGAGTCTCGGCATCGAGGGTTTGCACGAAGAAGGCGCGTTCCTCGTCGGAGGAGAGGTCCTCGTAGAAAGCGGCGAGGTCGGCGTAGTGAACTTCTTCGGCAGCTTTAAGGAAGGCGGAACCGTTCTCGGCTCCGACCGCCTCTGACAATTGCTTCTGCGCATCTGCGGCTTCCTCGGGCACGGGGAGAGGGTAGATTGAGGGGTAATTTTGAGAAGCGGAAAAGCGAGGGATCCCAAGTCCGAGCTGGGAGATTTTCTTTGCGCGGGTCGCCATTGAGCTGTGTATTGAGGTGTCCTGCCCACAACCCTCCGACTTCCCCGATGACCTGCCCCTGGCGTGCCGCCGCTCTGCTCCTCATGACCGTGTCGATGGCATCCGGGGAGGCCATGCTGCAGTATTTCAATACAAGCTGGCGTGAGATCCGCGATAAGATCCCGGAGATTGCCGAGGCCGGCTACGAATCGCTCTGGATTCCTCCGCCCACCAAGGCGGGAGGGGGGTATTCCGTGGGCTACGATTTGTTTGACCGCTTCGACCTCGGCTCGAAGGACCAGAAGGGATCAGTTGCGACCCGCTACGGGACGGAGCAGGATCTGCTGGATCTCATCCGGGTGGCCCATCGCTTCGGGATGCGCGTCTACTTCGACAGCATCATGAATCACAACGGCTTCGATACGCCGGGGTTCAACGAGTTCGTTCCGGAGGACATCTACCCGGGCTTCCTCCCAAGGGACTTTCACCTCCGCGAGACGGGCGACGGGTTTCATCGCAAGTGGGACAACACCCGCGATTGGGGAAGCGAGTGGCAAGTGCAAAACCTGGGTCTTTCGGGATTGATCGACATTGCCAATGAGCCCGGCACCACCAATCGCAATCATGGTCCCTTCGAGGGAAACACCGCCGGCAAGATCAAGTTTCTCCGGCACCCCGACCACCCGGAGTACTACTGCTACGTGCCCACCGCGCCCCGACAGAGCCACGCGGCCAATGACGGAATCTACGTTGGATTCGGGCCGGGGAATGGCATCACGGTGGCATCGCTGCAGGCCGATGAAGACTATTACAAGGAGCGCGTGGAGGACATGTTGCATCGTTCGATGCGTTGGCAACTCGACCGCACCAAGGCGGACGGCGCGCGGCTCGATGCCGTAAAGCACACTCCCGCCGACTTCTTCGGAGCGACCTTCGGCGCGGACAAGGACGAATCCGACTACGGCTACCTCGGGCAGGCGCAGCGGCAGTTCAACCTCACGCGGGGATTCTCCGATGCCAACCACCGCGACACGGTGTTCAGCGTCGATGCGTCGCGCGACGATGCGATGTTCTTTGGCGAACACCTCGGGCAGCCGCCGGCCTACGGATCCTATATCGATGCCGGAATGCGCCTGATCGACAATGACCTGCGCAACAATCTCAACAACATCCTGGGGAATCCCTCTGCCAGTCTCTCCGGGTACGATTCTCCGGGCGCCGGGGGGTTCAATTCCAGCGTCTCGGTGATGCATGCGCAAAGTCACGACAACGACTTTGCCGCGCGACGCGAGTTGCAGCACGCCTTCTACTTCACGCGCGACGGGCTGCCGCTGGTTTACACCGACGGCAACTATCACGCGGGCAACCTGGCGGGGAGCGGGGGCGCCTTTCCTCGTCACGCAAATACCGCCTTTCTCGGGCAATGGGGGGACAATCGCCTTCCCAACCTCGCCTATATTCACCAGCACTTCGCGCGGGGCTGGCAGAAACCGCGCTGGGCCGATAACGACTTCGTGGCCTACGAACGCATCGACAAGCGCGAGAACGGCGGGATGTCGGACGCCGACGGAGTGGTGGCCATCGTGATGGTGAACGACAATTACGCCAATGGCTCGGGACGAAACATCTCGACCTCGTTCGGTTCCACGCCCTTTGTCGACGACTCCTATCTCTATCAGTACGCCCGCGGCTACGGCAGCCAGACCGGTTTCTACAAGTGGGCCTCGCAGTTGGACGAGGTGGTGGTCGCTCCGGGCAGTTACATGGTGTTCTCGTGGCGGACCCCGGAAGAGTCCCGCGCATGGAGCGATCTGGGCGGCCGGCCGATCGAGATCTTCCAAAGTGGTCAACCGGTGGGCACCCTGACGGTGGCGCGGCACGACGGTCCCAACGGGGACGCGGGATTCAACGGTCCATTCGCCAACCCGGGCTTTCATCCCTATCCCTCCGATCTCAGCAACGACAGTTTCAGCGACTACCAATACGAGGTCGAGATCCCGCGCGTCACGGACGTGAGCGACATTAAGTTCGTCTTTCGCGCGGACGGCTCCGCTGCAAACATCCTCTGCAAGCTGGACGGGGGAGTTGATCTGAACGGAACCCGGCCCGGCGGAAACAGCGATCCCGCCTTCCGCGACAATCCTCCCGCCTTGAGCACGGATGTCTTTCTCGGATACGAGCAGCCGAGCTTTGTGGAGCGGATGGCTCCGGAAAAGTTTGCGGCCAAGAACACCTCACGCTGCATGCTGGGCGCGGATGATGTGGAGCGCTGGCGGACGACGATCGGGAGCGGATCATTCTCGCGCACGGATGGCGAGGGCTCCAATTCCACGCCTTCCAACACCGTCGCTTTTGTCTATCACGACCCGGAAGCCACCCTTCCGGGGTCGATCGCGACCGGGGATCACTACCAAGAGAAGGCCAATTCGATTGAAGTTTACGTCAAGACCAACGCGGGCCTGGGTGGCGGATTCCAGGGCGCTCTCTACTACACTCTGGATGGGACCGTGCCGGAAGGGGCAGCAAGAGTCCCCGCCAATCCCTCGACCATGGCGGTGCCCATGACCTGGGCCGGCGATGCGCCAGATGGTGGGAACGGGAGTTGGTGGAAGGGAGTGATCTCCCCCAAACCGAGCGGGACGATTCGATATGTCGCAGGAATCCGCCGCGCAACCGTGAGTCCGACCTTTCCCTCCGGAGCGGTCGAGGTCGAAGAGAAGAGATACGGAATGACCGTTTTCCAGATCGATGGTTTCAATGGGAGCACGGTGCAGCATTTTCCGGATAACGACTACGCCAGGACCCCGGACCAGAACTCCTTCCTGATGCAGACCGGACTCGACGAGGGATTCCACATCATTCGAGCTCGCGCCTTTCTTCAGCGCGACGGCAGGGCCTCGCTCTACAACACCTTCCAGCAGACCTTCTACTACGACGTCGCTCGGCCGCAGGGTGAAATCATCTTTCCGGCGGAGAACGGCACCGTCGGCGGTCAAAGTTACGGCGCCGTGGTGCGGGCCGACGCGAGCGTGATCGGGGTCTGGTTCTTTATCGATGATGGGGCCGGGTCGAACGACGACGACGCGACCGGCGCAGAGAATGGGAACGGGGTCGGCAAGTGGGTGGAGGCGACCAAAGTGGGCAGCGATCCGGGAATCAGCAGTTCCTTCCCCAAGGAGTTCCGCTTCGACTACATCAACATCCCTTCTGGCAATGTTCCCGCCGTCTTGCGGGTGCGTCTGGTGGAGGCGACCTCCTCGGATCCTGCGACCTGGACCGGAACGGTGAGCCCTGCCGATGACATGAACGGCTGGTACACCACTCTGTCGCGCAATGTCATTGCCAATGGGCCTGATCGGCAGCTCTTCATTGCCTTTCCGGCGACCAACGGTGAGGTGGTCGGTGACGACCACACCCTGAAGGCCTTCTTCTCGAAGATTGTTGCTGATGGATTCACTGAGCAGCAGCTCATCGATGAGTTTTCCGTGAAGATTGCGAGCCAACTGTCGGGGTCCCCCGACGGGGCGGTGGAGCAGGAGAAGTCGTTCTACAGCATCATTTTCAACGAAACCGCGGACTACCACGCCCTCGCGTTCGATGTGCCGGTGCTCTACAACGGCGATCCCGATTTCCTCCACCATGTTGAGATCAGCCACCAGCGCGCCGACCTCTCGCTGAGTGCGACCCGCCTGGTTCGGGCGGCGGTGCAGGAGGTGCCATTCTTGAGCATCGTGCAGCCCCCTGCCGTGGATGGGGATGGCCAGCCCTATGTCCAGTTTTTGCCGGACGTGCCGAATCCGTCCCCCGCCCAGCGCGAGGCGCCGATGCGCATCGCGACCGACGAGAGCGCCGTGCAGGTCGAGATCACCTTCGAACTCGGCAGCGGGACGGTCACCTTTGATCAAGTCACCGTGGCCGGCGTGCAAAAATATTGGGACTACACCTGGAGCAACATCTCGCCCGGCCTCTACCGCATCCGCGTCGATGTCCGAGAGGTGCCTGCCGGACCCATTCTGGCCACCGCCACGCGCGACATCACGGTGGCGCTCGGACCCTCGGTGCCCGTGGATCAGGATGACGACGCCGACATGCTTCCCGATTGGTGGGAGATTGCGAATGGACTCGACACTGCGGATGACGGGATGCCTCCCGGGAATCTCGCGAACGGACCCGATGGCGATCCCGACGGCGACGGTCTCCTCAACTTCGTGGAGTTTCTCGTTGGTCTCGATCCTTTCACTGCCGACGTGGCGGACTTTCCGAGCCTCACCGTGAGCAGCAATCCAGACGGCAGCAGGACGCTCGAGTTTCCAAGCATTCCGGATCGACTCTACACTTTGTTCTGGAGTTCCGACCTGCAGGGTTGGACTCAACTCGGTCCAGTGATCAGTTCGGGGAGCGATGCCTTCCCGGCGATCTACCAAGTGGACGATGACGGACCTCCCAAGACCCCGGTTCATCCCGGGAATGTGGAGCGGAGATTCTATCGATTGGAGATCGCGTTGCCATAAGGGCAGGAGTTAACGCTTCGACCCCCAAGAACCCTTGAATCTAGAAATAAAGTAGAAATAAAGGGACAGACAAATTATAAAAAAGGGCTTGTGCGCTTGCGGGAGCCAGCTAGAGCAGGGGCATGAGGAAGGCGCGATTCTTGGCTCCGGCATGGGAAGCGGGGCGGCGATCTGGGATTTACCACTGTGTGTCGCGGGTGGTGGATCGGCAGTTTGTGCTGGGGAAGGAAGAGAAGGAGCGGTTTGTGCAGTTGATGCGATTGTATGAGCGGTTTTGTGGGGTGCGGGTGCTGTCCCACTGCGTGATGTCGAATCACTTTCACCTCTTGGTGGAGGTGCCCTTGCGGCCGGAAGAAGGGCTATCTGAGCGGGAGTTCTTTGGGCGCTTGTCGCTGCTTTACAGCGAGATGCACGTGGCGGAGGTGCGGCGGTTGATTCGGGAGCGGAAGAGGGCCGGTGACGAGGAAGGGGTGCAGGCGATTGTGGAGAAGTATCTCTACCGGATGTGGAACTTGTCGGAGTTCATGAAGACCCTGAAGCAGCGCTTTACCCAATGGTTCAACAAGAAGCACGGCCGGCGGGGGACGTTGTGGGAGGATCGCTTCAAGAGCGTGATCGTCCAAGATGGCTACGCGGCGCGGGTGCTGACGGCATATATCGATCTGAATCCGGTCCGGGCGGGGATCGTGAAGGATCCGGGCAAGTACCGCTGGTGCAGCTATGCCGAGGCGGTGGCGGGAGGGACCGAAGCTCGCAACGGGATTGAGCGGGTGATGAGTGAGTATGAGAACCTCGGCGGAGGAGTGCGCAAAGCGAAGAGTTGGCGGCAGGTGATCGCGGA
This sequence comes from Roseibacillus sp., assembly GCA_046581525.1. Lineage (GTDB taxonomy): Bacteria > Verrucomicrobiota > Verrucomicrobiia > Verrucomicrobiales > Akkermansiaceae > Roseibacillus_B. The sequence goes on along the minus strand of JAYGGC010000099.1, from coordinate 55,337 downwards.
TTATCGAGTGATCTTGTTCTCTGATGGCCAGGAGCGGGTTCGAGACAGTGAGAGGACTCAGAAGGTGGAAGTAGCACGGCGCGGAGTGTCACCGAGGCAGGCCGCGAAGGTCTTGCAAGCGGGTGGGAAGCTGAGTCTGGCGGAGTTGTTGGAGCACAAGGTGCGCTACTTCGTGGATGGTGGCGTGATTGGGAGCCGGAGTTTCGTTGACGGGGTCTTCAACGAGGCACGGAACCGCTTTGGTCGGACGCGGAAGAACGGAGCGCATCCCATGCGAGGATGCGAGGGGCCGTTGTTTTCGTTGCGGGATTTGCGGGTGCGGGCGATCGAGTGAGGGCCCCCGATTTAGGCCCTTCAGCAAATTGGAGAAGACATTCGAAGCGGACAAGGGCACCCGGGAGGATAGTTTTATGATGACGTGGACCGCCGATTCTGGTCTGCCGCGAGGACACGGGGGCTCAAGCTCCAATCCAAAAGTTCCAAATGAAGCTCAGGTTCCAGACGGGAAGTTCCCGGGGCTCAGCGCAATTCCGATCCGCCCGGGAAGAATCAGGGCGAATTGGGATTGCAGGATTGTCGCTGCGAGACCGGCGCTATCGCCCGCTGGCCTTCAGACCCACTTGGTGAAGGGCAATTGGGCGAGGCGGGAGTTGCGATAGCGGGGATCGGCGCTGACTTCTTTTCCCGCCCAGTCAGGGAGGGCAACTGCCTCCGATTTCTCAGCGAGTTCGATCTCAGCAACCATCAAGCCCTTGTTGGCCCCGCGGAAGACGTCCACTTCCCAGATCGCACCCTCATGGGGAACTCGGTAGCGGGTTTTCTCCACCGTCTCGGCAAGGGACATTGCCATTAATTTGTGCGCATCCTCCAGAGGAATGGGGTACTCGAATTCCGCTCGAGAGATTCCAACCGTCTTCCCCTTGATGGTGAGAGTCGCGTTGCCGGCGTCGATTCTGACCCGGATGGTCCGCTCCGCATCAAGGCAGAGGTAGCACTGCACGATCTCGGAACCGTCGATGCGGGGAAACTCACCGGAGACCAGGTATTTGCGTTCGATTTCAGTGCCCATCGCCCTAGAGCACCTGCTCGACAAACTCCTTCTTCGAAAAGGCGTCGAAGGCATCAGGTTCTTCGCCGGTTCCGATGAAGCGGGGTGGGATGCCGAGTTCCTGTTGAATGGCGACGGTCACACCGCCTTTGCCCGAGCCGTCGAGCTTGGTCACGATCACGCCATCGAGTGGGACTGCCTTGTGAAATTCGCGGGCCTGGTTGAGCGCATTGCTGCCGGTGGTGGCATCCACCACGAGGAGAGTGAGGTGCGGTGCAGTCTCGTCCTGCTTGCTGAGAGTACGCTGAATCTTGCCCAGCTCTTCCATCAGATTGTGGCGCGTGTGGATCCGGCCGGCAGTGTCGCAAATCACGATCTGGGTTCCGTCCTTGATCGCCTTTTGATGAGCGGTGTAGCAAACCGAGGCGGGGTCGGCATTCGGTGCGCCTTTCACGAGGGGAAGGTCGAGGCGCTCTGCCCAGCGCTCCAGTTGCTCGACCGCGGCAGCCCGGAAGGTGTCCGCGGCCGCGAGCAGGACCGAGACGCCGTGTTTGGCGAAGAGATGTCCGAGCTTGGCGGATGAGGTAGTCTTGCCAGTCCCATTCACCCCCACCACGAGGATGACGAGGGGCATGCCATCCTCGCGCAGGTCGAGGGTGTGATCGTCGTCGGGAAAGACTCGCGCAATATGCTCGCGGGCGGCCTCGACCACATCCTCGGCAGACACCTTGCGGCCCAAGCCCCGAAGGTGTTCGATGATCTCCACCGATAAGCGGACGCCGAGGTCTGACGATATCAGATCAGCCTCAAGTTCGTCCCAGTCGATCTCTGCCCTGTTGGAGACTTTGTTGTAGAGATTCTTGAAGAAGCCAGCCATGGGGAGGTCGAAAGTGGAAGGTCGGAGGTCGGGGGGCGGAGGTTCTCGAAATCGAATAGGAAGGCAAGGCTTTTGACCACCTTCGATTTCGGATCGGGCGTCCCTACTTCCCAAGCTGCTCGCGCAGCCGTTCCGGGATATCAGTCGTCACCGTCCTGGTGCCCAGTTCGAGGAATCGGCGGGCGGTCCGGGCATCATTGACGGTCCAGACGTGATGCTGGAACCCGGCGGTTTCCAGCTTGGCCACCAGTGTCTCGGTGATGCCCGCGTGAGAGTTGGAGCTCAAGCCGTCCGCCTTGATCTCCTTCAGGGTCTGGAGAACCTTCGGGAGCTCCTCAGTGAGACCATCCGAAGCGCCTTTCTTGAACGAGTAGAGCCAATTTGCCACCCACTGCGGGCGTTGGAGCTTCACCGCCTGGATGACGCTGGGCTCGAAGGAGATGACCACGATCTGTTCATCATGCAGCTTGCTCTTCTTCACCTCGCTAAGCAGAGCCGACACGATCTCCGGGCCGCACTTGATCTCGATGTAGATCTTCTTGTCCTTGGGGACGGTGGCGAGAACCTGCTCGAGAGTGGGCATGCGGGTTCCCGCGAACTTCTTGCCGCGCCATTCACCGACATCCAAGGCCTGCAGTTCGGCGAGGGTGCTGTCCTTGACAACGAGCTTCTTGCCCGTGATCTTTTTGGTGTCGCCGTCGTGAAAGCAGACGATCTTGCCGTCCTTGGTGAGATAGAAGTCGCCTTCGATCGCATCGGCGCCCTGTTTCCACGCCAGTTCGAAAGCCGGGAGCGTATTCTCAGGGGCATCCTTGGAAGCGCCCCGGTGTGCAACGAGGAAGGGAGCGGCGAGGGAGGCGCTGGATAGCATGAGCAGGGCGACGAGGGAAAAAAAGGATCTCATGGAGTGGGGCCGGGGCCGGGTGTCTGGGCAACTGGGAACCAGTAAGCGAAAACAAGCCTGCGGCAAGTTGTGCCTAGAGCTCTTTGAGGAATAATCGTCGCCACATCACATGGGCCGACTTGCCACCGTGGACTTGGAGGGCGATGAAGCCCTCCGCAGTGAAATTCCGTTTGTCGGTGTCCACAAAATCAGCGCGAGCGATGCCATTGAGCCAGGTCTGGATGTGCGTTCCCTCGCACTTGATCACGATCGTGTTCCAGTCATCCCACCTGAAGGCTTCCTTCCCCTGGGTCGTGAAGGTCTTTTCAACCTTCTTGGCTTTGGTGAACTTGCCCGGGTAGAGCCAGCCCCTGCGCGCTTCGTCGTACACTCCGGCGGTGTAGGACCGGTTCTTGTTGTTGTCGTGCTCGCATTGGTAGCCGATCACGCGTCCGGTCTTGTTGCGTTGGGTGGAGCGAAACTGACAGCCGGAATTACCGGCGGGATCACCGAACTGAAACTCGAAAATGAGAATGAAGTCCCCGTAATTCTTTTCAGTGCAGAGAAAGGTGTTGCCGCGGATGTTCTTTCCAAATCCCACGATTGCGCCGCCTTCGGCTTTATACTGCCCCGTGCCTCCGGCCTTCCTCCAGCCGTCGAGACTCTTCCCATCAAAGAGCGGCTGGAAACCCGCAGCGAGGAGCGTTTCCGAATCGGCCTTGGTGGGAATGTCCGCTTTCTGATCCTGATCGGCCCTGGTGTGCACCGTGGTGAGGGCGAGGAGAGCTGTTAGAGAGGCCAGCGTCTTCATGGGGTCATCGTCGTTTGGGAGGGCCGCGCTGACGAGAACATTCAATTCACAATCGCGAGCTTCCGAAGTTCGCGGTGGAGTTCCTCGATCTGGCCGGTTTCATGGGCAGCGGAGAGCGTGATGCGAAGCCGTGCAGTGCCGCGGGGGACGGTGGGAAAGCGGATCGCAGGGGCTAGGAAGCCTGCCTGCAAGAGTGCCTCGGCCGCTTGCACGGCGGGTTCGTTCTGACCAACCATTACGGAAACGATCGCGCTCACCGGTTCCTGACTGCTGAGCTCTCCAAAATTGTTGATGTTGCGCCAGAGTCTGTCCCGCAGCGTCGCTCCCCGCTGGGAGGCGATGATCTCCAGGCCGCGCAGGGACGCCGCGGCTTGGGCGGGGGGAGGTGCGGTCGAGTAGATGAACGAGCGTGCGCTGTTGAGGAGCAGGTCAATCCACCGGCGATCCGCTGCGAGATAACCGCCGGCCGACCCCACCGCCTTGCCCAGGGTGCCCATCTGCAGCGCAATCCGACCCTGCAATCCGAGTTCCTGCGCCAGGCCTTGCCCCGTCTCGCCAAGCACCCCGACGGCGTGTGCTTCATCGACGAGAAGCAGGGCGTCGTGACGCTCCGTGAGTTCCACAATTTCGCGCAAGGGGGCGCGATCCCCTTCCATGCTGAAGATGGACTCGGTCACCACCAGCAAGCGGGCGTCTGCCGCGCACTTCTCGCGGGCGGAGCCGAGCAACCGCTCCAACTTGTCGAGGTTGTTGTGCGGATACACGCGCAAGGTCGCTCCCGATTGCCGTGCGCCATCGACGAGACTGGCATGGCAGAGCTTGTCGAGGATGACGGTGTCGCCTTGTTCCAACAGGGCAGCAAGGGTGCCCACCGCCGTGGCGTAGCCGCTGGTAAAGCTGAGGGCCGCCTCCGTACCCTTGAGCTCCGCGAGGCGTTCCTCGAGATCGTGATGAATGCCAAGCGATCCGCTGATGAGGCGGGACGCCGTCGAGCCCGCGCCAAATTGTTCGGTCGCCCTGCGCGCGGCTGCCTGGACATCTTCATCCTGTGCGAGGCCGAGGTAATCGTTCGACGAGAAGTTCACCACCTCCCGGCCTGCGACCGTGAGGAGGGGAGGGCGTGCGGGTTCAACGCGGCGCAACTCGCGAAGCAATCCCGCTTCGCGCATGGCCGCGAGTTCATCCTCGGGCTGACGCATGGTGATCGGTTAGTTGGCCCGGCCAGCAGGCTGGGCCTGCAGCGAAGGGCGGGGACGCTCAAGCGCCCATCGCAAGAGCTTTTCGGAATCGTTCCACACCGCCTGGGGCGTGCTCCCCAGGACCACCGCGATGGCGGTGCGTCCGTTGAGCGATGCGCTCGCAACCAGGCACTTGCCGGAAGCCCGGGTGGTTCCCGTCTTCATGCCGGTCGTGTAGGAGAGTCGCTTGAGAAGTTTGTTGGTGTTCACCAGCTTGTGGATGGATCCGTCGTTGTGAACAAAGTTGTACTCGGCAATGATCATGGGCGCACGGATCGCGGAGCGTTGGTAGGTCGCGCGAGCAAGCTTGGCCATGTCGCGGGCAGTCGAGAACTGGCCCCCTTCGGTCAGTCCGTGGGGATTGCGAAAGTTCGAGTTGCGCATCCCAAGCGAGCGGGCCCGCTCGTTCATCATGATGGCAAACTCCTCCACGCTGCCGCCGACGTCGCGTGCCAGGGCCATCGCGGCGTCATTGGCACTGCGCACCAGGATCGCCTTGAGCAGGGCGCTGCGCGGAAAGGTGTCGCCGATGCGCAAATAGAGCTTGGTGGGCTCCACCGTGGTGTCCGAATCCTCGATGGTGACCGGGTCGCTGAGCGGGCCAGCTTCCACCACCAGCAGGGCCGTCATGAGCTTTTGGGTGCTGGCCACCGCCCGCGGGACGTCCTCGTTTTTTCCCGTGAGAATGCGACCCGTCACGGCGTCGATGACGATCACGCTCTTCGCGACTACCGCCGGGGGAGCCCCCGAGGGGGTGACCACAGGAGGGGGTGGTGGAGCCGCAACCGGTTGGCCATCAGTGGGTAATCCTGATGTTGGGATGCAGGAAAGGAGGGAAGCGGACAGCAGGAGACAGCCAAAGTGAGGCCTGAAAGAGAGGAACATCGAAATTGATAATCTCATCGAGTGAAGTATTCTCAAGGGCTAATTTCTTGCCTGGGTAGGACCTTCGGTGAAGAAAAACTTGCGTTTTCCTAGCCGGATCATATTACTGTTCATCCTAACAGGAAGGGTTTATGGGCCAGAAACTCACAGATAGACAACAGGAACTTTTAGATTTCCTCCACCAATCTCACCATGAAATGGGGATTATGCCCTCCACCCGTGAGATTCAGGCGCACTTTGGATTTGCAAGCCAGACTGCCGCCATGAGCCACCTGCGCGCTCTTGAGCGTAAAGGTGCTATTAAACGCCTCGCAGGCAAAGCACGTGCCGTGGTGTTCCCGGAAACGCTGGAGCGCGAGGAGATTCTGGACATTCCCATCTACGGGGACATCGCGGCGGGGATGGCGCAAGACGTGGTGCCTGAGCGCGATGGATGCGTATCCATCGATGTGGCCAGCATTGGAATTTCCCGGTCCACCAAGGCCTTTGCGCTGAAAGTGCGCGGTGATTCCATGATCGATGCCCACATCTGCGACGGCGACACCGTTGTTCTCGAGATGCGTGAACCGCGCAACGGAGACGTCGTGGCCGCCCTCATTGATGGTGAAACCACGCTCAAGCGCTACATCATGGATCGGGGTACTCCCTATCTCCAAGCCGAGAACGAGATGTATCCGGATCTCATTCCGATTCGAGAACTGGTGATCCAGGGCGTAATGGTTTCACTGCTGCGCAAGTCTGCCTGAGCGATTCTCGGGAATAGCGCTCCGTCATTGAGGGCAGGTGCATCGCCTGAGGCTAGGCGTATTTGTTCCGGGGCATGCCCGGGATCCCTGATCGCGGTTTCCAATCGGCGGTGGGCACCGATCTCCTTTCGGGTGGACGATGCCGGCATCCGCTGAAAACTCCGCTCCGTCCTCCGTGTTCTATCCTGCATGAGCACTCGCCTCCTCGCATTGATTCTCGGTGTCCTCCCGGTCACCGTGCTGGCAGATCGTTTTGCCGACTGGGACAAGAACAAGGACGGCAAGCTTCAAATGGACGAGCTGCCCAATGCCGCGCGCCGGAACTTTGAGCGCGTGGATACCAACAAGGACGGGGTAATTTCACGGGAGGAAGACGCCGCCTTCATGAAGCGGGCCCGCAAACGCGACCAGGCAGAGTCTGCCGTCTTTCGGGAACTCAAGAACCTCGACTATGTCGGGTCCGGCAATCCTCGCCAGGCTCTCGACTTGTTCCTTCCCAAGGCAAAAAGCGGGAAAGCCCGTCCGCTCCTGGTCTACATTCACGGGGGTGGCTGGCGAGCGGGGAGCAAAGAGGGCGGCCTGCGTCGGTTGCTTCCCTATCTTGAGACCAGCGGCTACGCCGGGGCTTCCATCAACTACCGCCTCACCAGCGAGTCACGCTGGCCCACCCAGATCCATGACTGCAAGGCCGCCATTCGATGGCTGAAAGCTCACGCCGGGGAATACGGCTATGACGCTGGAAAAATCGCAGTGTGGGGGACGAGCGCAGGCGGACATCTCGTCGCGATGTTGGGTGTCTGCGGAGATGTTCCCGAGTTGGAAGGCAAGCTTGGCAAGCACCTCGACCAAACCTCCGGGGTCGCGTGCGTCGTGAATTTCTTCGGGCCGTCCAACCTACTCACCATGGACGACTTTCCAAGCACCATCAAACACAGCGCGGCCAATTCGCCGGAGGGGAAGCTGGTGGGCGGTGCCCTCCTGGATAAGAAGGAGATCGCGAACAGTGCCTCCCCGGTGACCCATGTGAGCAAGCCCGACGCTCCCATGCTCCTCGCGCATGGCACCAAGGACATGCTCGTGCCACACAATCAATCCGTTGATCTCGCCAAGCGCCTGAAGGCGGCCGGAGTGCCTGCGGTCTTCATCACGCTGGAGGGTGCCGGGCATGGCTTTCGCAGCGAGGAATTGCAGCGGCGCGTCACGGCGTTTCTCGGAAGACATCTCGGCGGCAAGGAGACCAGGATTTCCAGCGAGACGATATCCAAGGGAAAGTAAGAGCGGGCGAAGACGGAAGGTCGAAGCTCAAAGATTGAAGGTCGAAAAGCGGAGGTCAGAGAGGTGCTGGAGCCTGTTTCGAAATTGGAAGGTTGAGTTTTCGTCGAGCTGCCTGGTGTGGTCAAAAGGTCAAAGCCTCCTCGATCGATCAGTCTGAATACTGATGGAGGTCGCATCCTACTCCTCCCCTCCCTCAAACGAGCAGATTACAGAGATCGCTTTACTCAGGAACTGCACGGGCGGGCTCGGTCTCAGGCGGGGCCTCTTCAGGAGAGGTCGGCTTTTCCTGCTCTTGATTGCCACCCAAGCTGAACTGAAGTGCCTGTTCCCGCAGTGTGACATTGTTGAAACCAATTCCGTCCTGTTCCACCCAGGTATCGAACTCCGCGCGGCGATCCTCGGGGATCGCTTCGCGCAGCTCGGCGCGGACATCGCGGAAGTAGATTTGGCGAGTCGCCATCATTCGCTTCATCTCCTCTTCGAATCCGCCCTCGATGTCCTGATCGATCAGGGCAGTGATCTGTTTCAAGGAGATCTTACGCTCATTTGCCACCGTGATGTGTTTCTCGAAGATCATGCGAAGGTTTTCCCGGTCCGCATCTTCAAGTCCAAAGAGTTGGGCGTAGGTGGCTGAGAAAAACTCGGAGCTCTCCTTCGGATCGCCTTCCATTTCCACAACCTGCTGGGAGAGTCCCCCCATCGCGGCGGCCGACCGGTAGAATTTGGCGAGTCGCCGTTTTACCTCCTCTTCGTCGAGCCGACCCTCTTTCTCCATCTGGGTGAGGAATTGAGCCTCACTGAAGAGTGAACCAAAGTCCCGGCCAATCTCTTCGATCGTTCCGAAGGCGACCACCAATTCATCCTTGAAGGGCACCAGCTGTTCGCGCAGGGAAGCTGCCTCGGATTCGGCGGTCGTTCGACGGACTCTTTCTTTTTCGAGGGCGCTTGTCAGGGTCCCCACTTGAGCGCTCAACCTAGCCAGTGAACCCATGCTGCCAGCCTTTCGCTCGCCACCGTTCTCCCTCGTACGCGTCGCGCTTTTGCGGCTTCCGTCCGGTCCGCGCAGGGCGCTCAATTCCGTGCGCGCTCCTTCGAGATCCTTGGTGAGAGCCTTGTTCTTCTGGCTCTGGTGGACATTGCCATAAATGAGAAGCCCGCCCACTAAGGCGAGGCCCGTTGCTTTGACTGCAGTGCTGGTGGTCATGGTAGTTAGAAGGGTAGTTGTAGTTGTGGTGGCAGCGGCGGTCCCAGCCGAGGGAAGAGCCGGCGCAATCTTGTCCAGGAGGTCGAGGGGTGCTGCGATCACCATGGCACCAGAAGCGGCAGCCGATGATTGCTCCGGGCCCAGGGTTTTTTGCAGGCGTTTGAGCGCTCGCGAAACTCGCTTGCGCGCGGCGAATTCGGTGATCCCGATTCGCCGGGCGATCTCTTCGTATTCCAGGTCTTCGAAGAAGCGCAGCAGGATGGCTTCGCGATCAAGCTTGGGCAGGCGAGCCACCGCCTCATCCACGCCGGTCAGGGCGCGGGGGGTGTCAAATTGTGCCTCTTCGATCTCCTCGGCGATGCGGGCCACCTTTCGCGACTGCCGCATCCGTCGCCGTTGTTCGTGGCGCGCAACATTGTGCGAGGTGCGATGCCGCCAGCCCGCCACACTGGGATGCGAGGTCAACGCACGCGCCTTCCGAGCCAGGAGAACGAAGACATCCTGCGAGACCTCTTCGGCGGCACCGGGATCTCCTGTCACTCGCAGCGCGGTTCCGTAGACCAGTCCGGAGTGGCGATCCAGCAAATGGCGAAAGGCGTCGTCCGCACCGCGCAGGTAGCGTGAGAGAAGGATCTGGTCGTTCAATTCCGCCATGGGGCCTTTCCTGAGTATTCCCGCCAAGCGTTGACTTGTGACAAGCAAGGTGAGAAATCAGCGCTCCTGACCTGTGAACCCTTCGGGAACCCCGGGCAAGAACAGGCCCTAGATCCGGCGCAGCAGCTCGTCCATCATCCCCTGCGCCTGTCGGGCGTAACCACCGCCGAAGAGAACCGCGTGGTTCAGGATGTGGTAGAGATTGTAAAGGTCACTGCGGGCCTCGTGGCCGGGCGCCAGGGGCCAGGCCTCCGCGTATGCCGCGTAAAAGGCAGGCGAGAAGCCACCAAACAGTCTTGTCATGGCGAGATCGGCCTCCCGGTCGCCGTGATAGACCGCGGGGTCGAAGATGACCGGAGTGCCATCCTTTAGCGCACCCGCATTCCCGCCCCACAAGTCACCGTGCAGGAGGGAGGGCGGCGGTTCGCTCTCGAAAAAACGGTCGAGATTGTCGAGGAGGCCCGCCGCATTGCGGAAGGCGTAACCGCAGCCCTCGGCCAAGTGCAGGATGTGTCCGAGGCGGTGTTCCCGAAGGAAATCGATCCACCGTTCACTCTGCAAATTCGGTTGTGGCGTGGCTCCGATAAAGTTGTCCTGTTCCCATCCGAAGTGGTCTGCAGTGCTACGATGCAGATCGGCAAGTTGCCGTCCGAGGGTCTCTTGTGACGAAGTCGATCCTCCACCCAGAGGGAGAAACTCAAGGACGAGAAAGGCGAGGACGGAATCGCAACCCGAGCAAATCGGCTGAGGGACTCGAACGGAATTGCTCTGGTGCAATGCAGTCAATCCGAGACTCTCCACCTCAAACATCGCCTCCTTCGAGAGCTCATTCGTCTTCACGAAAAAGTCGCCAAGTCGGAATGCGTCATTGATACAACCGCCTCCCATGGGTTGCGCGGGCCCTTCCGGACGAACGCCGGTCGCCTCCTCAACTGCATCCCTGATCGTGTCCAGTGACATCAATCGAATTGCGCTTCGATGTGCTCCAGCAATCCGCTGCAACCATCTTCGATGAGGTCCGCCACGAACTCGAACCCGGAGTCGCCACCGTAGTAGGGATCCGGGACCTCGCTCTCCTCGTGCTCCTGGCAAAACTCGGTGAAGGGCCGCACCTTGGCGCGATCCTGAGCCGAACGCGTCATGGCGAGCACTTCCTGTCGGTTGAAATCGTCCATCGTAAGAATCAGGTCGAAGGTATCGAAGTCCTTCCCGCGGATCCGGCGAGCAGTTCCCTGCACCTTGATGCCGCGTTGTTCAAGGGTCTGGCGCATGCGGGTGTCGGGAGCCTTTCCCGCGTGTGCGTCGATCGTTCCCGCGGAGTCGCACTCGATTCGTCCTGCGTGTTCGCTCTCTGCCAGGAGGTGGCGAAAGACGTTTTCGCCGGCGGGCGAGCGGCAGATATTTCCCCAGCAAACGAAGAGGACACGGAAGGATTCCTGGGCGGCAGACACGGCGGGACGATGCAGGCTGAAGGAGGGGCTGACAAGCGATCCCAGACCAAAAAAACGCAACTTTTGGGTCGCTTTTGGGTTTAATCACCGTCAGTTATAAAGTAATGAAAACGAGTGTGTTAGTAACAGTAGGGGCCCTGCTTGTGGGGGGCGCTGGAGGATATTTGGTCGGGGCAGGGGGCAAAGAGGACCCCAAATCCGCGGACGAAAAGAACCGCTCCAGCATCTCCAACCGGGCACCGGGCCGGCCGAGCAGTGGTGGCGGTGGTGGGAGCCAGGCTTCGCACAGACAAGGCAAGTCGGCGGGGAGCCTTCGCGAGATTCTCTCCGAACCCGGTCAGACGAACCGGATGATGGCGCTCCTGCACTACTACAACGATCTCGATCCTTCGCAGTTCGAAGGAGAGATGCAAAAGCTGCAGAACCTTCCGATGTCGCAGCGCATGCTCGCCATGAACCTTCTCTTCTCGCGCTGGGCCGAGACCGATCCACACGCTGCCCTTGAGCAGAGCAAAACCATGGGCTTTCCGGAAATGTTCATGGCGCGAGCTGGGGTGGTCTCCGGTTGGGCCGCCTCCAATCCGGAGGGACTCGCCAAGCAGTACACCGAGAACCCTGGAGACTTTCGGATGGGCGGTCTCGGTGGGCGTGGTGGTGGCGATACCGTCGCCATGATCGCGGGCGAGTGGGCCAAGCAGAATCCGGAAGCGGCCCTCAAGTGGGCGCGCACCCTCGAAGAGCGCGAGGCGGGTGATGCAATCGCCGGAGTATTCAACGAGCTTGCCCAGCAGGATCCCAAGGCGGCAGTCGCGATGGCTGCCGGGTTGAGTGCCGAAGAGCGGATGGACGCCTATCGGTCCATCGCCGAATCATGGGCCATCTCGGATTACTCCGCCGCTGACAATTGGATCAACAGTCTCTCCGGTGACGAGAAGGTTGAGGCGCGCATGGAAGCGGTGGAATCACTCGCAAACATCAATCCTGCTCGGGCGGCGGGCGAAGCGCTCAAAGTGCCCGAAGGCGAAGAGCGTGACGAACTCATTGCAGATGTCTCGCGCGAGTGGGCCCGGGAAGATGCCGGTGCCGCCCTCGACTGGCTGACCACGAAGGGTGGTGAGAGCGCGATTGAGGAAGGAATCGGTCGCGTGGTGGGAACCCTGTCCCGGGAAGATTCCGCGCGCGCATTGGAATATATCGAGGCCCAACCCGCAGGCGCGATTCGTGACAACGCAGTGCAGGGCTATATCTACGGCAACCGCGAGGCTGCGCCAGCCGACACCATCCAGTTGGCCGAGTCGATTTCGGGCGAAGAGAGCCGCCAGCGCGCCGTGACCCGGATTGCCTACCAGTGGGCCCGGGAGGAACCCGCCGCAGCTCTCGAGTATGTCAACTCCTCCACCGTCATTGGCGAGGAATCCAAGGAGCGGATCGCGGAAATGGCCGAGCGGGCTGCCGCGGGCGAAGAACCCGAAAGACGGGGATTTGACGGTCCTGGTCGCCCGCGTGGCCGGTAGATTCCCTGATCGACAAGTTTGACACGGGCGCCATTCGCTTTCAAGTTTGATAGCGAATGACCACCCGAACGCAGAATTACGCCATCGCCCGCATCGATTTACCCGGTGCGGGCACCCATGGGTGGCAGGTCCGGTTGCAGCGCCGGGGCGTAAAATATGCCAAGTATTTTTCGGATCGGCTGCACGGAGGATCGCACGGCGCCTTCAGGTTTGCCCTGAGCTGGCGCGATCGGCTCCTGCGCCGGCTGGAGGCGGAGGATTCGGTGCGCATCTGTCGGCGCTCGGCCCGCAACAGCTCGGGGGTGGTCGGAGTTTCCAAGGTGACGGTGATTGCTCCCAGCGGATCGGAGTACCATTTTTGGCAAGCCACTTGGTCGCCCGAGTCCGGCCGCCGCCGCTGCATCAAGTTTTCGATTCGGCGCCACGGGGAGCGACGAGCGTTTGATCTTGCGGTGGAAGCTCGCCAGAAGGGTGCCGGCTTGCCTTAGGCAGAAAACGTTCTTCCGCTCCGTGCCGCAGCCCGATACAACCGGAGTCGCAGCAGATGATCAGTGCGAAAAATCTCTCCGACGAACAGCAGAGCGCGGTCAAGGAGTGGGCCCGGGAGGGCTCGCAGTTGGCCGATATTCAGAAGCGTCTCAAGGGCCAGTTTGGCCTCAACGTGACCTACATGGACACGCGCTTCCTGGTGCTCGATTTGGGGATTGAAATTCAAGTCGAAGTCACTTCCGAATCCGAGGATGACTCGGAAGAAACCGACTTGGAGTCCTCGGCGGAGGCGGCACCCGGCTCGCCCGAGTCCGAGCAACCGGTTCCCTCCGGCGGGCTTCAGGTGACCACCGATGAAATGGTCCGGGCGGGCGCGATCGTCAGTGGAACCGTTATCTTCAGCGACGGAGAGAAGGCGATCTGGATGATCGATGAGATGGGCCGCCCGGGACTTGAACCTGACACCGAAGGGTATCAGCCGAGCGAGGAGGATCTCATCGAGTTCGAAAAGCATCTCCGCAAGCTGCTTGAGGAATGACCTGATTGTCCCTGGGGAAGGGGAATGGCAAACGGCGCTATATTGATGTCGATCAGAGTTCTTAACATCGTAGACCTTGCGCGCTATTACGGTTCGCGTTCCGTTCCCCCTAGTCCGAACCAGAAAGAATCCCCCCACATCTCTAAACAGAAATGAACGGTTCCCCGCCTCCCGCCCGCTACCTTGCCGCCATCTGCATCTCCATCGCGACTGCTCTAGCATCGATGCCCCTCGCGGTCGCGGATGCCCAGCTTCACATCGAGAATCTCGGCGACCGCTTCGCCTTCCATCTCGGGGGCTCTGTGGAGGGCAGTCCCTGGGTGCTCCAGCATTCCCCCGACGGGATAGGATGGCAGGATCTGATATTCCTGGATGGTGACGGAGAAGGGGGGCTACCGCCCTCCGTCGAAGTCCCGCGTGGCATCCTCGCGCAGCCCGATGCCTTCCGCGGCCTCTTCCGCGCCGTGCAACTCCCGGCCGACAACCCGCTGCTGCGCCGCCTGCTCACGGAACGGGCCAAGTGGAGGCTCTCGGGGGCTGACGGCTACCAGTATGAGCTTCGCCACAACTCTGGATGGATTTCATGGCGCGGAACCATAACCGTCTCCGGCGGTGAGGTCACCGCAGTCCAAACCATCGAGCAGTGGCCTCCGGACTTCCCTCTCCCGAATATCCCGACCATCGAAGGCCTGTTCGCCCGGGTCGCCGACGCCATCGCCCAGAAGGCTGAAGTCATCGACGTCGAGTGGGACCCGGTCTTCGGCTTCCCGCGCACCTGCTTCATCGACATCAGCATGCTTATCGCCGATGAGGAGCGCGGCTGGAGCGTGGAGGCCTTCGATCCATAGGGCGTCGGCAGCGGAGCGTAGTTTACCCCTCAAGCCAGCGGACCGCAGAGCGTGCCGCGTGTCCTCCGGTGGCGAAGCATCCCTGGATGAGATAGCCTCCGGTGGGCGCTTCCCAGTCGATCATTTCTCCCGCGACGAAGATTCCGGGGAGCCTGCGTATCATCAGGGAGTCATCGAGTTCGCTCCATGCCACTCCGCCCGCGGAAGAGATTGCTTCCTTGAGAGGGCGCGGTCGGAGAAGGGGAATCGGACATTCCTTGATCGCATCCGAGAGCACTCCGGGGGAATTCCAGGGACCCAGGTGAGGGAGATGCCGCAAGAGGGCGCATGCTGCGTCACTCATGTTCAGGCGGCGCCGGGCCTCGCGGACGTAGTTGGAGGAGACCGCTTGAAGCTTTGAGCGGATTTCCTCCAGGGTGAACGACGGCTTGAGATCGAGTGCAATCGCGGGCTTCTCCATCGTGCGAAGCACCGGTCCGAGTTGATAGAGGGGGCCACCTTCCAGTCCGTAACGGGTTACCACCAACTCGCCTTCCCGGCATGTGCCTCTCGCAGAGAGCGCAATGTTCTTCAAGGGCAGGCCCTCCGCGACTTCGAGAAATTCAGCGGGCCAATCGATCTCCCATCCACAGTTTGCGGGAGAGAGGGGAGAAGTTTGCACGCCGAGGCCCTCGAGGAGTTCAACCCAGTGGCCAGTCGAACCGGTCTGTGGCCACGATCCTCCTCCCAGGGCAAGAATGACAACGTCGGATTCCAGGGTCTCGTCACCCTCTGGAGTGACAAAGATGAGACGGTTGGGATTCCCGGGATGCAGTTGGTGGAGGCAATGGTTGACTGCGAACGTCACGCCCAGGGTGCGCAGGCGCCTGATCCACGCTCGCAGAAGCGGGGCCGCTTTCATGGAACGCGGAAAGACCTTCCCGCTGGAGGCTGCGAAGGTCTCGACCCCGAGATCGGAAGCCCACGAGCGGAGGCTAGTGTTGTCGCAGTTCCTGAGAATCGATCGTAGCAGCTCGCGCGGAAGCTCCGGACCCTGATAGCGCGACACAAACGTCTCCAATCCTTCCGCGTTCGTGAGGTTAAGCCCGCTCTTGCCTGCGATCAGGAACTTGCGGCCTACCGAGCGCTTGGATTCAAAGAGAGTTACCTGGGCGCCTCGGGACGCTGCGATTTCAGCGGCTCGAAGACCTGCGGGTCCTCCGCCTACGACGGCAATTCGGGGTGAGCGTGGGGGATTCAGGACAGGAAGGTGCAGACGTATTGGCAGATGCCACCAGCAACCGCGATGGTGAATCCGGAGTTGGCCGGCGCTTCAAAGTGAGTTCCGGCCTGGAAACTTTGCGCCTCCTCGCTCCCGTCGAGGGTGACAGTGCATCCCCCCCCGGTGAGGTCCATGCGCTCCGCAATTTCGGTCGCGAAGTGGTATTCTCCGGGATAGATCAGGCCGAGGGTGACTTTCTGACCATTGGCTTTGGCGAGGGAATGGGAGATCACCTTGCCGTCGAAGTAAACGTTGGCAAGGGCAGTCGCAGTGACGTTTTCAAAGGTCATGGATGGCCCTGCTTTTCAGGAGAAGAGGACCTTGTCAATGAATTCGGTGCCTGGGGACCAGCGCAACTGCCATTTCCAGCGGGACAAGTTGGATCATCAAATCGAAGCTATCCACTTTCATCGAGGGCGGGAATGGATGGTCCTGCAAAGGAAGCCTTTTTCGACACGATGGCGGAAGGGAGCTACTGTTTCTCCGCGATGGCTGATCGGAACCGACAAGAATCCCAGAAATGTCCCGGGCCCTTACTATAACGACAACACCTGTATCGACTGCGGCATTTGTCGCGACATCGCACCGGAAATCTTCCACCGTGATGACGTGGAAGCCATGAGTTATGTGGGGCGCCAACCCGCAAACGAACAGGAAGTGGCCCTCGCGGATGACGCGATCAGTCAGTGCCCGACCGGGACGATCGGGAGTGACGGCTAAGATTCTTCAGGAGTAAATCTCGCCACCCGCTTCTGCGAATTCCTTCGACTTTTCCTTCATTCCTTCCTCCACCGCGACCTCGGCTGTGATGCCGTGTTCTTCGGCGTACTTGCGCACGTCTTCCGTGATTTTCATGGAGCAGAAATTCGGGCCACACATGGAGCAGAAGTGTGCGGTCTTGGCACCTTCCTGCGGGAGGGTCTCGTCGTGGTACTCCCGGGCCTTGTCGGGATCGAGGGAGAGATTGAATTGATCGATCCAACGGAACTCGAATCGCGCCTTCGAAATGGCATTGTCGCGTTCCTGGGCGGCGGGATGCCCCTTGGCGAGGTCAGCCGCGTGGGCCGCGATCTTGTAGGTGATCACCCCTACCCGCACGTCGTCGCGGTCGGGCAGTCCGAGATGCTCCTTGGGCGTCACGTAGCAAAGCATGGCGCAGCCGTACCAACCGATCATGGCGGCGCCGATGCCGCTGGTGATGTGATCGTAGCCTGGCGCCACGTCGGTGGTGAGCGGTCCCAGGGTGTAGAAGGGCGCGTCGTGGCACCAATCGAGCTGCTTCTGCATGTTCTCCTGGATGAGGTGCATGGGGACGTGCCCGGGGCCTTCGTTCATGACCTGGCACCCTTTCGCCCAGGCGCGCTCGGTCAGTTCGCCCTGCACTTCGAGCTCCGCAAATTGAGCGTAGTCGTTGGCGTCTGCAATGCAGCCGGGACGGAGCCCGTCGCCGATCGAGAAGCTCACGTCGTAGGCCGCGCAGATGTCGCAAATCTCGTCCCAGTGTTCGTAAAGGAAGCTCTCCCTGTGGTGGTGGAGACACCACTTCGCCATGATGGAGCCGCCGCGGGAGACGATTCCGGTCAGGCGGCGGGCGGTGTGAGGGACGAAGCGCAGGAGGACGCCGGCGTGAATCGTGAAGTAGTCCACTCCCTGCTCAGCCTGCTCGATGAGGGTGTCGCGGAAGAGTTCCCAGGTGAGGTCCTCGATGCGGCCGTTGATCTTTTCAAGGGCCTGGTAGATCGGAACCGTTCCGATGGGGACGGGCGAGTTCCGGATGATCCATTCGCGAGTGGCGTGGATGTTCTTTCCGGTGGAAAGATCCATCACGGTATCCGCGCCCCACTTGGTGGACCACCTCATTTTTTCGACCTCTTCGTCGATGGTGGAGGCAACAGCCGAGTTGCCGATGTTGGCATTGATCTTCACGAGGAAGTTGCGCCCGATGATCATGGGCTCCGCTTCGGGGTGATTGATGTTACTCGGAATGATGGCGCGACCAGCAGCCACCTCATCACGCACGTATTCCGGCGTAATGTAGTCGGGAAGCTTTGCTCCCCAGTTTTGGCCCGGGTGCTGATGATCGAGGGTGTTGCGCGCGACCTGCTTGAGTGGGTTGATCTCGGAGGGCCGTGGCATGTTGTATCCCTCGGGCGTGGTGTTGAGCGCGTCGGGGCCGCCGTCAGGGTAGGAATCGTGCCGGGCCTTGAAGGCCGCTTCGCGTCCCAGGTTTTCCCGAATCGCGATGAACTCCATTTCGGGAGTGATGATTCCCTGGCGCGCGTACCACAATTGCGTCACGGGATGATCCTTCGCACGCAGTGGAGCCCGCTTCAGGCCGGGGTATTCCTTAAGCTTGTTCTTGGCCTTCTTGTTCTCGTTGAACTTGCGCGCGTGTTCGTCAGAGAGGTAGCCGTTGTCTTGCGGTTTGGCGCCGCGGCCTTGGTATTCCTCGACATCGCCGCGGGCGAGGATCCAGTCACGCCGCACGGCCGGGAGTCCTTCCGTGATATCTCCGTCAAACTGGGGATCGCCCCATGGACCGGAGCAATCGTAGACGCGCACCGCATCGTTTTCCTCCACGCTGCCGTCAGGACGGGTGGTCTCGGAGAGCGAAATCTCCCGGAGGGGAATGCGCAACTCGGGATGGAGCTTCCCGTCGACGTAGACGCGGGTGGAAGCGGGGAAGAGGCTCTGGGCCTCCTGGTTGGTTCCGTTTTCTTCAGGACTGATCATGGCCGTCTTTGCTTGAATGAGTTCGCCGCGCGAATCGCGCGGCGAGGGAGAGCGGATTGAACTGTCCAGACTCCCTGCGTCGGCATGATCCGCATCAGGTTCGGAGGGTTGATCCGGCGCGCCCGAAAGTCTCAGTCCTGCGATCGCAAGACACCCCTGTCGGGGAACTCTTAGGCGATAGGTTTCAAGTGTCAAGGAACCTGAGCCGCTGCGAAATGTGCAAGAACGCAGGATTTTGGGAATAACTAACAAATTCCGGCGGTGAACGGGAGGAGCCTCAAAATTGGAGTCCCCTGAACATCCTCTTCCCATCCCGAATTGGTGGCGCGGAAGTGGAAGGGAGGCTACTTCAACAATTCCTGGTAGCGGCCTTGGAGCGCCTTGGTCTCTTGATCGATCTTGTCGAGTTCGGGGGCTCGTTTGTCGATGGCAGCACGGAGTTCGCCGACTTCCTTGGCGACCTTCTCGATTTGCCTGGCGAGTTCGCCCTTGCGGGCCTCCACCTTGGCCAATTCTTCGCGAAACTGGCCGACCTGCTTGGAGAGGTCACCGAAGGCCGCGAGGTCGTCGTCGTGTTGAGCTTTCAACGTGTCGCGCTTCCCGGCGACCACGAGGGCCTTGGCATTGACTTCCTCGGCGCGCCAGAACTTGAGATCGGCCTGCAATTTCCCTTCGTGTGCCACGGCTTGGTCGAAGGCTGCCTTCGGAGGTGCGAGATCCTTCTCTTTGGCCGCCACCTTATCTTGAGCGTTCTTGACGGATTTCTCGAGGACGGGAACTCTCTTTGATGCGGCCTGGGCTTCCGGTCCGATCTTGGCACGGCGGTCGCTGACCTTTGCGCGCTCGGTGTCGAGCTTCTGCAACGCCCCAGAGGCTTGGGCGAAGTCTTTCTGGGCGGCGCCGACGTTGGACGCAATTCCTGCGAGCTGATTCCTGAGCTCAGTGAGGCGCGACTGTGCGCCCGCAAGATTGCTCCGGGTTTCGGCCAGCTTGTCGCGGTGTTCCGCGAGTTTTTTTTCGGCGCCTTCGGCTTGTTGTTTCAACGCCGCATCTTCGGGCTTGGCGTTGGATTCGTCCCGCATCCTCTTGGCTTCGACCACTAGATTTTTCTCCGCCGCGTTGGCGGGGCCGAGGTCGAACTTCTTCACTTCTGTGTCTGCCTTGGCGATGGCGTCTTTGTGATTCGCAACGCGTTTTTGGGCCTGCTCGAGTTCGGATCGCCTGGTATTTTGCGCGGCCGTCAACTTGGTGTGCTCCTGGTTGAGTCGGTTGAACTCCGGCTCAAGTTTCACCTTCTCGGCGGCGAGTTGAGCAACCCGCTTCTTGGTTGCCTCGCAAATTGCGGCGGCCTCTTGCAGGAATGTCTTGGCAGCCGTGACTACTTCCTGTGCCGCATCGACCTTCACTTTGGCAGCGGCGGTCGCTTTGAGGGCTTCCTTGATTTCGTTTTGCACCGCAACGATGCGGTCCGCGATGGGCGGGGGATTGCCCTGTAGTTCGCCGAGTTTCTTGAAGGTGATCGCGTCCCACGCTTCGATGATTCCGTTCCAGTCCGCCGTGAAGACGCGTTTTCCGTCCTGGGTGATGGCCACTTCCACCACCATCTCACTGAAGGTGGGCAGTTCTTTCTTGAGGTTGAAATCGGCCTTCCAGATTTTGACCTTCCGGTCACGGCCCGAGGTGACGAATTCACCGTTGCGCGCATAGTCGAATGAGAGTGCGCCGCCGCCGTGTGCGGGGAATTTCTTCACCTGCTTGCCGTTGTTCATCTCCCAGAAGATGACCTGTCCGTCCTCGGAAGCGGTGGCCAGGAGATTGGAATCGGAGCGCCAGGCGAGGGCGGTGATTCCCTTTCCGTGTCCACGCAGGGTATGGAATTCGTTGCCGGTGAGCGATTCCCAGACCCACACACCGCCATTGCGGTCGCCGGTGGCGAGGAGAACTCCGTCAGGGGAGTAGGACAAGGCGGTCACCCAGTCGGTGTGCTTTTTGATCGATTTGATCTGCTCTCCCGTCTGTGTGTCCCAAAGTTTGATGAGGCGCGACGGTCCGCCCAGGGCGACGCCGCCGAGATCGAGCCGCAGGCTGGAGGCGAGCACGGAGTCGAACTCCTTGCCGTTCTCCATGACCAGCTTTCCATTGGAGACTTCCCAAGTGTAGGTCGTCCCGGACTTGCCTGGGATCCCTCCGCCGGCCATGAGGTACTTTCCGGTGGGGTGGAAGGAAACTGTTTCCGGAAATCCCTTGGGAAAGGGGAGAATGGCGGCGAGTTGCAGGGTGTCGGTATTGTAGAGAAGGATCTGCTTCTGGGCGGTGACCGCAAGAAGCGGAGCCCATGGACTGCATGCCATGTCGTTCACCACCGTGTTGCGCGATGAGATCACCACCGGTTCGAGGTTGAGATGCTCGGGCATCGGTGGGGGGCCTTCCGGCTTGGCGGAGGGGTCGACATCAATGGCGGTGATCTTGGGGCCGCTGCGCTTCTTGGCCCTGGAACTCGAGTTCTCAAGCAGGCCGCCGTCGATCCAGGCCCGAATCAGGTCGGCATCCTTCTTGGCGATCCTGTCGCCCTTGGGCGGCATGAACGGTTCGGCAGTATGGGTGACGCTGGCGTAGATCTTGGAACTTGCACCATCGCCTGACTCCGCGATGGCGCCTCCGGATCCTCCAGCCATGGCGCCGGTATAGTTGGAGAGATCGAGATCGCTCTTCTTCTTGTCCGGATTGTGACAGTTCAGGCAAGAGCTTTCGAAGATCGGGAAAATGTGATCGTCGTAGGTGATTTTTTCCGCTGCGGGGAGCAGGGAGCAAGGAGCGAGGAGGAGAAGAGTTCCTCTCCGGACGACCGAGAACCTGGAGCGAAGACCTGGCATCAGTGATTGAAGATGAATTCCTTCGAGTTGAGGATGGCCCAGAAGATGTCTTCGAGAATCTCAACGAGTTCCTCGTTGTCCTTGGCCTCCTTGGCGGTCTCCATGAGCTTGCGTTTCTCGGTGTCGGTGGGAGCGCGGCCGAGGCAGCGGAAGTAGAGCGCGTCGATGACGGCCTCGGGGGTCTTCAATTCATTCAACAACTTGGTGGCCACCCGACCGTTGCGGACGCGGTTGTGCACCGCATCTCCGTTGAGGAGGTGGAGGGCCTGCGAGAGATTGGGCTCCATTTTCACTTCGCAGGAGCACACCGTCCGGCGGGTGGCGCGCCCGAAGGTGGTGAGGAAGTAGGTGGAGGTGTTGCCGTCCGCGATCTGCACCGCCCGCGCGCCAAGGGGCAGTCCGCGGAACTTGTTGGGGGTTTCGGTGACCTGGGCCAGGGTGTCGAGGAGGACTTCGGCCCGCATGCGCCTGATGAGGGAGTGCGAGAAGTTGGTGGTGTCCTTGGCGTTGGTCTCGTTGGTCCGGCTGGCCAGTTGGTAGGTGCGCGAGGTGCAGATGTCGCGCACCAGCTTCTTGAAATCGTAGTCGTATTCCACGAACTTCGAGGCCAAGGCCTCAAGAAGCTCCGGGTTGCTGGACGGGTTGGAAATGCGCACGTCATCGACCGGATCGGTGATGCCCACGCCGTAGAAGTGCGCCCACACGATATTGACCACGTTCTTCGCGAACCACGGATTGTCGTTGGCCGTGAGCCACTCCGCCATCGCTTCGCGGCGCGACTTGTATTTTGTGTCCGCCGGTCCGTCGGCGCCCAGGAACTGGGGGACGGCGTTCTGCTTGGTGACCGGGTGCGTGATGCTGCCTCCGCCGTCGTACACGATCTGCTCGTGGGGGTCTTCCGCGCGTTTCGTGCGCACTTGGGCGAAGAGCGATGCGAACCCGTAGTAGTCATTCATGGTCCAGCGGTCGAAGGGATGGTTGTGACACTGTGCGCACTGAATGCGGGTTCCCATGAAGACCTGCGCCACGTTTTCAGTCATCTTCTTCACGTCGTTCTCGATCTTGAAGTAGTTGGTGGCCGGATTCTTGAAGGTCCCTCCCTTTGCGGAGAGGAGTTCGTAGATGATCTTGTTGAAGGGCTGGTTGTTGGCCACGCGGTCCCGCAGCCACTCGTACCAAAGCAGGGCAGACTTGTAGCTGACTTGGTTGGCGTTGTTGCCGGTGGAACGAATCTGCAGAAGCTCCGCCCACTTCATGACCCACATCTCGGTGAATTCCTTGCGACCAAGCAGTTGGTCAACAAGGGCTTCCCGCTTCTTGGGCTCCTTGCTGTCGAGGAAGGTTTTGCGTTCCCCCTCGGTGGGAAGGAGGCCCACGATGTCGAGAAAGACTCGGCGGAGAAAGATTTCGTCGCTGCAAAGCTCGGAGGGGAGAATGCGCAGCTTGTGAAGCTTGGCATAAATGTGGGTGTCGACGTAGTTGTAAACGGGAAGTTCCGGCTTCTCGTAGACCAGGTTGTCCGGGATCACGATGGTCTGTGTGCCCTCGGTATAGGTGTGAAAGCGCGCGAGGAGGAAGGCTTCGCCGCGGTTCTTGGTCTTGGCCACGCCGGTCCCCTCATCGATTTCCACGCTGTTGTCGTTGGAGGAGCTGAAGCTCGAAAGTGTGGTGACGTCGCGGTCTGTGCCGTCCGCGTAACGAGCGCGCACGGTGAGCGGGACCTTCACCCGTTCGCCTTTGAGGACGTATTGCCTGGGTTCAACATCAATGCCGACCGGTAGCGGGATGTCATCCTTGTCGTAAGGGACGCCGGCCCTGATCCAGTCGATCAAGGTCTTGGCATTGGGAGTGTCCAAGTCGAAGAGCTTCCCGCCGGTGTGGGGCACCTGGCCGACCGACTTGGTGATGAAGAGGGACTCTTCGGGGAGCGCCAGGTTGACCCGGCGACCTGAAAGCTGGCGCGTGATGCGGAAGTGATCCCCCTTGGGATCGTAACCAAAGAGGGAGAGCATGAACCCGTCCTGCCCGCGGGCGGAGCCATGACAGGAACCGGTGTTGCATCCCGAAGAGGTGAGCACCGGCATGACGTCCAGTTGGAAGCTGATGGGCCGGGGCTTGGCCGCATCCTTCACGGTGACCGGAATCTCGGAGGATTGCCCGCGGAATTCGATGCGCAGCTTGGTCTGTCCGTCCGCCTTTGGCGTGAGGGTGCTTTCGGTGAGGGTTGCCAGTTCCGGATTCTCGAGCGAGAACTTCGCCCAGGCTGTGACGTTGCGGGAGGTGGCGTCCTTGTATTTTCCGATCACCACCACGCGATGGAAGTCGGCCGCGGTCTCGAGGGTGACGCTGGAGGGGTAAATTTCGAGCGCAGCAAGCTCAGGGTCGGGAACATTGGGGTCTTCGGAAGGCCCGGTGCGGGGCTTCTGGCTGAGGGTGACGCTCTCGGGCCAGGAGGCACCGCCTTCGATCCACTGCTTGAGCGCATCGATTTGCTCGCTGGTCAGCGGTTCGCGATCCGATTTCTCGTCCTGGGGCGGCATGACGTCCTCGTGATCGGGGGCGAGGGCGATGCGCTTGAGCATCTCGGATTCACCCGGCTTGCCGGGAACCACGGCATCGGCGTTCTCGCCGCCTTCCAGGAGTTTCTCCCTGGTGTCGAGACGAAGACCACCCTTCTTCTTCTTGGCGTTGTGACACTCGAGGCAGTTCTGCTCAAGGATGGGGCGGATGTGTTCGAAGGTCTTGCCGGACGTCGGGCCGCAGAAAACTGCAAGTGAGCAGAGAGTGATGAGAGAGCGCTTCATGAGCTGGGATTAGTTGTTGTTCTTGCTCTGCAGGCGGAGTTGCTCGAGACGGGAGAGAGGTTTCTTGACCGGCGGTTTCTTCTCGGCCGGCTTGGGGGCTTCCTTTTTTGCGACCGGCTTCTTGGGAGCCGGGAGGGGAGGGTCGATGCGGAGGACGCCGCCGCCCATCGCGGTTCCGCGGATGGGATGTCCATTCTCAGTGACCACCACCGTGCAGAAGAGGTTGGAGGTCTTGCCCTTCTTGGCATCCTTGGCGACTTCGAGGGGGAAGGTGATTTCTTTGGCGTCCTTGTTGATGGTCAATTCGGTGGTCGTCACCCCGTGGGGCAGCCCGCTCAGAATGATCCTGGCTTCGCCGGCAAACTCCTTGTGCACTTCAATCTTGCAAATGAGGTCGGTGCCTACGCCGGGCTCGGAGGCCGCCAACTCGATCTTGCCGCCCACGTAGGGATCCGCGATTTCGATGGGCTGCAGCGAAGAGGACACGAGAATCGGTCCCTTGCTGCTGCCGGCTTCCCCCGTGACAAAGATGCGCCACTTGGCGACCGCCGCGCCGCCGTTGGCATTGATGCCCATGATGACCTCGTTCGTGCCCTTGGGAATGTCGACGCTCGAGGGTGCTCCGACCCCTGGCGGACGCCACGGAAGGGTTACCTTGATCTGCTCATCAAACTCGCCGTGGCGGATCGCAGTGATCTTGAGGTTCATGGTGCCGTTCTTGACGAGGGGCACGGGCGGCACTTCGAGAGTGAGATGGAACGGGGCTTCCTCAATCACCGCGATGGCGATGCGGTCGTCGGAATAGCTATGGAAGGTGCCCGCATTGTTGACCTCAATGTGATTGATTGTCTCGCGGAAGGGGCCGGTGATCCCGCTCTTCGGGTCCTTGACGTTGAGCGAATAGAGCGCGCCGCCGACCTCTGCTTCGGGGGTCGCTTCAAAGATGACGGGCATGGTGTTGATGCTGCGCGAGGCAGTATCGCGGTCGATCTTCATGCCGCTTGGAAGTTGCGGGGCTTCGAGTTCGATGTCGCAACCGATGTTGCTTCGGCCGATGTTCACCACGCGACCGACCCGATTGCCTCGCGGCACGTTGATCATCTTCCACTTCTGGCTGTTGTTGCGCTCGCCGTAGGGAAGGGTGGCGGAGATCGATGGTCCGCGCGGAGTGATCTCGATCCGGTAGGTGTAGTCCGGTCCGCTCCCGTAGAGTTGGTCACGAATGTTGATGTTATAAGTCCCGTCTTCCGGAATCTCGAAGTCGAGGCGGCTGTCGGGGTTTCCGTTGCCGGCATCGTCGTTGTTGCCGATCTGCTTGGCCTCACCCTCCTTGCGCACGATGATATAGGCATCGAGCGGTGAGCGCAGTTGACGGGCGTAGACTTGCGCGCGCAATTTCTGCCCCTTCTTCCCGACGAACTTGAACCAGTCCTTGTCCTCTTTCTTGGAGATGATTCCGTGAAAGGCGACCGGGACAGCGGGAGCTTCGGCCGGGGTTGCTTCCTTCGCGCCCTCGTTGGGTTCCTGCTCGTTGAAGTACGGGTGCGGGCTGAGTCGAATGGGAATGCCGGACGGCGTGAACCACTCGCCGTTCTTTACCGTGCCCTGGAAGTTCAGCTCTTCATTGGGCAGCGAAATGAGAGTCTTGATGTCACCGGTGGGGTCACCCACGAAGGTGAACTCGCGTTCCTCTCCCGGCCGCGCACCAGGGGGATAGATCGCGGTGGGGCGGGGAAATTCGCCGACGTGCAAGCGATACTGGCTGGCGCCCGTGCCCTGGTAGGACGACTCGCGCACCAGGATGGTGTAGGGCCCGTCTTCGGGAACAATGATCGACGCCGCGCAATCGCGGAAGAGGAGTGCGGTGTCATCGCTGGCAGCCAGTTCGAAACGCTCCTTGTTGAGAATCGCGACGTAAGGATCGAACATGGTGCGGCCGAGGCGCATGCCCTCGATCTCCACCGAGAGTCGTTGCCCCTTCTTGCAAGGCAGCCTGTAGTAATCGGCGTCTTCGCGATCGGCCACCCCCTGCACGGTGATGTTCATCTCGATTTCCTGCGGTTCGTCGAACTTGCTGTTGAGGTCGCGCTTGTTGTCCTCGCTGCGCTTCTCCATGACCGTCGCGAACTGGCCGACCCAGAAGGTGCGCTGGTAGCTGATGCCACCCTTGCAGCGCAGCCGCATGAGGTGCTCGCCGAGCGGAGCGTCTGCGGCGATCACGATGGTGGCCTTGACGGCCTTGTGGTCCTCCCCGACTTTCTCGAGCTTGCTCACCGTGATGCCCGGCTTGTAGAGAAGGAGTTCCTGCGGTTCGTAGAGGCGATCGCCGGAGAGCCGGATGGTCATTTCGGTGCCGCGCTGTCCGCCGCGGGGAGAGATCAAGCTGACCGAGGGAGTGAAGGCTGCTGCTTGAAGAACGAGGAGTCCCGAAACGAGGGAGACCCGCACGATGGATGCGTTCATGATAGTGAGGTGGCTGGCTGCGGCCGAGCCCATCACCCGCAGCGTGACGGTGGGGCGGGGTCAAGTGGGTTGCGGCAGTGAAGCCAGCCGCGGTGGTTGCTGTTGTTACGCTTTCTTCTCAAGGATCTCGTCAAGGACGCGGCCGCCGTTCACGATTTCAATCGGTCGGTCTCCCGGGGCCATCAGTTCCTTGTCGCCCGTGATGCCGAGTTGATTGTAGACGGTCTGGGCAAGATCTTCCACTCCGACGCGATCCTCTTCGGGCTCGCCCCCGAGGGCGTCCGAAGATCCGTAGATCATTCCGCGCTTCACGCCGCCACCGGCGAGCATCACGGAGAAGACGCGGGGCCAGTGGTCGCGTCCGGCGTTGTTGTTGATCTTCGGCGTGCGTCCGAACTCGGAGGTCAGCATCACGAGGGTCGAGTCGAGGAGTCCCCGCTCATCGAGATCGCTGATGAGAGCGGCGAGGGCCTGGTCGACCGGAGGCAGATTGTTTTCGATGGCGCCCTTGATGTTGCCGTGGTGGTCCCAACCGCCGGCTGTCATGGAGACGAAGCGCACGCCGGCCTCGACCAGGCGGCGGGCGAGCAACATCCGTTGACCCGGGGCATTGACGCCGTAGCGCTCCTTCATCTTCTGGTCCTCGGCATCCAGGTTGAATGCTTCACGCGCCTTCTGCGATGAGATCATGGCATAGGCGTGCTGGTAGAACGCATCCATCGATTCGAGCGCGTCGGACTCCTCGAGCGATTTGAAGTGGTAGTCGACAGTTTCGAGAAGCGAGCGGCGACGATTGAAGCGCTTCTCGTCGACGCCCGAGGGCAGGTCGAGATCGCGGACTTTGAAGCCCTTGCTGCTGGGATCGTTTCCGAGTGCAAATGGTCCGTAGGCGGAAGAAAGGTAGCCGGAATTGGCAAAGGTGTTCGGGACGTTCGGGATGCAGACATAGGGCGGGAGGTTGTTGCGCGATCCGAGTTCGTGCGAGACCACCGAACCGATGGACGGGAACTTCAAGGCAGGGGAGGGACGATAGCCCGTGAACATGTTGTGCGTGCCACGCTCGTGAGCGGCCTCGCCGTGGGCGAAGGAGCGGATGACCGTGATCTTGTCCGCGATCTTCGCCATGTGACTCATGTGCTGGCTGAACTTCTCGCCCACGATCTTGGTGTCCACCGTTCCGAGCGGACCGCGGTACTCCGTGGGGGCAAAGTACTTGGGATCCCAGGTCTCCTGGTGAGCAGCGCCCCCAGGCAGAAAAATGTTGATTACGGATTTCGCGACCCCCTCGCGTGTCTCATAGAACTTTTGGGCGCCGTGGGCCTCCATTCTCAGGAATTGAGGCAGGGTCAGTCCGAGGCTGCCCAGCACTCCGACATAGAGGAACTCTCGCCGGGAATAGTCCCGAGAAAGGGGGTTTCCGGAACACGGTATCTTTTTCATGGTCTTACCTACGCAGAGATGTTAGGTTTCTTAAGAGATTAATCCAAGAAAGCAAGTCGCTTCCGGGGTTTACGACCTCGCAAAGTTACCCCTTTCATGACAAACCCTGCTCGGCCCTCCCCGCCTGAGCTGCAGTAGTCCATGAGCCTCCCCGAAATCCCTGGTTACCGGATCGATGCGCTGATCGGGAAAGGGGCCTGCGGGACGGTTTATACCGCCCGGCACGACTCTGGGAGCCTGGTGGCGGTCAAGATCCTGGACCCCCGATCGTGCAATCCCGAGTTGATCGCGAACCGGGTCAACCGGCTCTATCGATCCAGCCCGCCCAAGGCCACGGTTCCGCTCATTGCCCATTCCCTTGAAAAGGAGCCCATTCTCCTGATTGGGGGCCTGATGGCCGACCGGGTGGCGCAGGGGATCGGCGAGCGCTTTATGCCGCGCACGCTCCAGCTCAGTCTCGGGGATTACCTGGGCAAACGCGGCTCCTGGATGCTCATCCGCCGGCTTGCGCAGGTGCTGGCAGAATTTCACCGCCGGCGGGTGGCCCATGGCAACCTGAAGCCTGGGAACATCTTCCTGGACTCGGACAACGAACTCCTCCTATCGGACTACGCCCAGGGCCTGATGCCTGGCATCGCCGAGTTGCCCTACACCGATGCGCTCCTCTACGCCCCGCCGGAGCAGCTCATGAATCCGGACGGCTACCTGGAGGGGGCCGGCTACGGGTGGGATGTCTACGCCTTCGGATCACTCGCGTTCCGTCTTCTCAACGGCATCTTCCCCCGCTGCAACGATACCTTTGAGCAGGTCGCCCCCGCCGTGGGTGAGCAGCGCCGTCGTGGGGTGGAAGCGGATTGCGAGCGGATCGCGACGAAGATCGAGAGGACGGTGATCGCGAAGTGGAAAGGCACGGCGCCTACCCGCGAGGAGGAGGAAGGGCGCGAAGTGATCGAGCGGTGCCTCAAACTCGATCCTTGGAAACGCTACTCCGACATGCGGGAAGTTCTGCGCGCCTTGGAGGCGATTGCGGGTTCACGTAAACTGCGCCTGGCCCAGGAAGCGGATCAGGAGCGCGGTGAAGTCATTGAGCGCAAGCATCGCAAATGGCGCACCACGGCGGGCGTCGGGATTGCAGCCTGTGTCGGGCTTGCCGGAGTGGTGGCCTACCAGGTTGTGACCGACAATGAGAAGCCCAACCTCGTGGATGACCGTCCCGAGGTTCCGATGGTCGAAGAGCCGGAGATCGATTCCTCCGAATTGTTGGCTGCCAAGCAGGCCGCCCTCGACGCATTGGCGAAGCGGGATCAATTCGAGGCCGCCTCGGATAGCTTGCGGGCGCGCTACCTCGAGATGGCCGATGACCTCGCCGCGGCCCATCAGCTAAGCGACCAACTTCTCTCATGGTCGCTGGAGCGGGGAGCGGAGAGTCTGCCCACGCTGGAGGGGCGAAACGGCCGGCTGGCCCTGCTCGAAAAGAAACTTGTGCGCCAGCTCAAGATCGCCGAGGAGCTGCCCCCGATGCAGCGCAACGCCTGGCGATTCAAGCTGGCCTTGGCCGAAGTCGCGCTGGCCGCCGATAAACCCCAACTCGCCCGGGAGCGCATGACCGCAGTGCTGAGCGAGGCGATAGCCACCGATGAGGACACCATGCGACGCCTTGCGCGCACCCGCGTGTTGGTGTGTCTGCTCAGCTCCAAGGATCCCAAACTGGGGGTTACTCCCGGCGAACTCGCGGAAACCGAGACGGCCCTCGCCTCGTTGCCGGTGGACGAAAGCCAGACCCGGCGCCTGAAGTCGGCCCTCAAAATGGCCGAAGCACGCATGCATTTTCGAAGCGGCGACAGTGCGGCGGCGCTGGAGAGTTATCGCAGTGCGTTTTCGGAGATGACCAAGCTTTGCGAAGAACAGCCCTCGCTCTCGGCGTTGCGGATCTGGCGGGCTCGCGGATACACCTCCGCGGCCCAGGCCGCCAGCGGTGCCGGGGAAGTGGATGCCGCCATCCTGCTGCGCGAGCAGGCAGCGGTGGAATTGATGGAGCTTCTCGAAGTCCAGCCCAACCGCGCAGATGTGCAGGTTGAGCTTTCCAAGGTCTTGGGCGCGGTTGCAGAGGCCGCCCTGGAAGAGGGCGAGATCGATCGGGCTGAAGACTTTTCCGCGCGCGCGCTCGAGTTGCTCGAGACCGCCGTTGCGAATCCCGATGAACGGGAAGGGGCCTTGAATCAGCTGGCCGCGCTCAAAAGCGTGCTGGCAGCCTGCCGGGCGGGGACCGGATACGGCAAGGATGCCTTGCGATTGGTACGCGAGGGCCAATCCCATGTTGAAGCCGCGCTGAAACGCAATTCCAGGGATCCCATGTCCCGCTATCGCCTCGCGACCCTGGCTTGGCAGGAATGTGGATTGCGCGGGACTGATGGCCACCACGCGGAAGCAATGAAGATGGGCCTCGAGGCGCGCCAGTTGCTGATCGATCTGATTGCGGAGAAGGTGAGCTACCCCTCCCCGCGCGAGGTCAAGCGCTCACTTGCCTACCTCACCAGCGACCTTGGACACGCGGCGCAGTTGGCGACCAGGGACGATGATGCGATCAATTATTTCCGGGAGTCGGTGGCTACCTGGAAGGGACTCGCTTCTGCCGAAGGCACGAACGCCGAGTTCCAGGAAGGCTACCGCTGGGCCCAGATGCGCTTGCGGGAGCTTGGGGTCATGACTTCCTTGCCGCCCAAGCGGCGTTAGCAGGGGCCAAGTTAGACCCGGTGATCGTGGCGGGAGGGCGTGCCGCTACTACTTGGCCTTCTTTACACTCGCGAGGATGGCGGACACGGACTTCTTGATCGCGACAGCATCCGGTTCGCTTTCGCGGCCCTTCACCACCGCGGTTGAGAGGGTGAAGAGGACACCCTCCGCCACACCGCGCTAGGAGATCTTGATGTAGCGGCCCTTGGTGATCGTCTTGGGATCGTCGGGCAGGACGATGAACATCAGCTTTCCTTGGCGGTGAATCTTGGCTTCCTTGTCCTCGCCGAGCAAAAAACGGAGGAGCATTCTTTCATCGTCCGCATCTTCGCTGAGATCGATCTGGGTGCTCATGAGCATCATGGCCGGCGCATCCCGGCCGGCATTTTTGCGCGTGGTGATTTCGGGCAAGCCTCCGGGGCCGTGCTTGATCGCGAAGACTTCTGGAAAGTGGACCGTCACCTTGACCGGCGACTTGATGGTGACGAGCTGCGATTCCGGCGCGGCGACCGCGGCCAGGGAGTGGGCGAGGATTATTGCCAGGAAGAGAAGGGGGCGCATGGGAGTCGTGGGACGACTAACGAAGGAAGCGGATGTTCACCGGGTAGCGGGCCCACTCCCCGCGATGGGCTTTCAGGCAGGCCATGATCTCGAAGATCAAGGCCAGGATCGGAATGACAAAGAGCGCCGGAATGAGGATGAGAAGACCTACCCCGAGGGTGAGAAGTGAGATGATGCCTCCCCCGATGGTGACGGAGAACAAGATGATCAGAATCGTAATCTGAAAGTTGATCGCCTCCTTCCCGTTGAAGTCGACGAACTGCGAGTTGTCCTTGCGGATGAGCCACAGGACGAGGGGGCCGATGAATCCGGTCAGGATCGCCAGAAGATGGATCAGCATCCCCGTGGTGCGCTCGTCTTGATTCGGATAGTAGGAGCCGCTGCGAGGCAGGGGATTGGCCGCTTGCTGTTGCGGGATGATCGCAGGAAACTGGCCCGGCGGGGGTGGCGGCGTGGGAGGAGTCGGAGTCTCCGGCGGAGTTGGATCGTTGCTCATTTCTTCTTCGCGGGCTTCGCCATGAACTTCAACAGGTCAGTGCGCATCTTGGCAAGGTCGGGCTCGTTCAGGTAAAACATGTGTCCGGCATCGTAGTAGGCGATCTCGATGCGCCGGCGGGGACTTTTGGGAAGGGAGAAGATGTGGCGCAAGCTGTGTTCGATGCCGGCGGACGGGGTGGCGAGGTCGGTGTAGCCGGCCTGCACGAGGACCCGAAGCTGCGGGTTGTCGCGCATGGCCTCGACCAGTTGGCCGGTGACATTGATGTAGGAATTCTCCGCGCCGTAGTCCCACGGCTGGACTTTTCCGGTGAGGATCTCATAGGGATTGTCCTCCTTCCAGCCCAGCTCGCGGGTGAGGTAGTCGAGCATGGCGGTCGAGAAGGCCCCGTAGACGACCGAGTAGGAAGGATCGTAGGAGGGGTAGTCTGACGACTTGCTCTGGGCCGGCCACGCCACCCGCCCATCAAAGCGACCGACCACGAGGTTCTTGTCACGGAGGAGTTCCTTGCGAAAGCGCGAGGATGAGACGCGCAGGTCGTTCTCGAGGAAGAGGTCGGCCGGCAGGGAGGTGAGCTTGGAGAGACGCCTGGCGATCTCCACGCGGCGATTCTGGGGGAGGTCATTGCCCTGCAAGAGCGCGGTGGCGTAGTCGCCAAAGGCGAACTCCTTTGCTTCGGCCACCAGCTTGTCGCGATCGCCCACTATCCGCTTGTGGTGGTGGGCGACCGCGGTGAGACCGGGAAGGAAGACGGATTGGGAAAGGTCGTCACCGACCCCGCTGCGGATCGTGCGATAATCGAGGAGGGAGGAGAGCAGGATCACGCCGTTCAAGTTCATGCCGTAGCGTTTCTGCAAGTGGCGGGCTACCCCTGCAGCGCGGATTCCACCGTAGCTCTCCCCAAGGAGGTACTTGGGTGATCCCCAACGCTCGTGCTCGGTGATCCAGCGGCGGATAAAGTCGCTCACCGACTCAACGTCTCCGCGAAACCCGTGAAACTCTGCGGGCTTGGTGTCCTTCTCGACGCGCGAGTATCCGGTCGAGACCGGATCGATGAAGACGAGATCGGCGACGTCGAGAATGGTATGGGGGTTCTCGATGACGCGCCGCGGGGGAGGGAGCGGCTTGGTGCCGCTCTTGGTGGTGGGAACGAGGCGCGGTCCGAGGGCCCCGAGATGCAGCCACACCGCAGAAGATCCCGGGCCTCCATTGAAGGCGAAGACGACGGGGCGATTGTGCCCTCGCTTCACATTGGTGCGCTCGTAGCTGACGTGAAAGATGGCGGCGCGGGGATCTCCGTTCTCCTTCTTCAGAATCAGTTTTGCCGCAGTCGCGCGATAGGTGATTTCCCGATCACCAATCTTGACGCTGGCATTGGTGACCACCGGCTTCGGGGGCGGCTTGGATGGCTCCTGCTTCTTTTCCTCCGCCGTGGCGAGGCCGGCCGAAAGCAGGCCGAGGATGATCATGCGTAAGGGTGAGTGCATGGTGCTCTCTAGCAGAATTCCCAACATTGTCCACGGCGGCAGACCGGACTGACCCGGCCTAGGCCCCCGCGGAGTGAAAGTCGCTCCAACTCCCGAAGGACGCGATCTCACGGCCCTTCCCGGTGGAGAAATAGGCGGGGTCCAATTCCACTCCGCAGCGCGTCATGTCCATGCGGTCGCTGTCCCAGCAGGTGCCCACGGTCGGATCGGCGTGGTGATGTCCCTCGGTGTGATCTTCGCACGCTTCAAAGAGGAGTGTCATTTGCTCGTCGGTGACCTCGAAGAGTTCGCCTCGTTGTTCGAGGGCGTAATTGGCGCCACGGTAGCCGTGAAGGGGATCGTTTCCCTCGCTCTCGCGTCGCGAGTCGTGGAAGAGGGCGAAGAGGGAAACAACGGTCGGATCAGCGCCAGTTCGCCTGCTCAAATAGAGACCGAACCTCTCCACGCGCTCCCAGTGATCGGGGCCGTGGATGGAGGAAAGAACCAGTTCGGACTGGGAGGTGACATGGGTCCACGCTTCGCTACAGCCGGTCGGTCGAGAGATCACACCTCATGGTCAGCCAGAACTCGCCGGGCTCAAGGGAATGATTTACCTCGACTGCCGGAAACTCCGCTGCTCGCGCTCTTGCTGGCTGCGTTTGAGCCGCTCGGGCAGTTGCTGGACACTCTCGGGGAGATTGGGAGTCTCCTGGATCCACTGCTCAGCGGCGGACGCGTCGGCGCCCCACCAGCGGGAGAGCACTCCGCGGTACATCTCGGTGCGCCGTTCTTCGTTTTGAATCTGCCCGATCCACTCGGCGGCGAGTTCCGGGTTCTTGCGTTGACTGGTCCAGGCGAAGCTGCGGATGGCGGAATCGAGGTTGGTGGTGCCGGAGAGCGACCCCAGCCACTCCGAGGCGGCGTGGGGATCCTGGGAAGCGTAGTGGCTGATGATGCCCTCCACCGCCTCGGCGCGGACATCGTCCTGCAAGGTGGCCGACCATGTGATGGCCTGCTGCAGATCGAAGCGGGCGAGCGATCCTGCCACCTCGTCGGCCACCCGCACGGCGGCGTTGTTGTCGGCCAGGGTGACGAGGAGTTGCGCTGCTCTCTCGGGCTCGTGGTCGGAGATGTCGCTCATGATATAGCCGATCGCTCCGCTCTTGAGGCGTTCGTCGGCGATTCCGTTGGTCCAGTTCAGGGCGATCTCGGCGCCGTTCTGCAGCACGAACGGCAACACGATTTGCAGCGCATCACCGCGTTCCCGGCTGTAGGGGAGATCCTGGAGGAGATCAGTCGCGCGGTTGAGATCGCTGGGAGCGATGCCGCGGATGACCCCGACGAGGAGAGGGTTGGCCCCGTCGCCCTCGTGGTGGTCGCGAGCGAAGGCAAGCGCAGCGGTCGGATCGTCGGCCGCCCAACTTGCGAGGATGGTCTGCCGCGCGAAGGGAGTGCCGGTCTTCGTCATGGCGTAGTCGAGGGCGTCTTCAGGATTGGACTTGCCCCAGGCATGAAGGAGCATGCCGTACTCACTCATCCGCTGTTCGGTGATTCCGAGGGCGCGGAAGTCGGCCACCACGGCGCGGAATTCATCGGGGCCCAGTGTTTCGATGAGGGCGAGGAATCCCCTGGCGCGCTCGATCGGGTCGGTCAGATGAGCCAATTCGATCACTGCCTGGTGGGGTGGTTGGGAGGCGACGATCTCGGAGGCTTGACTGCGGCCCGCGTGGCTGGGCCTTGCGCTGCCTGGCGAGTGCGACCCTCCACGGGCGGATTTGCTGGAGGTGCTGCGCAACGTCGAATATGGGGAAGAGTTGCTGGTCCCAGCGGACTCGGGGCCCTTCCTGCTTCCATTGCCAATCAAATAGGCGGCTCCCAAACTGAGGAGCCAGGCAGTTCCGAGGACCAGGAAGATCGGTTTCATGAGCAGTAGGAGACTACATGAGGGAGAGCGCTCTGGCGTACGAAAATCGTCTGAAGGGAGTGATTTCAGATGGGCTCCCGGGAATTGAGAACTGAAATCTGCAATCCGGGATCATATCCCGATTGCACGTCGGCCGAAAGGGGCGTATTTCAAGGCCATGACGATGTTGGCGGATGATTCGCTGGTGATGGCCAAGACCAAGGAGCTCTGTGAAGTGATCGCGGGAGATCCCGAATACCGGGTTCTCCTCGAAAAAGTGGAGCGTTTTCTCGAGAACGAGGGGGCGAAGCTCCAGTTCCAAAGCGTGCAGGAGCGCAGCGAGGAATTGCAGCAGAAGCAAAGTGTCGGCCTGGAGGTCAACGAAGGTGAGGTCAAGGACTTCGAAGCGGCCCGCGAGGCCCTGATGAGCAATGCGGTGGCCAAGGAGTTTCTCGACGCCCAGCAAAGCCTGCAATCGGTTCAGAGTGCGATCGGCAAGTACGTGGGATTGACCCTCGAGCTGGGACGGGTTCCTGCGGAGGATGATTTCCAGGATCAAGGGGGCTGCTGCAACGAAGGTGGATGAGGCTGCGACTAGCCGACCGTCCGTGCGACGGTCATCGTAGAGAGCGTGGCGGAGCCGAATTCCGCTGATCATCATGGGAGCGGTCGAGACGGTTCGCTGGTTGCGCGATTGCTTGTGTGAAGATCGCGCCCGCCGCGGAGTTCGCGATTTTGCCTCGGCCAAGGTTGAAGTTCGCAAGTTCCTGCGCGGCACGGAACTCCTCGCCACCGACGGCCTGCCGAGCGAGGTGGTGGGCGTGGCTTACGGGGAGCGCATGTCCCGAAAGCTCGCCAAGGTAGCGATGGGTTAGATAGTGACGGCTAGGCGCAAATTCTCGGTCTGATGGCGGCGGCTATCGAGGAGCCGCCGCCTGGTCCAGGTAGAGAGTGACGTCCGGGTGATTCTGGAGATAGGTGGCGGGCAGGTTGGCGGAAATCTCCTCGGTGAGGGCGCGCTGGACGATCCCCGCTTTGGACTCGCCGAAGGCGAGAAGGACGATGCGCCTGGCGTCAAGAATGGTGCCGACGCCCATGGTAATCGCGCGCTTGGGCACGTTTTCCGCTCCACCGAAAGCGTTGGCCGCGTCGCGAATGGTCCGTTCATTGAGCTGCATCACGCGGGTGCGGGTATTCGGCGGCGAGCTTGGTTCGTTGAACCCGATGTGGCCGTTGTGACCGATGCCAAGGACCTGCAGATCGATTCCGCCAGCCTCCCGAATGGCGTTCTCGTAGGCCGCGCAGGCGGCGTCGAGTTCCTCGTCGGGAGTCGTGCCGGGCGGGATGTGAATATTCTCGGGCGGAACGTCGATGTGATCGAAAAGGCTGAAGTGCATGAAGTTCCAGTAGCTCTCCTCGTGGCTGCGCTCGATCCCCAGGTATTCGTCGAGATTGAAGGTGACGACGTTGGCGAAGGAGAGTCCTTGGCGGTGGAGGTGGACCAGCGCGGCGTAGAGGCGGATGGGGGTGCTCCCGGTGGCCAGTCCGAGGACAACCTGGCGTCCTTCCGCGGCGCGGGAGCGGATGAGCTCAGCGATCTCATCCGCGAGAGCCTCCGAGGCGGCCTCAGCAGTTGGAAAGACGCGGTGAGTGAGAGCGGGGGAAATCATCGTGGGCCGCGGCTGATGCGGACTGGAGTTCACAGATTATCTTGAATAGAATCAATCCGAACCGCGTTCTCATTAATATAACAGCTCTTTTCAGGGTCTTCCTGTCGGTCAGTTTCCTCGTTTTGTCTCTTGCACCGCTCCGGGCGGCAGATCCCCCGCCGTTGCCCTCCCATGCGACGCTGGCTCGTCTCCTGAGCTGCGAATTCGAAGGTCCTCGAGACTCACATCGTCATCGGGGTGGTGGTGTGCGGGGAGGCGGACCTCTCCAAGCAGTTCAAAACCGATCACGCCATCCACGTGACCTTCATCTGGCCGGTCTCCGATAAGGGGAGCCGGGTGCGCAAGACTGATACCCGCGTCTTCATGTGGAATGAGTCCTACGGATGGTTCACCTCGATGGTGGGCCATCGCCAGGGCGCTGCGGTGATCGACATCTGCAGCGAGAAGCCGGGGATGGTTGAAATCAAGTGATCCCGGATCTCAGATTTGGGCCGCTTCGAGCAGGGTGGCGGGCGCAGAGTCTCCCGCGACGGGGGTGAGCCACCTTTCGCGGCGGAACCAGGTGCGCTGACGCTTGGCGTATTGTCGGGTCGCGATGACGATTTTCTCTTCGCAGGATTCGCGATCGCTCGCGCCGGCGAGGTAGCTGCGGATTTCCGGGACCCCGATGGCCTTGGCGGCAGTTGCGCCGAGGTTGGGCAGGGCGGCCACTTCCTCGATGGCGCCGCCTTCGAGCATGGCCTTGGTGCGAAGGCGAATGCGTTCTTCGAGTGGTGCCGGTTCCCAGCTGAGGACCACGCCGCGCAGATGGCTGGTGTCGATCTCGAATGAATCCCGCTGCTCAGAGACCGGTCGGCCGGTGAGGAGACAAACTTCGAGGGCGCGTTGCACGTATCGGGGGTTCTGGCGATCGATGCGGGCGGCTTCCACGGGATCGAGTTCCTCCAGGCGACGGTTGAGCTCATCGAGGGAAAGGGCCTCGAGTTCGGCGCGCAGCTTCGGATCGGCAGTGGGAAGATCATTCGGCCCGTGGGTGAGGAACTTGAGGTAGAGCCCGGAACCTCCAACCACGAGAGGTCGCTTGCCGCGGGCTTCGATCTCGGAGAGCACGGGGAGGGCGAGATTGCGAAAGCTGGCGGCATCAAGCGAGTGGGCGGGATCAATGACGCCGTAGAGGTGGTGGGGAACGACGGTCCGTTCTTCCTCGCTCGGGGCAGCGGTAAGCGTCGCCAGGCCTCGATAGAGCTGGAAGGCATCGGCATTGACGATCTCGCCATCACAGGCGCGCGCCAGAGCGAGAGCGGCGGAGGATTTGCCGGAAGCAGTGGGGCCGCAGAGGAAGAGAGTGTTCAGTGGGCAGTGTTCAGACGGAATGAACGATTCTTAGTCCCGAACCCTGAATACTGAACACAAAAAATCCCCGCCAGCGCGAAGCCGACGGGGATTGCTCAAAAACTGGAATCGCTTACTCCTCGGAATCGTCGTCGGCGGGCCCTTTGGACTTGGCGCCGTTCACGATCATCTCGCGGCCCATGAAGGGTTGGTCGTGGAGAACCTCGACGGCGCGCTTGGCTTCGTCGATGGAGCCCATTTCGATGAACCCATAGCCCTTCGACTTGTGGGTGTTTCGATTGTAGACAATCTCCACGCTGCGAACTGCCCCAACTCCCTTGAAGAGCTCTTCGAGCTCGTACTCGGAGGCATCGTAAGAGAGGTTTCCAAGGTAGAGGCGAGTCGTTTCGACCGGGGTTGGGGTGCAGGCTTCCCTTTCTGCAGAGGAGGAACCCTTGGCGACGCGAACTCCCGATTTGGGAGCCTTGCGAGGTTCCTGGGAAGCCGGTTCACCAGAGTCTTCTCTCCGCTTGCGCGGGGGGCGGACGGGTTCCTTATAGAGGCCGAGGGCCTTCCGGAATTTCTGCCACCACGTCAGTGGAATAGGCTTTGGATCACGGCGGGGGCGACGACCGCCGGAGCGGCGGCCTTGTTGTTGACCGCCTCTTTCGCCCTCGCCCTCGCCACCGCGGTTGCGGTTGCGGTTACGATTGCGGTTCCTGTTGCGGTTGTTGTTTCGGCGATGGCCGGAGTTGTTTCCTCCGGATCCAGAGCGCCTGGATTGTGTCGAAGAATCGGACATGTGTTATTATTCGGTTCGGGTTCGCGCGGGAACGCGACAGGCAAATCGATGCCTCCCTGCGGATACTCTCGAGTCGGGATCAGCGCTGGCGATAGTAGCGTCATGCGATTCGGTGGCTGTCCCTGGAGTCGTTTGAGTTGAGTAAAATTCCGCGTGCTTGGCTGGTAGATGGCGTTCCCGCATTCCAAGGCCTGTTGGGCCGAGAGAAGCGTTGCTGCCCGAAGGGGCGAGCGACGTAGTGCCGGAGTTCCCTTCTGGCTGTCTGGGCGATGCCTGAGAGACATGCGGTTGGGGGATCGATAGCCAAGCGTACGCATCGAAGATATCTCCGTGTCAGAAGCAAGGCTACTAGCGTGGGTCCAGAATCGCAAGGGAAATGGCCGGAGCTATTTAACTACGGGTATTGAGAGTTGTCGAAGGGGGGGCAGGGGGTCTATATTTGCAGGGAAATCAGCCCCATGATCTCCGCGACAATTTGTCTCTCCCACCGTCTGATTGCCCCGCTCCTGCTATTGCTGAGCCTCATCTCTGCCCCAGCCAAGGAGGCCTTCTTTGTGGTGGAGGCAAATTCTGGACGCATTCTCATGGCTCAGGGCGCCCTTGAGCGCAAAGCGGTGGCCAGTCTCACCAAGGTCGCAACTGCGATGGTGGTCCTGGACTGGGCCCAGGCCACCAAGTCCGACCTGGGAACCGTCATCGGGGTTCCGGCCTCGGGGGGCACGCTGGGGGGATCGAATCCGATGGGGCTGCGCCCGGGCGATCGCATCACGGTGCGCAACGCGCTCTACTCGGCTCTTCTTGGCTCTGACAATGCTTCGGCGGAGACCCTGGCCAGCCATGTGGGCGGCGCGATCCTGCATGCGCGGGGCAAGAACGGGGATCCCGTGAAAGTGTTTGTGCGCGAGATGAACGAACTTGCGAAGGCGCTTGGGATGCGCAAGACGAAGTTTGCCAATGCGCACGGGATGGATAACGGCCGGCAGCGAGGCTACTCGACTGCGACCGATATCGCGCGCCTCTGCATCTACGCCATGCGAAATCCCGGCTTCGTGTTCTTTGTGAAGCAGAAGAGCCGGAAGGTGAGTTTCCAACAGGCGGGCCAGGCCCGTGGGTTCACGGTGCAGAACACCAACAAACTGCTTGGACAGCACAACATCAATGGCATCAAGACCGGAATGACGGCCTTGGCTGGGCAGTGTCTCGCGACGAGTTCCGAGCTCAAGCCAATCGTGCAGAAACTCCCCGACGGCCGGAGCAGTCTCAGGCCGCGGCGCTTGATCTGCGTCGTGCTTGGAAGCGAGGACCGATTCGCGCGGACCCAGGTCCTCGTCAAGCAGGGTTGGGGGTTTTACGATCAGTGGGTGAAGGAAGGCGCTCTCATCCGCGATCCGGCGAAAGAAACGCTGACGGTGCCAAATCCGAGGTAGTCTCCCCGACTTGGGACACGGGCCTTCTTGATCTTCGACCCCTCAGTAGATCCCCTTCATGGCGCGGTCGAAATCTTGCGGATTAGGGGCGGCGGAGCGGGCGACTTCTTTCTTGATGAGGTCCTGGTTGGTGGCGGCCACCAGGTAGCGGAGGAAGGAGCAGTTCAGCGGGGAATCGCCGCGGTGCATCAGGTCGAGCAGTTCGGGGTATTTGCGCTCTTTGATCCACTTGCGGGTGGCCGCCTCGTTGTGAAGGTGCTCAACCGCCAGGAAGAGGCCGTCCCCCTTGCGCGGCAGGAGCTGTTGGGAGAAGACCCCAATGAGGTGAAGGGAGAGAAGCATGACCGCACTCTCGCGGTGCCCCTCGCTGAAGAGATTTGTCAGGCGCTCCATGGTGTCGATCACGCCCGAGCTGTGGAGGGTGGCGAGGACGAGGTGGCCCGTTTCTGCCGCCTGCAGGGAGATCAGGGCGGATTCTTCGTCGCGAATTTCCCCGAGCAGGATCACATCGGGGCTCTGACGCAGGGAGGAACGGAGAGCGCTTGAGAATGACTCGGTGTCCGCGCGCACTTCGCGTTGCGAGAAGTAGCACTTGTCGTTGTGAAAGAGATACTCGACGGGGTCCTCGATGGTGACGATGTGCCGGGTGTAACGCTGGTTGATCCATTGCAGGCAGGAGGCGAGGGTGGTCGACTTGCCGGAGCCGGTTGGCCCGGTGACGAGGACGAGTCCAGCGCGGCGCTTGAGCCAGGTCTCGAAGAGTTCGGTGGGAAGTCCAAGTTGTTCGAAGTTGGGAATCTCTTCCTCGATGGGTCGCATGACAGCGGCGAGCAGGCCGAGCGAGTGGTAGAGATTCACGCGCAGTCGGCGTCCGCCCGGAATGACGTAGCTGACGTCCCGCTCAAGGTCGACTTCGGGATCGACGCCACACTTGAGCCAAAAGTCTGCGAGGGTCTGCCGTTCGATGGCTTCGCCTTCGGCTTCTCCCACTTCACCTTGCAGGCGCATTCGCGGGGATTGTCCTTCGCGAAGAAAGAGATCGATGGCACCGGCGGCAAAGGCCTGCTGGGCGAGTTCGTCAATGGAGGGCATGATCCCGGGATGCTGGAGGCTGGAGGCCCGATCTGCAATCCCGATAGCCACCGCAATCGCAGACCCTTACCCAGAGCTCATCTGGCCTTCGATGCGGCGGAGGGAATCGCGGATTTCGGTGAGGAGCTCGACCTGTGAGGGTTGGGACGGATCGGCAGCAGGTTGACTGAGACTGGCGCCCGGACCGCTGGCCGCCAGGATATCGCGCTGTCTGAGGACGGCCTAGCGAAAACCCTCCGCGTCCACGATCCCGGTGAGGGCGACGAGTGAACCCGGTCCCGATGACTGACCCGCGGTTTCCACGGTGAGTTTGCGCAGGTCCAAGGCGCGCATGATGGGGCCCTGCACCATTCCCAAGTCCGTGATTTTCTCGAGCGGGATGGTCTTTTCAACGCGCGTGAGGAGGCCTTTCCCAACCTTGAGGGTCTTATCGGTGAGGATGCACTCCATTCGGGCGAGGTAGCGCCCGGTGAATATCAAGCCAAGTGGAATCCAGATCGGGAGGAAGAGAATGCCGAAGAAAGTGATGCTCAGGATGAGGGTTCCACTAATGAGCCAGTAGACCTTGGTCTTCGGGTTGAACTCGGCTGTGAGGATGATCGTTTCTTCGGCCACGGGAGATTGCGGTTAGCGCTGCGGAGTCGGCTCCCGCGGGGGGAAGATGTAGACAAAGCCGCCCACGATTCCAAGGACCGCATTCAACACAATGCCGATCACACGATTGGAATCGTTCAGGTAGCGATTCTGAACGCAGTGGATCAGGGACCAAATCCACAGCCCCGGGATTCCCACCGAGAGGGCGAGGAAGAGTAAGATAATGAGTCCTTCCATGCCTCCTAGGGTAGGAAGAGGCCCTGCGGGGGACTACTACAATTCCGGGGGACGATTGGAGCGGCCTTAGACTGGTTGCCGGCAAACAGTCTAGTTGCGCGGTTTGATTACCTCGCCGAGCGCCGCCTGGAGGGAGGCCAGGGTGTCGGGGTCGGTTACTTTCTGCGCGCTGTCCGAGGTTTGAACATAAAGGGTGTCGAGTGCGGCTCCGTTCTCGGTGGCAATGCGCGCGTGGATGGTGTCGAGGCCATGCTGGTTGATGGTATGGAGCAAGTCATGGAGGAGTCCGATGCGGTCGATGGCCTGGATCTCGATCAGCGTGAACATGGGGTCGCTCTCGTGATCGAAATAAGCTCGCACAGGGAAGGGGATGGCATCCTCGTTGTTGTTGCGTAGGTAGTTGTTCTTTACCTCGAGGTATTGCTTGGGGTCGTAGTGGTCCTCCTGGTTGACCTCGTAGAGGGTCATGATTGCACTCATCTGCCGGTAGTAATTCGTGACCGCCTGCATGTCGGTGGTGCACACGCGGATGACATCGAGGACCACTCCATCGGCCCGGGTGTAAATGTCGGCGGAGAGGATGTTGATCTCCTGGGCGGCGAGCGCGCAGCAGATTTTCTCAAAGAGGAGAGGGCGGTCGTGCGTGACGACGATGAGTTCGGAGTAGCCTTGCTCCGGGCATTCGATCCACTGCACCGCGGACTCGAAGGGGGTGTCGGGGCGTCGCTTGCGGCGATCGAGATACTGCCAAATGGCCCGGATATGAGTGCCCACGCTGAGCGCGTTCCGATAGCGAAAGTAGCGCTTCGGCATTTGCTTGAAGTGGTCGTCGGTGTGCTCTGCGTGATGCTTGCCGAGTTCGCGGTGCACTCTCTCATGCAAGCTGCCCAGTTCCTCGCGAAATTCCGCATCGTAGGCCTCGTAGCCCTTCTTGAGGACGGTGCGGGCGGAGCGATAGAGTTGCACGATGAGGGTTTCCTTCCAGGGGTTCCAACCCTCTTCGTTGGTGCCCTTGGAGTCGGCAAAAGTGAAGAGGAGCAGCGCGTCGAGGAAGCGCCGGTTTTTCATCTGGCCTGCAAATTCAGCCACCACTTCGGGGTCATCGATGTTGCGCTTGGTCGCGAAGCGCCAGAGGGTGAGATGGTGGTCGACCAGGAACATGATGAGCTGCCGGCGGCCGTGGCTGATCTGGAGGCGCCGGCAGACTTTGTTGGCGAGCATCTGCGATCCGTCGATGTGTTCACGCACGTTTTCGGCACGACCGGAATCGTGCAGGAGAACGGCGAGGTAGAGTGCGTAAGGATCCTCGATGTCGATGAGGAGCTGGCGGTAGCGGCCCTTGGCGGGGTCGTCGGAGTCGAGAAGGGCGTCGAGTTGATCGATGCATCGAAGGGTGTGCTCGTCGGCGGTGTAGCGATGGAAAAACTCGTGTTGCACCAGGCACTCAAGGGCGCCGAATTCAGGAAAGTAACGCCCCAGCACTCCACAGCGGTGCATGATCCGCAGGGTGCGCCCGACCTGCCCCTTCTTTTCCAGGATGGTTTGGAAGGTCTGGCGGTTGGCGGTCGAGTAGCAGAACGCCTTATCGATCTTGTTCCAGTGGGCTTTGATCAGTTTCCGCAAGGGAGGCGACGGGCGGACGTGGTGTTTTTGGCAATGGAGGAAGAGGCGGA
Source organism: Roseibacillus sp. (assembly GCA_046581525.1). Taxonomy (GTDB): domain Bacteria; phylum Verrucomicrobiota; class Verrucomicrobiia; order Verrucomicrobiales; family Akkermansiaceae; genus Roseibacillus_B. The sequence goes on along the minus strand of JAYGGC010000099.1, from coordinate 11,316 downwards.
GGAGGCGGCCGGGATCCGCGTCAAAGATCGCCTCGTTCTCCGCAGAGAGCCTACCGTCCTCCGCCGTGAATCCGTCGAATTTCTGGACTTCGCTCTTCCTGGTGAAGGGAATCCACGAACGCAGCCGGGATGGTTTCAGGACATCTGTTTCGATCTCCGCGATCTCGAAGACGCTGGCGGTGTGCTGGTGAATGTCGCGGGCGCGGAGATAGTAGTCCCGCATGAACGCCTCAATGCGGCGGAGCTTGGTGCGGTGCCGGTAATTGAAAGTTTCCATGATGACGCCCTGGAAGCGCAGGGTGAGGATGTCGGTGGCTTTCCCGGTATGGTAGTGTAGAGCGTTGCGGACCCGGTGGAGAAAGTCGAAGGCTTCACTTAGTTCGTTCCTGGCGTTGGGGGTGAGGATCTTGAGCCCTACCAGTTCATCGAGGTCGCGGGTCTGGAAGAGCGCGTCGGAAATCCAGAGGAGGTTGTGGAAATCGCGCATCGCACCCGGGCTCTCCTTCAGGTTGGGTTCCTGCAGAAAGACGGTGGAGGAAAACTTGCGATAGCGCGCCTCGATGTCGGCGCGGCGCTCCGCAAAGAACTTTTCGCGATCCTTGTCGATGCAGTCCTGGCGGAAGCGCTGTTTAAACTTGGCAAAGAGCCCCTGGTCTCCGCTGAGGAGACGATCGTCGAAGAGGGAGGTGCGCGTGACGGGATCCTTGCGCGCCTCCTTGACGCACTCCGCGATTGACCGCGAAGCGTGCCCGACTTTGAAGCCGAGATCAAAGAGCGGATAGAGGATGCCCTCCACCACGGCCTTGAGTTCCTTGCTGAGTTTGTGCGAGGGCTGAGGGAGGAGGAAGAGAAGGTCGAGGTCGGATCCCGGATTGAGCAATGCACGTCCGTATCCACCGTTGGCGACGAGGGCAATGGAGTCCGCGCTGGAATGATTCACGAGCGCGGTCTCAAAGAGGGACTGCATCAAGTGATCAACGACTCCGGAGCGGAGGGAGGCGACCTCACACCCGCCTCCGCCGGAATCGTGCACCTCGCGCACGCGGGCCTCCTCTTCCCTGAGGTATTCCTTGTAGCGTTTCAGGCGCTCGTTGGAGGGGAGCTCCGCAAGTCGGGCCGGATCGAGTTCACCAGGAGTTGGATCGGGGTCGGCTTCCGGAGGCACGGTGGGAGTGTGAGAGGGCCGGACTGAGCTTGTCGACATTGAAAAAACTCGAGCTGAAAGGAGAAGGATCTTGGGTCGCTTTCTGCGGATTGCTGCCACCCTCGGCGTGATTGAGGAATCGAGCTGTGTGGGGTCACGAATGGTGGCGATCAGGAATCGAGCCCGATGGCGTTCGTGATCATGATCCATGGTGGGTGTGGGTGGCCCCTGGGTGTGATCCTGGTCCCAAGGATGCAAGAGGTCTCCCGAAGCGGGGCCAAAAGGGATCGCGGGTGGTGGGAATACCCTCCAGTCTCTGTAGACCGTGGCGGATCTCTCCCATCACGATGCCTTCCCGCAGACCCGGTGGAGTCTCGTGTTGGCGGCACAGGGAAAGGTCGATGCACGGGCGCAAGGGGCACTCTCAGAGTTGTGCAGCATTTATTGGCCTCCGGATCTATGCCTTCGTTCGCTCCCAGGGCAGGGGGCGGGAGGATGCGGAAGATCTGACCCAGCCTACACCGTCGGTAGTTTTCCAACCACCATCACGATCAGGGACCTGCCACTTGACGAGTGGCGCTTCGCGAAGTTCACGGCGGGTGATCTTGCGGATCCTCTCCTCACTGGACTCGGTGCCGATGCCGAGTTGGACGGTCTGGACAACCTGCTCGAGTATGCCTTCGATTCGGAACCGAAGTTGGTGAGCCTCGATGAGGCCCCGGTCAGGGTGTCCGTCATCCATCCCACGACCTTGGAAGAGCACCTTGGCCTCATCTACAAACGCCGCAAGGATGCCTCGAATCTGAGCTATTCCTTCGAGCTGTCATCCGGACTTGCAGCCTGGACCGCTGCTGGCTCCGGCGATCTCGAAGAGATCAGCGTGATCGACAAGGGGGACGGCACCGAGACCGTGACCGTGCGCGCCACGAGCCCGGTTAGCGACTTCGTGCGACGTTTTATCCGGTTGAAGATCGTGCGAATCTCGGGGTAGTTACCCTGGCTGGTTTCTCAATCGCCGTCCTCGCTTCTGCGACGGACGGCGGTTGTATTTGGTGCAACTAGAGCCCCTGGTAGAGCTCCCTGATTCGATCGAGGTGGATGCCCTCGGGCTTGTTCTCGAGGATCCACTCAAGGTCAGGTTTTGCCTGGGCGATCGTTCCCGTTTGCATGTGGAGCAGCGCGCGGTTGAGGCGTGCCTGGGGGTCTTCGGGGTCGAGCGTGACCAGGATGTCGACGTAGCTGAGCGCATCATGATAGGCCTTTTCCTCGATCGCAATGCCCTTCAGGTTGCGAAGCATGCGGCTGATGATTTCGCCCGGCTCGGCCACCGGCATTTCGCTGGCCTTGATTCCGAAGCCTGCGGACAGGAGGAGTCCGTCAGCGTCCTCGACCTTCATGGGAGTCCCTCCCTCGAATGGATCGATGATCTTGCGCACCTTCTCATCTTGATAGCAGGCCACGAAGTGCCCAGGGAGGCCCAGGCCGTGCATCTCGGCGCCGACGCGGCGAGCCAGCTCGACAAAGAGAAGGGAGAGCGTGATGGGGATGCCTTCGCGGTCATCGATCACTTCATTCAGGTAGCTGTTGGAGCGGCTGTAGTAGTCGGCCCGGCTGCCGTGGTAGCCGTTGTCGTGAAAGAGGTAGGTGCGCACCGCGTCGACCTTCTGCGCGATCTTGGCGTCTTTCGGGAGCGCTTCGGAAATCTCGCCGGCCATGCGACCGACTTCCTCGAGATAGGCCTCCACTTCGATCTCGGTGTTGTCGAGTCGCGCGATGAGGAGGGCGGCCCGGAGGAGGCGATCCTCCTTCTCGCTCTTGAGGGCGGCTGCGATTTCACGGGCAATCGCACGGCGGTGAATGGAGCGGGCTTGGGCGTCCAGATCGTCCGCCCGGGCCCGGAGCTGTTTCGCTTCGCGTTGGAGGAGGGTGCGGGCGAGGTCCGGCGCGCTGCCCAGATTGGCAAGGGCCTTCTCGTGGCCCGGGTGGCGTATCAATTTGGCAACTTGTCTCTCCAGGCGTGCGACGAGTTCGGCCGGGGCGGCGTCCTGGGCCAGGTTGGCGCCGATTCGAAATCTCCGGAAGGTCGCCACCGTGTTGCGAAACTTGGCGAGGCCCGCGCGCCCGCCGCGCAGGACCGCATCCTCGAGTTCGACCACCTTCTCGCCGTTGACGAAGCAGGTGATCATTTTCTCCTCCACGCGAACGCGGAGTCTGTTCCACTCGCCGGGGCGGTAGGCGTCGGTCTTGAGCTGTTCGAGGATGTTCCAAGTGAAGACGTTGGGGCCGTCGAAGCGAGTGAGGCGGAGGCCTCCGCCACTTGGATAAAATCCGTAGTGCCGATCGCCGCCATCAGATTCGAAGGTGAGCCCGGCCGCGCCCGCTTCGTCTTCGAGGATGACTTCCACTGCGATTTCGTAGGGCACTTTGGGCACCTCGCGCTGCGAGAGACAAAGACTGCGTCCTCCGAATCCGTCGCCCGCCTGCTCGACGCTGATGCGCCCCGCTCGCTGTTTCCACTGCGCCCCCATCACGGTCTTCCAGCGCTTGGGATCCAACCTGCCGATGGTGAGCCACTTTTCCATGGGCACCGAATTCGGCTTTTCGAGGAGTCGATGGAGGGCTCCCACTGGCACGGCGAATCCCAGGTTATCGGTGACCGCGGATTTCATGGTGAGGAGGCCGTGGACGCGGCCCTGGCGGTCGAGCAGGGGGCCGCCGCTGTTTCCGGATTCAACCGGGATGGCGATCTGGATGAGCGCCCGGCCATCAAAGTCGCGGAGGGCTGACACCACGCCACGCACCACGCTGAACTCAAGTCCGTGCGGCGCACCCATCGCGACCACCTCTGCGCCCTGCGTGATCGAATCGGCCGGAGCAAGGGGAACCGGTTCGAGATCTCTTGCGTCGATGCGAAGGACCGCGAGATCGAGCTTCGCGTCCCAGGCGTGAATGCTGCTCACCTTGTACTCGGAACCATCATCGAAGCGCACGGTGAGCGGACGCGACTCGCCGATGACATGCGCACAAGTCGCGATCAAGCCGTCCTTGGAGACCACAAAGCCACTTCCGGTTCCGCCCTCGCCGCCCTCGCGTCCTCCGTGGGTGATGACCACCGAAGAAAGCCGGACTTTGGCTGCAAGTTGTTCGACGGTGAGGTGCTCCTTCTTCTCCGCGGGCTTGTCAATGGCGGGGACTTCCTTTGGGGCCTTCCCGGTCTCCGGTGGCTTGGAGCTCTCTTGTCCGTGGAGCGGAGAGGAGAGAAGGGCGGGCAGGATCAGCAGCGCGGCGGTTCGCATGGAAGGACCCTAGCGCGGGAGCGAGGGAGGTGCTATCGAGAAAGCTGGGGAACGTCGATGTGGTGCAAGATCGATTCAATTGCTCCAGTGAAAGTCGGGCCTGATGGGCGTTCCCCGCTGGCCCTCGGCGCTCGAAGTGCGACTACGCGGCGAAGGTGTCGTCGGCCGGAGCCTGGCCGGTGTGCAGGGTGGCGTTTCCATTCGCCGCGAGGTGAGTGAGGCAGTGGTAAACTTCCTCGGGATCGGACTCAAGATCCGCTGCGATCGACTCAGCTCCCCGCGGAGCCTCACCGAGCGCGCCTTTCACTTGAGCGAGCAGTTCGAGAAAGGTCTCCGCCGCCTTCTTGCCCGCTTCCACTCCCGGTTGGTGGTAGGGGTTGATGTTGACGAGTGAGGCGTAGAAGGAGACCGCGCGTTCGAAGAGGGCGATGAGGGCCCCGACAGTGCGTTCGTTGACTGCTTCGACGGAGATCGTGATGGAGCGGCGACCGGATTCGTAGAGAGCTCTGCGGGTGCCACGGAGGAACCCCTGGAGGTAGTCGGCGCTGGTCACTCCAGGTTCCACATCGAGAGAGTATCCTGCGCGGCCCTGGCGAACTTCGATGAAGGTGGCGAAGAAGTTGTGCACTCCGTCGCGGAGTTGCTGGACGTAGGCGTGCTGATCGGTGGAGCCCTTGTTGCCGTAGACCGCGATGCCTTGGAAGACCTCCTTGCCATCGAGATCAAGGCGCTTGCCGAGGGACTCCATGATGAGTTGCTGCAGGTACTTGGAGAAGAGGACGAGGGAGTCCTTGTAAGGGATGACCACCATGTCTTTCTCGCCGCAGCCGTTGCCTTCGTGGTGCCAGGCGAGCGCGAGTTGCATCGAGGCGTTGGAGGCCAGGTTGGGTTTCCGGGTGTGCTCGTCCATGGCGGCTGCGCCGGCGAGGAAGGCGTCGATATCGAGGCCCTGGAGGGCGAGGGGGACGAGGCCCACGGTGGACATGATGGAGGTGCGGCCACCCACCCAATCCTCCATTGGGAAACGGGTGATCCAGTCATTGGCTTCCGCGTAGTGATAGAGATTGGAGCCGTGACCCGTGATGGCTACCGCGTGCGGGCCGAACTCAAGCCCGGCCGCATCATAGGCCGCTTTGGCTTCCAGCATCCCATTGCGGGTCTCCGGGGTGCCGCCGGACTTTGAGATGACGAGGACGAGGGTCTTCGAGAGGTCGCCGACGTCGGACAAGGTGCGATCCATTCCGTCGGGATCGGAATTGTCGAAGAAGTAGGTCGCCATCTTCGCGGCGGGGCGGAGGGCATCGTAGACGAACTGGGGACCGAGGGCGGAACCGCCGATGCCGATGATCAGGAGCTTCTCGAATCTGCCCCCGGATGGGGGAGCGACTTCGCCGGCGTGAACCTCCTTGGCGAAGGCGCGCAATTGGGCGACGGGCTCGGTGATGGCGGCGCGCAATTCGTCGTTGGGCGCCAGCTCAGGATTGCGCAGCCAGTAGTGACCGACCATGCGCTCTTCATCGGGATTGGCGATCGCGCCCTCCTCGAGGGCGAGGAGATCGCAAAACGCCTTGGTGATCTGCGTGCCCATCGTCTCGTAAAACGAGGACGGAATGTCCATGAGGGAGGTATCGAGAGAGAGGGACAGCTCCGGGTAGCGGAGAAGGTGGGCGGAGAAGGTCTCGAAGGACATGTGGTAGACAGGTCGGCAGGTCGGAGGTTGCGACAAAGTTCGTTTGCGGGGCGCAACCCTCGCGAAGCGGACTAACGATAACCAGTTACCGAGGACCGGGAACAGATAAGTTCAACCGTAAATTATTAATAACTGATGATCGAAGTGATATTGTGCTCTCCCAGCTTTTCGCGGCCGTTGAGGAAGGCGAGTTCGATGAGAAAGGAAACGGAGACGATTTCGGCTTCAAGTTGATCAAGCAAGCGCACCGCAGCAGCGGCCGTGCCACCGGTGGCGAGGAGGTCATCGACGAGGAGGATTTTCTCACCGGGGTGCACCGCATCCTGGTGAATTTCCACGCTGGCTTCGCCATACTCGAGGGAATAGGCCTCCTCTTTTGTCATCCAGGGGAGCTTGCCCTTCTTGCGAATCGGAACAAAGCCGGCCTTGAGGCGATCTGCGACGGCAGCCGCGAAGATGAACCCGCGGGCATCGATGCCGGCCACCTTGTCGATGTGTGAGCCGTGCGCAGTTTCGGCGAGGAGGCGGATGGAGGTTTGGAAGAGATCGCCGTTTCCCAGGATGGGAGTGATGTCCTTGAAAACGATGCCAGGCTTGGGGAAGTCGGGAACGTCACGAATCGCGGCGCGGAGAGCGTTGGCGTCGGGCATGGCCGGACTTAGCGAGTTGGGGGCGATTTGGACAGATATTTGCAACAGGAATGGCAGTCGCTGATGGGCGCTGATGAGCGCAGAGGGGAGAGGGACCGGGAGCCAGCGCAGCCCATTTGCTCGCTCAGAGCCCTGCCAATCGCGTCTCCCGATGGGAAGGGGTGGAGTGAGGAGTGCTGCGGATCAGCAGCCAGAAACATTTTCGCGTGGTTCGCAGCTTGTTCTTCGTGGCGGTTTCACTTGCATGAACGGGGGCCGGAGAGCATGGAAGGGCCATGGCGCAATGGCTGTTAGTGGCGGCAACGGTGCTCGTCGTGCTCGGCGGCGCGTTGGGATTGCAGGCGGTGCGACACGGACACCGCTCCGGCTGGACGGTGGTTTGCATGCTGGGAGCCTTCGTATGCCAGCTAGGGTTCCTCGGAATGCGGGGAGGGCTGCGGGGCAAATGTCCGCTCGGCGACTACGGGGAGATCCTCGCCTTCCTGGCGTGGTCGCTGCTCCTTTTCTACCTCGTGGTGGGGCCGGCCTACCGGCTCTCCCTCCTCGGATTGTTCACTGCCCCGGTGGTTGTGATCTTCCAAGTGGTGGCACTCGCGCCGGGAATGCTGGAGGCCTCGCCGGAGAAGGTCCATGTGGTGGACGCCTGGGGAGAGGCCCATGCGGCCTTCTCGGTCTTGTCCTACGGCGCCTTTGCGCTGGGGGCAGTGGCGGCCCTGATGTTCCTCGTGCTCAACCGCAAGCTCAAGCATCACGAGTTCGGCTCGAAACTTTTCAACAATCTCCCGCCTGTTCGGTCGCTGCTGGACTCTGTCGTGCGCCTGACCTCCCTTGGCGCCGGCATTCTCACGGTTGGAATCGTCGCGGCCTTCATGATGGAATGGAGGAATGACTCCGTTCCTCACCTGGTGGCCGCAGTGGCGACCTGGGCTGCCTACCTCGTGGTGCTGGGCCTGCATTCCTGGCGGGGGATCACGCCGCGACGGTTGTCGATCAGCGTGATGAGTCTGTTCGTTCTTTCCCTGCTGGTCTTTGCCTTCGTGTGATGGAAATCGTGTGCCTCGGGATCAACCACCAAACCGCCCCCGTGGAGGTGCGGGAGCGCTTTGCGGTGAGCGAGAGCAAGCTGGGTGAGGAAGCGAAGCGCTTGCGCGAGTTGGATGGAATCGAGGAGGGGGTGGTCTTGTCGACCTGTAATCGGACCGAGTACTACGCTGCCGCGGAGGATCATCGAACCGCCCGGGAACAGCTGCGCACCTTTTTGCAGGCCCATGCCAGGGAGCGGTTGCGCGCGGAGCATCTCTACGAGTTGACGCGGGCGGATGCGGCCCGGCACCTTTGTCGAGTGGTGAGCGGGTTGGACTCCATGGTGCTGGGGGAGACCGAAATCTTTGGGCAGGTGAAGAAAGCCTACCAGGCCGCCCTGGAGAGCGGGTCGACCTCCAGGACGCTGAACAAGCTCTTTCAAAAGGCGTTCGGAGTCGGGAAAAAAGTGCGCAGCCACACGGGAATCCAGGAAGGACAAACCTCGGTGGGAAGTGTCGCGGTCGATCTCGCCGAGAAGATTTTTGGACACCTGAGAAACAGCCGGGTGATGGTCATCGGGGCGGGGGAGATGAGCCGGACCACGGCGCAAAGCCTGCTCTCACGGGGCGCACACAGCATTTTTGTCACCAACCGCTCGTTCGACAAGGCGGAGGATCTCGCCCGGGAACTGGACGGGGAGGCCGTGCGCTTCGACGATTGGCAACGGGTCCTCAAGGAGATTGATGTCGTGATCTCCTCGACCGGCGCGCCCCACGCCGTCGTGGAACGTTCCCACATCGAAGCGGTACGGAGAAAGCGACGATATCGTCCACTCTTCCTGATCGACATTGCAGTGCCACGAGACATCGATTCCGCGGTGGGGGAGATCGAGGAGGTCTACCTCTACGACATTGATACCCTGCAGGGGATCGCCGCCGAGGGGAAGGGCCGCAGGGAGGAGCAGATCAAGATGTGCGAGAGGATTATTGACCAGGAGCTCGCCAAGAGTGGATTGTTCGAAGGGTCGTGAGTGAAGTGCGGACAACGATTGTGCTTGGAACGCGAGGGAGTGCGCTTGCGCTCGCGCAGGCAGAGATGACGGAGGCGGCCCTGCGGGAGGCCCATCCCGAGTTGGCGATTGAGCGCAGGGTGATCAAGACCAGCGGGGATCGCCGCACCGATGTGCCGCTCAGCGAGGTAGCCAGGGCGGAAGGGCATCTCGACAAGGGCGTGTTCATCAAGGAGTTGGAACTGGCGCTGCAAGGCGGCGAGATCGACGTGGCGGTGCACAGTCTGAAGGACGTGCCGAGCGAGTTGGAGGAGAGCTTCGCGATTGGGGGCGTATTGCCGCGAGCACCGGTCGCCGATGTTCTGATCACGAAGCTGGACGGCGGATTGGAGGGCCTTCCCGGAGGGGCAACGGTGGCCACCAGCTCGGTGCGACGGCAGCGTATCCTGCAGTGGTTGCGACCGGACCTGAAGGTGGCGGACATCCGGGGCAACGTGCCCACGAGAATCCGGAAGTTTCACGAGTCCAGCGAGTTGCAGGGTGTTTTGCTGGCGGAAGCGGGCCTGCTACGGTTGGGGCTCCTTGAGGACGGAATGGTGAAGAGCGAGGGAGCGGTCGCCGCCGCAGAGGTGTTGAACCCGGATCACTTCCTCCCGGCTGCGGGGCAGGGCGCGGTTGCGCTGGAAATTCGCGCCCACGATGAGGCCCTTCGCCAACTGGTGACGGCTGTGAATCACCAGGACACCCTCGATGCGGTGACCGTGGAGCGAAAGTTTCTCGAGTTGCTGGGGGCGGGATGTGATACCCCGGTGGGGGTGCTGAGCCGGTTGGAGGGCGCGGAACTGGCGATGCGAGTCCTGGTCTTCGAAGAGGGGGAGGGGGAGCCCCTGCAGGCTGAGGCGACCGGTCCGCGCGAGGGGCCCGAGGCCTTGGCTCAACAACTGGTCGACAATCTTTCGCGAAGAGAATCATGAAAGGAAAGTGCTACCTGGTGGGCGCAGGCCCCGGAGATCCCGGTTTGATTACGGTGAAGGGTCGCGCGTGCCTCGCCAAGGCCGACGTCCTTATTTACGACGCGCTGAGCAGCGCGGAGTTCCTTCGCTGGGTGCCGGAGGGATGTGAGAAGATCTTCGTCGGCAAGCGGGCCAAGGATCACGCCGTTCCACAGGACGGGATCAACGCGCTCATCGTGGAGAAAGCGCGGAAGGGGAAGACAGTGGTGCGCTTGAAAGGTGGCGATCCCATGATCTTCGGACGAGGCGGAGAAGAGGCTGCGGAGTTGGCGGAGGCCGGCGTTCCTTTTGAGATCGTGCCCGGAATCTCTTCGGCGATCGGAGGGGTCGCTTATGCGGGCATTCCGGTCACCCATCGCGATTACTGCTCGCAGCTCACTCTCTTCACGGGCCACGAGGATCCCACCAAGGAAGAAACGAGCCTCGACTACAAGAAGCTCGCCGAGGCGGATGGCACCAAGGTGTTTCTCATGGGTGTTTCGCGGTTGGCGGAAATCACGGGGGAGCTGATTGCGAACGGGGCGGACGAATCGACGCCCATTGCGCTGATCCGGTGGGCCACGACCGGGCGGCAACGGACGATTGAGGCTACCTTGGGGACAATTGCCGGGATCGCGGAGAAGGAGAATTTTTCTTCTCCCGCGGTGGCGGTGCTTGGCGAGGTGGTGAAGGAGCGCGCCAAGATCAACTGGTTCGAGTCGCGTCCCTTGTTCGGGAAACGCATCGTGGTGACGCGCACCCGGGAGCAGGCCGGCGAATTGAGCGCTTGCTTGTCGGAATTGGGTGCCGACGTGATGGAGTTGCCGACCATTCGCATCGAGCCCCCGCAGAATGCCAAGGAGTTTGCTCACCTGGTCCGGGATGTGCACACCTACGACTGGGTCGTATTCACCAGTCCGAACGGGGTGGAGCGTTTCTTCGAAGGATTCTTTGCGGCCTACGACGACGCCCGGAGTTTCGGGAACACCCGCATCGCGGCGATCGGTCCGAGCACCAAGAAGAAGATTGCCGACTACCGCTTCGACACTGACCTCATGCCCGCCAAGTTCGTGGCGGAAGGGTTGGTAGCGGCCTTGAAGAAGAAGAACATCGAGAGCCAAACCGTTCTGTGGGTGAAGGCTGAGGATACACGGGACGTCATCTTCGACGAACTCACGAAGCTGGGCGCGATCGTCGACAAGTGCGTGAGCTACCGCACTGTGCCGGAGACCGACGATCCGACGGGGGCGGTGGAGCGCTTGAAAGAAGAGGGCGCCGAGGTGGTGACCTTTACGAGCGGTTCCACGGTTGAGAATTTCTTCAAGCTGGGGATCCCATGGCCGGAAGGATGCCAGGCCGCAAGCATCGGGCCGATCACCAGTGAGGCCTTGCGCGCCGCCGGTCAGGAGCCTGCCATTGAGGCGGCAAAGTCGGACATCCCGGGCTTGGTGAAAGCGATCCTGAAGGCATCGCGGAAAGCGTAGCTGGATTGTCTCGTCGGTTGTCGTTGGG
>JAYGGC010000239.1:0-12089 GCA_046581525.1 Roseibacillus sp. | reverse complement strand
CGATCCTTCGGGACCAAGCCCTGACACTTCCGCTGGCAGCGCGGGACGGGAAACATCCGGCAGGTCCCGCAGCGCCCCGTGATAGGTCATCCCCTCCATCCGGCCCATCTCTCCGAACACCCGTCCCGCCTTCTGAACGTGCCCTTGCACCGACCGGCCCTTCAACATCCGCGACGACCCACCCTCGCTCGTTTCAAACAAGGCCAGTTCATCGGCAAAGGGATTTTCATAGCTGTTCTTGCCTGGTTTGTATTCAGGAAATCTCCCCTTCGTCCCAAGGCACGACACCGTGGTGAAGCGTTTGCCCGTCACGCCGACGTAGTAGGCTGTGGAACGGGTCGGAGACCACATTGGTGGCATCGCGATTCGCCAATCGCGGTGAGAGTCAATCGGCTTGGCGGTGTAGTGATGGTCCTCCCCTTCCGAGTAGACAATCTTTCCAAACCCGCCCGCGCGGTAAATCGTGCGCATCGCATGACAGTCCGGCCGATAGCAACAGGGCTCGGCCATCATGTACTTCCGGCCAGACCGCACCACCGCCTGCGCCAACTTCTCCGCATCCTCCAGGGACCCGAAGACCGCCGGCGCGGAACACAGCACGTGCTTGCCGTGATTGAGCGCCTCGATGCTGTGTCGCGCATGACTCGGAGCATCGGTCGCCACGAAAATCGCCTCGACCCTCCTGTCCTTCACCATCAACTCCAGGGACTCGTAGCAATTCGAGCACCTTACCGCCTTCATCAGGGCCTTTCGCCGCACCGGATCAAGATCCGTCACCGCCACGATTTCGACGTTGGGATGATCCTGAATGCCAAGCCTGGCCCCGAACATGCGCTCTCCGTAGCCGGCAATCCCCACCCGAATCTTCCGCTTGCTTCGCGGCTTCCAGATTTCTGCCTCCTCCCTCAGTTCGACCGCGAGCGACTTGCCGGTCAACACCCCGCCCAGCATCGCTCCCAACGATCCCTTTCCGATCGCCTGCAAAAACTTCCGCCGACCCTTGGCTCCTCCCGGAAACTCGTCACTCATCACTCGCTACTCTCGCAGACTACCCCATTCCAGCGAAGTCCCTTTCACCCCGCGATCGAGCCTACCCCGATAAGATTAGCTCCGCTCTAATCACCTCCTGCTCAACAACCAAGCAACCCGCATCCCAACAGCAATAATTCCACGGGCCAATTTCCAAATAGAAATCAGATCGAGGAATCAGAATTCCATCGCCCCTGGGCGGCTCCCACTTGGGACTTGGCGCTTTAGCCTATCTGGAAATTGGAACGTCGAGTTTTCGTTGCGCTGCCGGAAGCCCTCTCCTTGGCGTGGAGGACTCCGAACATCGCCACTGCATCTCGCCTCCTACATCCGCCATCTGCCTCTCGCTCCAATCTGCACACTGGATACTGTCCACTGATTACTTCCCAAAAGCGGCCCCTGCCACGAACTACTCTTCCCCTCCACCATCCGGCTCCACCTTCTTCAGGTACTTGAACAGATCGCTGTTGGTCGAGAGGATCACGGTGCTCTTCCCCCCGAGAATCTCCGGGTAGAGTTCCATCGTTCGGGAAAATTGATAGAACTCAACGGATTCTGCACTCTGATTGTAGGCCGCGGCGTAAATCCGGGTGGCCTCCGCATCAGCTTCCCCTTTGATGGTCTGCACCGTTTTGTAGGCCTCGGACTCGATCTTCTTCAGGTCCTTCTCCATTCTCCCCATGATCTTCGCGGCTTCCCCCGCTCCTTCCGAGCGAAAGCGCTCCGCGATTTGCCTGCGCTCTGAGGTCATGCGATCATAGATACGACTAACGACGCTCTGGTTGTAGTTGACCCTCTTGAATCGGACATCCAAAAGCTCGATCCCGAATTCTGCCAACTTCTCGCGGCTCTTCGCAAAGATCTCCGCTTCCAGGGCGGTGCGACCCCGGGAGATGGCAGGCAAAGTGCCAACGGTCCCCGTCAAGTCAGCTTCAACGATATCGTCAGACTGCTGTGGAACGCGGTCTTTCGTCGTTCGGATGACTTCGATCAACTCATGCTTCGCAATCGTGTTGCGCGTTTCCGAACCAAGAATGTCATCCAGTCGCGACAGGGCGCTCCGTTCATCCCTCAACCGCTGAAAATACTTGAGGGGATCCGTGATCTGCCACCGTCCATAGGTGTCGACGATGATGTAGGTCTTATCCTTGGTCGGCATCTCATTGGCTCGCCCGTCCCACTCCAGAATGCGTTTCTCGATGCGGTTCACCTTCTGGATGAAGGGAGTCTTGAACTTGAGTCCCGCGGTCGTCACCGGACTCCCCATAGGGTTGCCAAACTGGGTGATGATCACCTGTTCCCGCTCGTTGACGGTATACATCGAGCTACTCGCGACCACGATTGCCAGGAGGATTCCCACCGCCACGAGACCTCCTACTACTGCCTGTCTATTCATCGATTTAGTCCTCCCTGGTTGAGTTGGAGGAGCGGAAGGATCTGGTTCGTTTCCTCGTCAATTACGATCTTGCTCTCCAACAAGGGCATCACCGTTTGGAGAGTTTCGAGATAGATTCGACGCCGGGTCACTTCCGGAGCCTTCTGGTATTCGGTGAAGAGGGCCATGAAACGGGCCGCGTCTCCTTCCGCCTCATTGACCCGCTCGGTGGCATAACCCTCCGCCTCACTGATCACTTTCTCGGCCTCACCACTCGCCTTGGGCACGAGCTTGTTGTACTCCCCATTGGCGATGTTGATTGCCGTCGACCGCTCCTGTTCCGCCCGGTTGACCTCGTTGAAGGACAGTTCCACCGGCTCCGGAGGTTTCACGTTCTTGAGCTGCACCTGGTCGATGCTGATTCCCATCTCATACTTGTTCACGAGGATCTGTAGCTTTTCGAGACTCTCCGCCTCGATTTCCTGGCGGCCGATCGTGATGACCTCGTCCACCGTCCGGTCACCAACCACTTCGCGCATCACCGACTCGGAGGCATCGCGCAGGGTGTCATCCGCGTTGCGCACATTGAAGAGGTACTGCTTCGGCTTATCGATGCGGTACTGCACCACCCACTCAACCCGGGCCGCGTTCAGGTCGCCGGTCACCATCTGCTTCTCCGCTTCCTGCTCGTTGGTCCACTGCGAGCGATTGGCGTTTTCCCTCGTTCCAAATCCAAACTCCTGCTTCATCTGGCGCCGCACCTTCACGCGCTCTGCCCGATCAATGAAAAAGGGCATCTTCAGATGCAATCCGGGCGATTCGGTCTTTATGTACTTTCCAAAGCGCAACACGATTCCCTCCTCATCGGCCTGCACGGTGTAAATCGAAGTCAATGCTCCGACCGCCAACAGCAGGATCACGATTCCAGCCAGAACAAAGCGAAGCTGAACCTTGGGAAATTCGATCTGGACCTTCTTTCCCCCTACATCGATCTCTAACATGCCCGGACCCTATCAACTCCCCCGCGCCCGGCGACTGCAAAACGCAGGGAGTTGTGTAACCGCCGCCCGGGCCGGAGGATCAGGCCGAAAGGTCGAAGTTTTATGCTCGCAAGACACTTTTGGAGGGCGAGCCCTCAGCCCTCGGAGGGCCCAAGTCCGGCCTGGAGCCCCCTTCAACCCACTCCCCAATCCACTCAACCCCCAATTCCGCCCTCCGCTCTCCGCCCTCCGCTCTTCGCCCTTCCGACTACTCCCCTCTCCCCACACATCTCGCAAACCCCTTCATCACCACTCCGGTGGCATCCGGCCCACAGGCATTCACTTCTCCGTACTGAGCTTTCTTCCGCCCGTAGGCGAACGGCTTCTTGAGATCCCACTGACGCTTGGGAATGAGGTAGCCCACTTCATCGTTCGCGAGGCCGAACAGCATCCACTTGCGCTCCCCCAGGATGCCCACAATGGTCGGCTCCAACTCGGCCTCCGGAAAATCCGCGGCCGGATCGGCGGGCTCCTGGAACTTCCCGTAGACCAGTTCGGGATAGAGCTCACCCGGAATCGCTGCGATCGAAAGATCTCCCATCTGCAGGCACGCCACCTCGGTCTCAATCGTCATCGTCTTCGCCGCGTTCTCCTTGGTCATCGCTTCCCCACGCTTGTAGGGGTCGCCCGTCCAAACAAATCCGTCCCGCCGCAACACCCTCATCGTCTTCGCCAGCCGGTAGAGTCTGTTGGTGACCGGCACGTAGATTCGCTGCGCCTTGACCTTCATGGGGGTGAGGGTGATCGGCTTGGCGGCCTCAACCGCCTTCCCCGCAAGCCCGGCTACTGCGATCCCGTGCATTTCCGCATACTCAAAGGTGGACGGTCCTGCCGGAGGCGCCATCAGGCCACCCACTGTTCCGGTGAAGTAGGCCACCGGACACTTGTACTTCTTCTTCAACTCCCTCACCGTGGCCCAGGGAAAATCCGCAGTCACAAGGGTGTTCTTCGATCCCAGCGACTCCGGATGCGAATTCCACTGCACCAGCAGCCCCACCTTTTCCCCACTCGACTTCTTCGAGAAGACAAGCACGCGCATGATTGCGTCAAACGCCTCGGGAAGGCGGCTGTCTTTCAGAAGCGAAGCATCCTCCGCGGTCCCAAACGAGACCGCAACGTCGCTCGTCAACTTCCCTGCCGTGTCCTTCACCAACTGCGAAATCTTCTTCACCACCGCCTGCACGTAGTCGTCATTTACTCCGTAGCTGAATTGCGTCCGGCCCCACATTCCAATCACATCCGGCCCTTCGTGATCGTGCGTCGAGGAAACCAACAGGTAGGTGAATCCCGGGGTGAGCTTCCGAATTTCCTGCACCGCCGGGAATTGCAGACCCACCAGGTCCACCGACACCAGGGCAATCTTCTGCTCACCGTCTTTCAGGACCACACATCGCGCCATGAGCGGATCGTGCACCCCGGTCGCCGCCCGCCCCGCGCTGTAGCCGGCGAGCCAGACTTTCTCCTTCCCGCCGACTTCCGGCGTGATCTCGACTTCCCCGAATCCGACATCCAGTGCCCTCGCAGAAAGGGACATCCCCGCCAAGACCACCAGAACCAGGACTCTCAATTGCGCGCTCATAACCGCTCGAAATCAACATCCAACACTCGCCCTTCGTCAATCTTTTCCGGGCCCCGGCCACTTCAAATGACGATGCAGGAACTCGTAGGTCTTCACCCCATTGATCGAATGCGGACCCACGAACCACTCGATCTCGGTGCGTTCACCGATCCCAAGCTTCGCCGCGTAGAGAAAACGCACCTTCGCAAACTCATAGGCCACCATCTTGTCCGGCGCCACTCCGTCGAAGTGACCCCGCTCCACCATGAAGGGCCTCGGACAAATCAAGGCCGCCATCTCGTAATAGTTGAAGGTGTTCCCAAGATCGAACTCGAAGATCTCATACTCACCCTTGTTGGCATAACTGTAGCGCAGGGAGAGCGGATCGGTGGCCGCGTTCTTCCAGATCCACTCGTTGAAATCTGCTGAACAGATCGAGAGGCAGTAGCGGTCCACCAGCGGCGGGATGCGCATCGCGGACTTGCCGCCGTAGCTCAACCCGTAGAACCCGATGCGTTCCGGATCAACGAAGGGCAGGTCCGCCAACCAATTCGTGATCTGCCGATGTTGCGGGATCACGACCGAAAACAAGGTGCACCCCACCGCGTTGGCCTTGAACTGCAGAATGCGAAAGAGATCCTGCCCGAGGTAGATATTCTGGGGTGAAAACGTGATGAACCCGCGCTCCGCCAGGCGCGTGGCAAAGGCCTTGTAATAGTGGTGGCTTGGCTCGCCTACCGTGTCCTGCGGACGCCCCTCCAGGCCGTGCTGGCAAACCACCACCGGCCGGCGCTCCACACCATCCAGCTTGAGATCCTTGGGCAGGGTCAGAATTCCGTAGGCGAACACCTCGTCATGCACATCGAGGACCACTTCGTAGCTGATCGTCTTGGGGCCCTCTTGTAGTTTGCGCGTTCGGGGATTGGGCGCAGGCAACTTCTGCAGGCTCGTGAACTCTCCGATCACCTCCTTGCTGAATTTCTCACGCAACGCCTGCGTGCTCTTTGCAAATTCCTCCACACTCTTGGTGTTCACACCCTTGAACAATTCACCGCGAACCCGCTCCGCATCGACGAGCGCCCACTGGTTGTGTCGGTCGATGGCCGCAACTTGCGCCGCATGACGGCGTGCAATTCCCTCCTTGGTTTGCAACGGGGGGACGGACGCAAACCCCAAAGCCCAGTCGCCTTGTCCGGCCGGCGGCCCGGTGACCTCCACTCCAAACCGACTTAGCAAAGACATCCAGGTCTCGTTCGCAATCGATCGCTTTGCCGTGCGCAGCTCGAATGCGCCTCCCTTCCAGGCAAATCTTTTGTACTCACTCTCCACCTCCTCCGTTCTCGGTAGAAGCAACTTGCCGGGCTTTCCCCGTTTTCCCGCCCCACGGTTCAGCCGCTCGGGCACCCCTTGCGCATCGAGTCGGAATCCCGCGCTCGGGAAGTTCCCATGCTCGATGATCAGGGTTCGAGGCGCAATCAGAGCCGCGATCTCCGCATCCGAATGACCGCGCAACAATCCAAACACCGTCCGGTCCGCGGGCTCGTTCCAGACGCCACTTCGCGATCCGAAATAGCCACTCACTACCGCTCCATCAATGCGCTCGTCGAGGGCTGCCGCGTAGAGCGCCAGGCGTCCTCCCTCTCCCCAGCCAACCACCCCGATCTTGCCTGTCTTGCTGGGTCTCGCGCTCTTGAAGCAGTCCACCGCAGCGAGAATCTGATGCACTTCGTAGCCGGCCAGGGTGCGGCCCAGTTCCCACGCCGGTCGGTGCAACCACTCGCGGGTGGGCATCGCATGCGACTCGGACCGATTGATCAAAACCGGCACCAGCACCCGGCAACCGCTCAGGGCCAGGCGCCCCGCGAACGGGATCGTTCCCTCCTTCTCCGCAAAGGGCGGCATGCCGCCAATCTCTTCCGGGGACTGATCGGCACCGGGAAGCGCGATGATATCCGCCACCGGTACCAGCTCGTCTGCTTCGAAGAGCAGTCCCACCGCTTCCACCTCTCCAAAGGCCTTCCAGCGAACCTGCCGCACGGTGTAATTTCTCCCATTCCCGATCGGTCCCAGCCTGGTGTCCGCATACACGAAGGCATTCTCTTTCGGACGTCCATCCCGCAAGAGACCCAACTTCCTTGCAAGCTCCTCGCGCGTCCCGCCTTCCTTCCCGCGGCCTTTCAAGGTTGCCGCGATCTCGGCATCGAGAAACTTGTCAATCCCGTCGATCATCTGCATCGAGAGATCACCACCCTGCTCAAGCAACTTGGTGCCGGGCAGGGGAAGCTTCTCAGGGATCGACTTCAGCACTGGCCACGCCGGCGTCTCCTGTCCTCCCACCAGGCTGGGAACCAGGGCCACACACGCCAGGAGGAGTCGTCTCATTCCTGCACGCTAGGGATTCCGCCACGCGAGCGCCAGCATCACTTGCCTGGAGATTGCTCGCGCTGCTCTTCGCGCACCGCCTCCTTCATTTCGCACTGAGATAGGCTGCGAAACGGGCCTTCGCGGTATCCGGGGTGAGCCGCAGCGCTCCCTCGGGACCGTTCCCGACCTTTCCCACCGTGAGCGTGGTGACCGCGTTGGGTGGGGTGAATCGCGCAAGTTCGACCGCCACGCGCCCCATCGTGTAGCGCGGGTTGATCTCCACCACTGGCTTGAAACGCAGGTGTCCGTTCTCATCGCGATAGAGAAAGGCATCCACCCCCAGGGGTCCGCCATAGCGGTGCGTGCTGAGCAGGTCCGCCAGGGCCGGTTCCAGCTCCTCGTCGAGAAACTCGGTCAAGTATCCGCGCTTCGAAGAACCCGCGAACAACGCACGCCGGGATTCCTCATCGAGAAAGTCGGTGAAGCGATCCGCCACCGTCGCGCTGCGAAACTGTCCCGGTCTCGTATTGTCCAGCACCACCAATCCACGCCGCCTCAATCTTCCATCCTCATCCGAGTCGTACTGGATCGAAAAATCGATCACCCGTTCCAGCCACGCCTCGATCACCAGCGAGCCGTGATCACGAAGCATTGCCTCGATCCATTCCTCATCACTCTTCTCGATGGGCACCCTCGTTTTTCGAATCAGGCGATCACGCCCCGCCGTGCTGAAGGGCGCCTTGAGGACGCACTCTGCACATGCTGCGCTCTCCAACCATCCCTGCACCTCCACCAACGAGGTGACCACCTCTCCCACCACTTGGGGCGGACACAGGAGCGGACAGCTTGAGTTCCCCACCAGGACCGCGAGAAACTCCGCGTGCACCGACTTGGAAAACAGGGCCCGCGCGGTGGGTTCACACGCCAGCCCGAGGCGCTCGATCAATGGTTGCGCATCAGGCGTCCGCGCCCACGGGCGCAACTCGTGCAACTTTCGCTCCGCAATCTCCTCGAGCTTCTCTTCCGCCACGATCTCGGGCAACGGGATCCCCGCCTCCAGAAGCCCCGTGAGAAACTCGGTGGACGGAACCTCAGGCACCACCACCACATCCTCTCGCCGCGCGAGGAAGGCCGGGAGCAACGACAAGTCGCGGGCGACCTGTTGCGCCGCCCGCCCAGGTGCGCCAAGCGCAGGGACCAGGCTCTCCTCTGCTCCCGGGTTGAACCAAAACACGTTCGGGGTCCGCCCCTTCGATTGCGAAAAGACCCTCAACTCGCGAATAAACTCCTCGTCCAGTCCCGCTTCGCGCCGTCCCTCTTCATTGAACGAGAATCCACCCTTCGCCCGCGCGGCCGAGAGCGGCAACTCCAGGCACGCTACAAACGATCTCCAGTCCGACTCACTCTCCTTGTCCTTCCACTTGCGAAACCATTCCAGTCCGTAGTGCACATGCCCGATCTCGTCGCGATAGATCCGATTCAGGATGGCCGCCGTTTCCTCATCACCAGCGTTCGAGAAGACCTCGGCGTAACCCCGCGAGTAATCGAGATTGGCCTGCTCGAAAGTGAGCGAAAGCCGCGCTACGTAATCCCGCGGGGTGGGCATCGGTGCAACCGCGTTCCAAAAGAACCCATTCACAGGCAGGTCTCCAAACACTACTCCGCACTCCGCCATGCGCTTCAAGTAGAGCTTGGTGTGCATCTGTTCCTCCTTCAGCGTCCGTAAAATTCCGGCTCGAAACTCCGCCGGCGCCTCGGGAAACTTGAGCAGGACCAGCGCCATCAACTCGGTGGCCAGCAACTCGTGGTTCGCAAAAAAGTGCAGCAACCGCCCCCGCTGGGCATCGTCCTCGATTCCCGTCGTCCCCGGAAACTCCGCCCGCACCCCTTCGCGCTGCAGCATCAACTCCTCCGGCCGTCCCGGCCGCTCCGGGGTCACAAGCGCCGAACCTCGCGCCTCGTCGACCGTCCCCGCGGGGGGCGGCGCCAGCTTCTCTTCCAGCGTCGTGCCGAAGAGAATCCGTTCTGCCACCTCGCGCACCGTCATCGCCTCGCGAAGGTGCGGCAACTGTATAGAATGTCGAGCGCGAGAGCCTCCCTCCCTCCCTGGCGCTACCTCTATCGATTTGCGCAGCGCGGCAACGGGGTCCGCCTGAAAAGGAAATTTCCAGCAGGGGCCATTCTGGCATAGACTGGCCGCATCATGATACGGGCCCTTGCCATTCTGCTCCTGACTTACACCGGCCTCGTCGCTGAGGAAGCACCACTCGATATCATCACCTACAACATCCGCCAAGACACCGCCGGAGACAAAGGGCCCCGGGACTGGCAGCAGCGAAAGGACAGGGTCGGCGCCTACCTGCTCGACAAGAACGCCAGCATCATCGGCCTGCAGGAGGTTCGACACAACCAATTGCTCGATCTGGATCAGGCTCTCCCTGATCACGTCTATACCGGAGTCGGAAGGGACGATGGAAAAACGCGCGGTGAGTACTCCCCCATCTTGTTCAACCGGAAACTCTGGAAGCTCGACCCCGGGGAACACGGCACCTTCTGGTTATCCGATACTCCAGACATTGCAAACAGCCGGTCCTGGGGAAATCGCTACACTCGCATCTGCACCTGGGCACGCTTGATTGGAATCACTGGCCCCGAACGAGGAAGCGCCATCTACATCTACAACACGCACTGGGATCACCAGAGCCAGCCCTCGCGGGTCAAGTCCGGAGAACTCATCCTGAAAACGATCGTGGCTCGCACCCATCAGGAAGACCCCTTCATCTTCATGGGTGACCTGAATGCCACCATGGAAAACCCCGCCGTGAAAGCCCTCCTTGCCTCGGGTCTCCTCATCGACCACGGCCAGAATCAATTTCGCTCCTCCAGCCTCTGGAAGGCGCCGCTCGTTCCCGGATTACGCATCGACCACATCTTCACTTCCGTTTCGATCAAGAATGCAATTGCACGGGTCGAATCCAACGCAAATTCCGCCAGAGAGTCTGCTTCAGACCACCATCCCGTGCGTCTCAGCATTTCCGCCCGCCCGCATGCTGCCCAGCCTATCGCCACCGAGCCCATAGTCTTCGGCGAGGGCGGGCAGATCAAAATGCTCTACGACCGTCGTCAGCGACCGCAAGCGGTCTACCTGCACGACAAGGTGCACATTGTTTTCAATGCCGGCGGGGAAAAAGGCGCCGATCCCAAGTCCAGAACCAAGGCGATGGCGGTCACTTACGATCCGGCAACGCGTTCATTCTCCGAGATCGTGACCATCGGGAAGGCTTCTCGTGATCACCACTACGGCCCCGTAATCTGGGCGGATGAGGACGATTATCTGCATGTCCTCTCCGCGTGCCACAAAACGCCCGGAACACACCTGATCTCCAAAGAGCCGGGAACGATTGGCAGCAGTCTTGAGGATTGGAAAGTCGGACCAGAAATCGTCCCCAGGATTTCTTACCCGTGCCTCTTTAACATCTACGACGACAAGGAACTGATTTACTACCGCACGGACGGTCACACCAGTTCGTGGACCTACCGGATCTCCGATGACAATGGTAAAACCTGGACCGGACCAGACAACGATGTGACTGACATGGATATCAACGGTCGGCGTGATTGGTCATCCTACCAGACCAAATTACTCAGCAAGGACGGCAAATTCCTGCATGTCGCCTTTATGACCTACGATGATGTAAAGACCGACGATCCCAAGAAGACCGAAGCTGAAAGGTTTTACAATCCGCGCTACGACAAGACCGTGAGCAATGAGTGGAAATACAACCTCTACCACATCAAGATCGACTTGCGGACCCATGAAATCACCAACACCGATGGTGATGTCATGAAGACTCCCATGGATATCGACTACGCCGATTCCAAGTGCCGCATCTGGGACACCGCCTGGCGCGGCGCTGGGGTCCCGCCAACCATTGTCCTCGATGAAAAGGGAGCCCCGGCCTTCCTTCATGTTCTTTCCAGCGAAACAACAGAAGAGGACGCCGATTACTATTATGTAAGACGGGTAGAGGGGAAATGGGAACAGACCCGCATCACCGATTCCACTCACCAATGGAATAGCTGCCACTTGAGTCTCGACGCCGACGGCAAACTGCACGCCTACCTGGTCGTCGGTGACGGTTACCTCAAGACCGACGGCTACATGGACAAACACGGCGGCGGCCGAATCGAAGAATGGATCTCCTCCAACAAAGGAAAGACTTGGAAAAAGGCTCGTGATTTGACGCCTGGCAGAACCGATTACCCGGGTTGGAGATTCAACAATATACAGCCCGTCCGAAGACCCGGCGGCGAAATTGTCGACGGGATGCTCCTCTTCTACGGCTGGGGGGATCAGAATGCGCCGGAAGCTCGTGCGTTCCTGTTAGACGAGCGGCTTCGATGACTTGGAAGGAACTTGAAGTTTTCACTGAATCGCAACGATGACCCGACTGTTTAACCCTCTGTTTCTTTTCCTGGCAGGCTCTTGTGTCGGCGGCTCGTCGCTGTGTGCAGCAGAGCAATCGCCGAATTTCATTGTGATTGTGACCGACGACCAGAGTTGGGTCGGGTCGTCACTCGTGATGGATCCGGACGACGCGCGGACGCGCAGCGATTATTACCGCACCCCAAACATCGAACGCCTTGCCAGACTTGGCATGCGTTTCACTCAGGGATATTCACCCGCGCCTTATTGTTGTCCTACGCGCAGGAGCCTGTTGAT
>JAYGGC010000215.1:0-9159 GCA_046581525.1 Roseibacillus sp. | reverse complement strand
GTCCTCGATCGCGCTCTCGTTGGGGGTGTCCTTGTTTTTCCCGATGTTGAAACCAATCACCCCTTGGAAGGTCTTTGATGTGCTCACATTTTCGACTCCATCCTGGATGCCCGGGTTGTTGAAACCCATGCGATTGATGATGGCCTCGTGGTCGAGCAGGCGAAAGAGGCGCGGCTTGGGGTTTCCGGACTGGGGCTGCGGAGTGATGGTGCCGATCTCGATGAATCCAAAGCCGAGGCGCCCAAAGGCGTCAATCGCGTTGCCTTCCTTGTCAAGGCCGGCCGCCAGTCCCACCGGATTGGGAAAGGTGAGCCCCATGCACTCGACTGGTGCAGCGGGGGTTCCGCCCGCGAGGCTCTGCAGGATTCCGCAGCGTTCCGTGAAACGCAGACCTGCCAAGGACCAGTGGTGGGCGCGCTCGGCATCGAGACGGAAGAGGAGCTTGCGCGCGAGCGGGTAGGTGCGGTCGAGCATCAGGGGAGATTTCAGTAGCGAGCAGCGGGTGGCAAGTAGCGAGTCAGCTGACGAGGTGTTCCACGATGGAATCGACGAGGAGCGGTCCGCGACCGATCAGGCGGAGATTCTCTGCGGAGAACTCCGCCAGGTCTTCGCTGATGACTTGCTCGATGCGCTCGGGGCGGACGATTCCGAGATGGCGCTTTGGGACTCCGCGCTCGGTGCGGAGCATGAGGGCGATGCGCTCGAGGTCGAATTGCTCGGCGGTCAGATTCTCGACCTCCGTTTCGGCGTGGCCGACACGCTCGATCTGGTGGAGGTAGCGGGACGTGTCAGGCACGTTCTTCCATCGACGACCGCTGATCGTCGAGACTGCGGATGGTCCCAGGCCGAGGTAGTCGGCGCCTTCCCAGTAGGCTTGGTTATGCAGTGATTTCCGGTCTTCGAGTCCGTAGTTTGAAGTCTCGTAGTGGTGGTATCCGCGGGTGGTGAGTTTCTCGTGCGCAAGTTCGAACATCTGCGCATTCAGATCGGGATCGTCCCGGTAGTCACCGTTTTGAAAGCTCTCGAAGAAGGGCGTGTCTTCCTCGTAGGTGAGATTGTAGGCCGAGAGGTGGCCGGTTTCGACTGCGAGGGCCTGCTCGAGGGTGTGCTCCCAGTCTGCCAGCGATTGTCCTGGGATGGAGAACATCAGGTCGATGCTGATGTTTGTGAATCCGGCACAGCGGAGGAGGGTGGCCGACTTGGCGATATCTTCCGGACTGTGTTGTCGCCCCAGCGTGACGAGATGATCGGGATGAAAGGACTGGGCCCCGAGAGACACGCGTGTGACTCCGATCTCCGCATAGGTGTCGGCGGTTTCCCGGGCAAAGGTGGCGGGATTTGCTTCGAGACTGATCTCCTCGGCATCGCTGAGCGCAAAGCTCTCCCGGAGCCCCTCAAAGAGGCGTCGGAGGTGGGTTGGCGAAAGCATGGAAGGGGTGCCCCCGCCGAGATAGAGCGTCTTGATGTCCGGTCCCTCGAGTTCGGCTGCGCGGCGGCGTGCTTCGGCGATGAGGCCGTCGATGAAACCCGCCAGGTCCGTGTCGCCCGGGGTGTGCTTGTAGAAGGAGCAGTAGGGGCAGATCCGGTGGCAGAAGGGAATGTGGAGGTAGAGGTGCAAAGGGGGCGTGGAGAGCTTGGTTTTGAGATTTGGAACTTGGAGAGTGGAACTTTGGTCAAAAGCTGTGTTCAGTTCCGCCACTGATGGACGGAGCGGAACTGGGAACGGATATCCTCAAGGCGGTATCGCGGTCGTTCTACCTGACGCTGCGCCTCTTGCCGAGCGGCTTTCGTGAACCGTTGAGCCTCGGGTATCTCCTGGCTCGGCTGAGTGACACGATTGCGGATGCGGGGACGGTGGAGCTCGCCAAGCGTCGTGAATTGCTGGGGAACTTCCGAGTGATGATGAGTGCCCCGGCCAAGCGGACCGAGGCCCGGAGATTTGCCCAGGACTTGCCCGGAGAACTCGAGGGCGGGGGACTCCCGCGGGGCGAGTGGGATCTCGTGTTGCGGGCGGTAGATTGCTTTTCGTGGCTCGACGGGATGGACCGCAAGATCAGCAAGCACATCCGCAAAGTAGTCGGGATCATCACCGAAGGGCAGACCTGGGATCTGGATCGCTTCGAGGGTGGCGAAGTGGTGAGACTGGACACCGCCGACGAATTGGAGCTCTACGCATACCAGGTTGCGGGCTCGGTGGGGGAGTTCTGGACCGAGATCGGCTTTGCCTCCACCGACAAGTTTGCCCGGGAGGACCGCGCGACCTTGTTGAAGTGGGGAGCAAACTATGGCAGAGGATTGCAGTTGGTGAATATCCTGCGCGACATCCCGGAAGACCTGGATCGTGGCCGTTGTTATCTTCCTGGTGCAGGCGGGGTGGAGCCGGACGAGTTGATGGAGGTGGCGCAGACATGGCGAGGCCGGGCGCGAGAATATCTTGCGGACGGTTTCCGTTACACCGCGGCGCTGCATGGAGTGAAGTTGCGGGCCGCCACCGGCTTGCCCGCCCTGCTCGGGGTGCGCACCCTCGACCGGTTGGACCGCGCCAGCTGGGATGATCTTGAAGAGGGCGTCAAGGTTTCGCGCAAGCAGGTGAAGCGCTCCCTCGCCCACGCGTTTGCGATGAGCCTCCCGGTGCTGCCAGGATCGTGGCAGGCACAATATCGCCGGGCTTGCCTTGGGGCCCAGTCGTAACAAGATCGTCAGGACGATGGGGAAAGCTACCGATATCCGCTGCATAGGCGCCACGCTCTACTGCCTTCCGGTGGAGACCAGGATGCCGCTCAAGTTTGGCATTGAGACCGTCACGGCGGTCACCTGCGCGCGGGTGCAGGTCACCGTGGAAGGGCGGGACGGGCGCACTGCGACCGGTTGGGGAGAGACCCCCTTGAGCGTGACCTGGGTGTGGCCCGGCTCGCTGCCCTACGAGCAACGACACCTCGCGATGAAGAGCTTCTGCGAGCGCCTGGCGGCCGCCTGGAGTGCGTTCGATGGAGCGGGACACCCCATGGAGGTCGGACACGAGTTCATCGAAGGAGAGCTCCCCGGCCTGCTCAGCGCGTTCAACGAGGAGCGCGAGGGAGAGGCCATGCCGTGGCTGGCGGCCCTCGTGTGCTGTTCGCTGTTCGACATTGCAGCGCATGACGCTTACGGCAATTTGCACGGCCGGAGCGTTTACGAGATGTATGGGGCGGAGTTCCTGAGCCGAGACCTTTCCGAATTCCTCGAGCCCGCCGAGGGTAGGGATCTTTCCTTCGCGGGGCGCTATCCCGCTGACTTCCTTGTTGCCGACGCGCCTACGAAGATTCCGGCCTGGCACCTGGTCGGGGGGCTCGATCCGGTGAGCGAGGATGAGCTCACCGGCGACGAGCCTGACGACGGCTATCCCGTTCTGCTTGCGGACTGGATCGAGCGCGATGGCCTGAAGTGCCTCAAGATCAAGCTGCGCGGCAACGATGCGGAGTGGGACTACGCCCGCACCGTGAAAATCGGAGAGCTGGCGATCGCGCACGACGTCGCCTGGCTTACCGCGGACTTCAATTGCACGGTGACCGATCCCGCCTACGTGGACGAAATCCTCGATCGGCTCTGCGCCGAGCATGCGCGCCTCTACGGCATGTTGCTCTACGTCGAGCAACCCTTTCCGTACGAGCTGGATGAACATCGCATCGATGTTCACAGCGTCTCGGCGCGCAAACCGCTGTTCCTCGACGAGAGCGCGCACGACTGGAAGCTGGTGCGGCTTGGACGCGAACTCGGCTGGACGGGCGTGGCACTCAAGACCTGCAAGACGCAAACCGGGGCCCTGCTCAGTTGCTGCTGGGCCAAGGCTCACGGCATGACTCTCATGGTGCAGGATCTCACCAATCCCATGCTCGCCCAGATCCCCCATGTCCTTCTCGGGGCAAAGGCGGGGACCATCATGGGCGTGGAGACCAATGCGATGCAGTTCTATCCGGAGGCCTCGGCGGCCGAGGAGAAGGTGCACCCCGGGATCTATCGGCGGCGCGAGGGCGTCCTCGATCTCTCAACCATCAAGGGGAGCGGCTTCGGGTATCGTCTCGACGAAATCGAACGAGCGCTTCCCGAGCCCGTGGTGAGTCACTGATTGTCCGGCTGGGGGGTAACCGGGCCGGTCGGAAGTGGCGGGTTGGCAGCGGCCACTTCACTGGGGCTCTCCGTAATGAGAACGATTTGACCCGCCAGGGAGTTGTTGGTGGGATCGCTGTCCGCGGTGCCGTTCATGTTGAGCACACTGTTGATCGTAATCGACTCTATGCTGGTCGGAGCATTGACGGCCAGGGTGAGAACCTGGGTGGCGCCGGGTTGAAGACTGGCGATCGTCATGGGGAAGATGTTGCTGCCAATCGACACGTCGATCGTTGCTCCGCTGATGGCCGCCGTGCCGCGGTTTTCGACGGTGACCAGGAGGCTGCCTACCACCTCGCTCTCGCTTGGAGGCTCGTACCAGTTGGAGGCCACTGCGAGATCGAGGATCCCGGGCGTCTCGGACTGCATCACCCGGCCAATATCGATGTTCCCCTCGCCATACTGCGGGTCCTCACCCGGAGCCCCCGCGGCATTGAGGTTCTCCATCACGATTTCAGTAGCGGCCCCCACCGGCATGGGTCCGAGCTCGCTCATGGTGGCGGCAATGGCTCCGACCACAATCGGAGAGGACGCCGAGGTCCCGCTGAAGGAGGTGAATTGGTCATCGGGCCAGGCGGAGACAATCTCGTAGCCCGGGGCTGCGAGGTCGATGCTGTCGCCGGTGTTGGAAAAGTCCAGATGCTGCCCGCTGCCGTCGATGGCTCCCACCGCGATGACGCCTTCGTAGGCCGCCGGGTAGGCGGGGGTCTCAATTCCCTCGTTGCCGGCCGCCGCGATGATGACAACCTGGTGATCGGCGGCATAGGCGATCGCATCGCGGACCAGGGCGCTGTCCCCGTAGGATCCCATCGAGATATTGATGATCTGTGCGCCTTCGTCCACCGCGAGGACGATTCCTTCAGCGAGGAGAAATGAGTTCGATGCGCCGGCGTCGTCACCAATCCGAATGGAGAGAAGTTCGGCGGCAGGAGCGATTCCCTGGCTGATGTCGTCGGAGCCGACGAGGAGGGATGCCACCGCGGTGCCGTGACCGTGCAGATCGATGGGTGGTCCGTCGCCGGTGATGAGATCGATCTCGCGGATACCCTCGGGAAAGGCGGCGTGTTGACCGACCCCGGTGTCGAGCATGGCGATGCGCACTCCTTCGCCCCAGGAGGAATTGTCGCCGGTGATTCCGAGCCATTCGAGGGTCGCCCTGCCAAAGGCGACTGCGCCAGGCTGGGCGTCGACCTGCGGGAGTTCGGGAATCGCGACCCGGTAGTTGCCGTAGGCCTCGTCGTCATCGTCGAGGAGGTCTTCAAGATCATCGAGGTCGGTGTATCCCACGCGCGCTGCACGCAGAGCATCGAGCTTGCCCAGGAGGCGCAGTTTCTTCCCGTCCAGTTTGGAGAGGAAATTGCGATAGGCACTGTCACTGCTGAAACGCACGATGCGCTCATTTGGGATGCCGAAGAGGAGATCCTCGATCTTGGGTGAGCGCCGGTTGGCATGGCGCGGCTCCGACTTGGTCAGGGCGTTGGGCCCATCAAATTGGCGGATGGGCCGCAGGGGAGCGGCGGTCTTCTCAGTGCGATCCTTCCCAAGTCCCACGATATCGCGAGCGAGCCAGAACCCGCCGGCCACACCAAGGATGACCACGAGAGTGGTGGCAATCCATTTGGTTTTTGCGCTGCTCACGATGAGGATGGAACTGGGGTGGGGGGCTGAAGTCGCGCGGGAACAGGGTCCGCGCGCACCAGAGTCTAGCGTATGAGGCCCGGAAACGAAATCGATTCCCCAGAAATGAAGCGTCCGCAGGGCATGTTTTTGCCGGTGGAATCCCCCTGACTCGCGAAGAAACTTGAGCTTTGGGGCGGGTGAGGCAGAAAGCGGCCGTGCGCGATTTGCTCCGAGACCCTGCATGGCGGGACGAAGACCTGGGCTTCCCCTTGCCCGATTCTCCTCACGCCTGCCTCGTCAGCCTCCCGAACTGGGAGGCTGTGATCGGCTATGAGGAGAGCAATCCGGGCGTGGTGGGCAAGATGCGGGCCGGCTACCCGCGCTTCTTTATCCACCCCATCACGAGGGCGTTCCTCGAAAAGCTCGAGCGCGATCACGCGGGTGAAGGTGAGCGCGTGATGGCCTATTCCTCACTGGCTGCCACGGAGCGCGCGAATGACTTTGTTCGCAAGCAGACGGGCCAATCCGGGAGGATCGAAACGGTGGACGACCTGCCGCTGCTCGTGATTCCCGCAGAGGGCTACCAGGCGGCGCGCGATTACTGGCGGCACACGGGTGAGATCGTGTGCAGCCGGCAAGCCGAAGACCTTCTGGCCGGCGTGTCGGAAGGGAGTGGCCACCAGCCGGAATTCCGCGCAGCGATGGCGAAGATCATGAAGGTGGACACTGATGATTGCTTCCTCTTCGAGAGCGGCATGGCGGCAATCTTCACGCTCTTCCGCATTGTCACGGAGAGGGAGCCGGGGAAGAAGACCCTGCAACTGAGTTTTCCCTACGTCGATACGCTGAAAGTCCAGCAACTCTTCGGGATCGGGGCCGACTTTGTCAGCGATGCGCAGGGTGAACAGTTGCAGGCGACCCTCGCCGCAATTCGGTCCGGCGAGTACGCGGCGGTGTTCTGTGAAGTGCCAAGCAATCCGCTCCTGAACACCGTGGACTTGCACGCGGTCTCCGAAGCCTGCCGGGCGGCCGGGACTCCGCTGCTCGTGGACGATACCGTTTGCAGTCACTTGAACATCGATGCCCTTCCGCTCGCGGATGCCGTCTCGACGAGTTTGACCAAGTGGGTGTCAGGGATTGGCGACGTGATGGCGGGGTCGGTGAAGCTCAATCGCAATTCGAGTTTCTCTTCTGAATTGCGCGGGGCCCTCCTTGCTCAGACACCGGGTGGGTCGCGACTCTACCAGCGCGATGCCGAGGTCCTTGCAAGGAATGCGCAGGGACTCAGCCGACGGGTGGCGGACTCAAACCTAGGCGGCGAATTTGTCGCGGAGTTCCTGGAGGCGCACCCTGCCGTCGACCGTGTCTACTTTCCGAAGCTGGTCGATCGTGAGAACTACGATGCCCTGCGCACTGCGGACGGTTCCTACGGCGGGTTGTTGAGTTTCACGCTCAAAACCCCCGAGAGAGCTCCGGCGGTATATCGCGCGATGCGCTTCAGCAAGGGACCCAGCCTCGGCACGGAGTATTCGCTGCTCTGTCCGTACACCCTGCTTGCGCACTACCCCGAGCTCGAATGGGCGCAGGAATGCGGGGTGCCGACCGAATTGCTCCGGCTCTCCGTGGGACGGGAGCCGGTTGATGAGTTGCAGGCGCGCCTCGGGGAAGCTCTGAAGCTCGCTTGAGACGCCTTGCCGGTTAATCGCGGTGATCTTCCGGATGATAAATCACTGCGTCCGCGCGGTAGGGCCCCAGGCGTTCCTGGGCGGCGTTACGCACTCGCACCGCCAACTCCGCCATGAGGATTGGAAGAAGCATGGCGACAATATGGCGCTTCATTGCGGCGGATGGTTGGCCGGAGTGATTCGGCGCCGGCACCGCGCTGGGCCGAAGAACGGAGAGGATTCCGAGCAGGGCACGCGGCGATCCGCGATGCATGACCTTGATGACTTCTTCCCGCAACCAGCGGGTGGAAAAGATCCAGTAATTCGGCTTCTCGTCGCGACGCTCGAAGGAATCGATAATGTCATCCCAGAAGTGTTGACTCTCGTCGTGCAGGACGGCGTCCGTGCGACGGGCGGTGAACTCAACCGAGTCGAGTAGGAACCGGAAATGGGCGGGGGTGTTCATGGCGCTGCAGTCTTGTTGTGACCTCAACCGTAAGACGATTGAAGTGATTTTTTATTCAGTTTGACCGCCGTTCAGGGAGGGGGGATCCCAGCCAGTCCGGGCGTTGTATCAGCGTACGCTACACCAACTGACACCTTGCGCTATCGACACTTTGGAGAATTAACGGGAATTTTACAAAGAACTGGTGCTCTGCCCCTTGGGCAGCCTGTGGAACACCTGTAGCTGCTACGAATCCGGGACGCTCGGCCAGTCCATGGGGGATCCCTCAAGTTCGGTAATCACATGGATTGTGACCATTTCGAAAGAGTGCGATTGGAACGCCGAACTTATCTATCAGGATCCGCGTTAGAGAAGCGATGGAGGCGGTGAGATAGCGGCATCATTATTCCAGGAAAGTGCATGCAGATGTCCCGCAGGTGATGGAGAGCGCCGGTCCTGCGATCCCTGATCATGGGATAGGTGGCGACCATTCCGCTGACAACTATCATCGCTGAAGGCGCGCCCAAGGGGGCCTGCGCCCGTAATGTAGTAAAGTCTGAAGCGAAGTGAGCGTGGTCGATTGAGGATCGAATCAAAGTTCGGAGTTGGTTGCCTCCACCGATGCGGTTACCATCCAGCGTGGCAACGAGGGCCTGTAGCTCAGTGGTTAGAGCAGGGGACTCATAATCCCTTGGTCCCAGGTTCGAATCCTGGTGGGCCCACTGAACTGTAACGAGTTGTGGGTGCTAATTCTGATGGAGTCAGCGGCTAGGGCAATTATAGGGCAATCCCGAACGCAGTACGGTGCGGGGCCAGGAAGACTTAGGATCAAGGGATTCTTATTTTCCGTGTTACGGGTCATGGAGGTTTGATGAAGCCTTCCAGCTGGAGAGCGGGCGATGTGGGTCGACGTGATCTGTCTGAGGCGTTTGTGAGCCGCAACCCCGTAGTGTCCAGAAATACGATTACAACAGAACGCGCTGATTTCCAGTAGGTTGAAGATCTTGTTCGAGAGCGATTTCTAATCGTGCTCCACGTTTTCGGACGGTCAGACTCCGCCAATGAACGTGATGAAGCTGATGGCGGTGGCCTTGGCGGGAGCTTCTCGAGGGTGAGTTGTTTACACCGGTGAAATCGGCGAGAGCGGGGCGGGGAATCGGGAGCTGCATTGATTCCCGGGCAGCCAGACGAGAGCCTGATTATTCAAGCCATTCGAGGAACCGACGAGGACCTTGCGATGCCTCCGAAGGAAAGGGATCCACTGCCAGAGACGCTGGTGAGCAA
>JAYGGC010000177.1:0-1682 GCA_046581525.1 Roseibacillus sp. | reverse complement strand
ATCGGTGTGCCCTGCGCGGCTCCGTAGGTCGGACCTGCTATCATGCTGAGCATTTCGGTGCCATGATCGAACTTGCTGGAGACCATCGGGTCACCGATTCCCCGCACGAGGATGGAAGAGCCGATATTGAGGTTGGGGTTGTCGTCGAAATAACCACTGGAGGTGTCAATGGCGGTGTCGATGAGATAGAGGGCCGTTTGGTGGCAGGTTTCAGGATAGGTGTAGGAGTAGGTGGGGGGCGGAGGTGCAGAATTGAGAGCTGCGAGGGCCCATCCGGAATCGGAGACGAGGCCATCCCGCTGCAGATCAACATCGGGTACCGAGGTAAATTGCTGTCCTAGGCCACTGCGCTGGTCCCTTGTGAGGTAGGCTGCAACAAGGAGAATCTTTTCGTTTGGAAATTCGAGGGCACGGTAAATCTCCCCGCCAACTCTGTTGATGTCCTGCGTCATGGATTCGATGGTAGAGTCCGGGAGCAGACTGGTGAGAATGTAGGGCTGTTGATCGGAGACCGGCTCAACGGCACTGAAATAGGCCTGCTGGTTGGGGAAAGTGGGGACGATAATTCCGCCGAAGTCCTCTGCTGTGGTTCCTCGAATGCTGCCCACAAGAATCTGTTGGTTGCGATCGGGGGCTGCGACGGCAGCTCCGAAGGCGGAGCTGGCTCCGGCAGTGTTCGTAAATCGAATGGGAGTGGCGAGGGCATCAATGGCAACGATGGCAGCGTCCTCCTGTCCTGTGTAAGTGACGCCTTCAAATTCATAGGAGCCGCTGAAACTCGTGGAGACATAGGTATTGCCAGCGTAGTCAATGGCAAGGTCACGAGTATTCATTTCTCCTCCCTGCGTAGAAGAGTTTCCCAACAAGCGGTCACGGAAGAGCAAGCCACGCGGAGAAATAAAGAGAAGATGGGCATGTCGCGAATCGATGGTGGGGAGGTCCTGCAGCGGTTCTCCTCCCACCTGCAAATCATCCCCTGTCGAGGAAACTGAGATCCGGAGGTCACCCAGTGGACCGATTCCCAATCCCCCTGCGCGCACTTCCCCCCTTGAAGAGATACTAGTTTGCCAATCTACTGCCCCGCTTAACTTGTTGAGTCGGACGAGAATGGCGTCCTGATTAATGGTCCCTGGACTTGGGTCGCTATCGTAGGTTCCCAGAACGTAGAGGCTGCGAGCATCAGCCGCAAAATCCGCAGCGATCTGCTGCAGAAAGAGGGTGCTGGGAGGCGCTTCGACCTCGACGAACTCGAGGGCAACACTCCAGAGCACCTGCCCGGTTCGATCAAGTCGGCGGGCGAGAACTGGAGGGCCGGTTACGAAAATATTGTTGCTTGCATCGAGGGCAAGGCTTCGGGCTTCCATACCCGAAACGACGAAGGCGTCGAGCCAGGCTCCGCCTGGATCTGCCGTTGCAATAAAGCTGACGGGAGCTCCACCCGCAGGGGGGCCGGTCAGAGTGATCCGGGGTAGGGGAGGAGGGCGATCCAACCATGCATTTCCTTCGAAGGTCCCACAAACATAGATCTCACCGGTGCGAGCGATTGCGACATCAGTAATTCGAGCGTCACCAACCTCGCACTGCACCTGAAGGCTCCAGTTGGTCGCCCAGACTCCGGCGGCACGATCTCGTTTGAAACCGACAAGCACACCGTCTTCTGCGTTCTGACTCGATATCGGTTC
>JAYGGC010000142.1:0-4449 GCA_046581525.1 Roseibacillus sp. | reverse complement strand
GGACGCGGCAGCGGACTCTCCCGCTTTTCCTTCTACGGCCTGACCAGGCGCAAGGCCATTCACTTCAAGCTTCCCCCCGGGTAGCGAGCACCCCAGAAACCGACCAGACCATGAACCTCATCGATCAATACCAACAGGAAGGCATCAAGCGCGTCAAACTGGCCTTCACCGATGTCGACGGAGTTCACCGGGGCAAGTATGTCAGCCTGGAGAAGTTCGCCTCCATTGTGGAGGACGGGGCCGGCCTCTGCGACTGCGTGCTGGGCTGGGACATCGATGATCAACTCTACGACAAGGCCCGCTTCACCGGATGGCACACCGCCTTTCCGGATGCGCGCTACGAAGTCGACCTCGCCTCCGAGCGCCGCCTTTTGGAAGAGAACGGCACGCCGCTCTTTCTCCTGACCTTTGTCGGGGAAGGCGGGAAACTGCATCCCATCTGTCCCCGCTCCCTTCTCAAGCGCGTCCTCGCGGTGGCCGAATCCATGGGCTACCGCGCGGAGCTGGCCTTCGAGTACGAGTTCTTTGTCTTCGAGGAAACCGCCCACAGTGTGCGCGAGAAGGACTACCGCGACCTCAAGAACCTCACCCCCGGCAATTTCGGATACAGCATCCTTCGCAGCAGCACGGAGTCTGAACTCTATCACGAGTTCATGGACTACTGCGAGGGCATCGACACCACGATCGAAGGACTGCATTGCGAAACGGGACCGGGCGTGTGGGAAGCGGCCCTCACTCACCGCAACGCCCTCGCCATGGCGGACGCCGCGGCCCTCTTCAAAACCTTCACCAAGGTCTTCTTCCAGAAGCGCGACCTCCTCGCCACCTTCATGGCCAAGTGGTCGATGGACTACCCCGGACAAAGCGGCCATCTCCACCAATCCCTGATCGACACCAAGACCGGACAGAACGTCTTCCACGAAGAAGGCGCCGACCACGGGATGAGTCCCCTCCTGGCAAACTTCGTGGGTGGTCATCAACAGTTTCTCAAACCGTTCCTCCCGTTCTACGCGCCCACCATCAATTCCTACACCCGGCTGGTGAAAGGCTTCTGGGCGCCAACCGCAGCAACGTGGGGCATCGACAACCGCACGTGCGCCCTCCGGGTCATCCCCGGATCGACCAAGTCCCAGCGACTCGAATTCCGGGTCGGTGGCGCCGATGGCAATCCCTACCTGGTGGCGGCCGCCAGCATCGCGGCCGGACTCCTCGGAATCGAGCGCGGGATCTCGCCCACTCCACCCGTCGTCGGCAACGCCTACGAAGTGGAGGACTCTCTTCCCGCCAATCTCCAGCTCGCCTCCAACCTGCGCGATGCCACCCGCGACCTCCAGGCCTCGGCCGAGGCGGTCGAGATGTTCGGTGCCGAATTCGTCGAGCACTACGTCTGCTCGCGCGATTGGGAAGTGCGCGAATACGAACGCCACGTCAACGACTGGCAACTCCGGCGCTACTTCGAACTCATTTAAGCCGTGGCTGCCGCAGCTTGCGGCAGTCCGTTCCTGCGGCGGCTCGCCACATGGATCTCAATCAACAGTCCATGCAACAATTCAACTATCCCACCATCATCTACTACGGCGAGGGCGGAGTGGACCACCTTGCTTCCGCCATTGCAGAGCGCGGCCACCAGCACCTCCTCCTCGTCACCGACGCGACGCTGGTCGAGCTTGGTCTTGCGGCGCAGGTCGTCGAGTCGCTCTCGGGCAGCGGCGCAGAGATCACCATCTTCGACCAGGTTCATCCGAATCCCATCGAGGAGGATGTCGAACTCGGCACCACGGCCTACAAAACCAATCGCTGTGACGCCATCGTGGCCCTCGGTGGCGGGAGCCCCATGGACGTCGCCAAGGTGATCAAGTTCATGGCCACTCACGAGGGTCCCCTGGCGCAGTACGAAGACCGGCTCGGCGGCGATGCCCTCATCACCAATTCCATGCCACCGGTCTATGCCATCCCGACCACGGCGGGAACCGGCAGCGAGGTGGGCCGCAGCAGTGTCGTGACGATGGCTGCCACCAAGAAGAAGACCATCTTCTTCGCTCCTCAACTCATGCCGGACATCGCGGTGCTGGCCCCCGAGTTGACGGCCGGCCTTCCGCCTCACATCACCGCCGCCACCGGCATCGACGCCTTCACGCACTGCCTCGAAGCCTGGCTCGCCCCCGGCTTTCACCCCATGGCCGACGGAATCGCCCTCGAAGGGATCAAGCTCTGCCTCGAGTGCCTGCCGCGCTGCCTTGCGTATGGCAACGATCTCGATTCGCGCGGCAAGATGCTGATGGCTGCCACGATGGGCGCCACCGCCTTCCAAAAGGGACTCGGCATGATCCACTCGCTGGCCCACCCGCTCTCCGCGCACTTCGGGCTGCACCACGGCCTGACCAATGCCCTCCTCCTCCCCGCCGCGGTTGCCTTCCTCGAACGGAGCGCCCTCGACGAAGAACAACGAAGACGACTCTCCACGCTACACGGCTTCTTCCAGGAACGCGGATCGGGCGGTGACTCCCTTTCCTCCGCCAGCCGCGCATGGTTCGAATCCCTGGGCATCGAATTTGGCCTCGCCCGTCACGGCATCCCGGAGGACCGGCTCGAGTTTCTCGCCGACGAGGCCTTCGACGACCCGTGCCATCCCACCAACATGATTCCGGTGACGCGCGAGGACCTCCTCGCCACCTACCGCGCCGCGCTGTGAAATCGTGAACAAGATCACTCTCGGCGTCCTCCTCTGCGACTCGGTCCACTCCGACCGACTGAATATCGACGGCGACTACCCGGAGATTTTCACCGGAATGTTCCGCCGCTACTCGCCAACAGGCTGCGCAGTGGATCTCCGTTTCTACGACGTGGTCGGCGGCGAGTACCCCCAACGACTCGACGAGTGCACCGGCTACCTGACCACCGGCGCGAGCGCCTCCGTGAACGACCCCGACCCCTGGATCGCGGAGTTCGAACAATTCGTCCGCGACCTTCACGAAAGCGAGTGCAAGCTCATCGCGATCTGCTTCGGCCACCAGATGATCGCCAAAGCGCTCGGCGGCCGCGTCGAGCAATCGGATCGGGGCTGGGGCGTCGGGGTCCACGAAGTAACCATCCATCAACCCGAGCCCTGGATGATTCCCACTGCCCGCTCCTTCCGCATCGTCACCAGCCACCAGGACCAAGTCACCGAACTTCCTCCCAACGCCGAGGTCTTGGCCTCCACCCCTCACTGCCCCGTCTCGCTCTTCCGCTGCGGCACCCTCATCGGCATCCAGGGCCACCCGGAGTTCAGTATTCCCTACGCCGGAGCGCTCCTGGAATCGCGCGCCGGGATCATCCCCGCGGAAACCCGAAAGCAGGCATCGGAAAGCTTCGCCCAGGAACCCGACTACACCCTGCTTGCCTCGTGGATGGTCAACTACCTGAGGTCGGTGGCATCAAAGGAACCGGAATAAGCTGAAGGCGAGGTCCGGCAAGGGCATCTTGTCCCAGGTGGGAGGGATGTCGGCGCAGATGGGAACCCAGCCATAGCCGTTGGTGTCGAGCGTGGCACGGAGGTCGAGGTAGGCGCGCCGGTTGCTGGCACCCGTGCCGCTGGCCGACCAGATGGTCAACGATTGCGGTTCCAGGTCGAGATGGAGGGCTTTGAACTGCTGGGCGGGGGTGGCGGTTGCTGCGCCGGGAAAGCCAAGCGCAAAGAGCGGGGCAATGGTGAGGAGTGGGAGCGACCGGTGCATAGGTGATTTGACGGGTGAAGTCGGGGGTGTATGAAATTATTCTACGCGATTCTTACCTCGACATTCTTGATGATTCAAGCGATGCCCGATCCCTGTCTCGCCCAGCGCCTCCGGAAAATCTCCGGACTCCAACTTGCGCGCCTCAAGACCTGCATTAGGTTAAACCAAGGAGTCACGATTCCTGCACCGCGAGTGGCCGAATCCATGGTCGGCCCAACCGCAATTTGACCCTTTGCGACCTCGCCGCCGGGAACCCCTTCGGTTCCTTCCCAGCGGCTTGCTCCGGCCGCCCGACCGCACGGTCCGGCGTGGCGCTCTCCCGCTTCGCCGCGCCACCCTCCCGGGCACTACAGCCATGAATCATCATTCTCACTTTCATCACTACCATCGAAGTCGAAGGCGCCGCGCCAAGGACGCCACCTGGACCGCCTACGATCCGTACTGGCTCGAGGCGGAACGCGCCTACTCCGATCACTGCGACCGCTTCCGAAACAACGCCACCACCCTCCGCATCATCCAGTATCCATGCCGAAGGGGATTTCCCATGCCGGTCACCGCCGCGGAGGTTCGCGCCACCACTTCCCTCGTTCCAGCGGAGTTTCTGCGCGGCCTGCAAGCCATCTTTCTCCTGGCCGGCACCCGCAAACAGCTGAAGGGCGCCTGCGGCGATCTCTTCAGCTACGGCTTCTACTGGGCGGACTGCGTCTTTCTCCACCCCTTCCCGCTCCAGCTC
>JAYGGC010000061.1:0-2162 GCA_046581525.1 Roseibacillus sp. | reverse complement strand
CAACACTCGGTGACCTGCTGTAGAAGTCCTTGTCATACCAGTCACTACAGAATTCCCAGACGTTACCGTGCATATCATACAAGCCCCAGGGGTTGGGCTTCAGCTGGCCGACCCGGTGGGCGTAGTCTTCCTTCTGCCCCGTGGCTAACCCGCCGTACCAGCCGTGGTCGATGAGTTTCGATAGTTCATCTCCGAAGGAAAAGGCCGTGGAGCTTCCCGCGCGGCAGGTATACTCCCATTGCGCTTCGGTCGGGAGGGAGACGGTCATGCCGGTCTTCTTCGAAAGCTTGCGGCAGAACTCGATTGCATCATAAGAGCTCACAAAGACAACGGGATAGTCGTCAAAGCCTTTTGGTCTCGGTTGCAATCGCCCGAAATGCAGGGCCTGCTCTGTCATCCATGGTTCAGTGCCCATCACCGCCCCCCACTGGGCCTGCGTCACCTCGTAGATGCCCATGTAGAAGGGCTTGCTGATCGTCACCTCATGGGCAGGATACTCATTTACCAGGTTCCTCTCGAAGCCTCCGACCTTCTTGACCGTTCCCGCCGGGGTGTCGTGGTTGCCCATCTTGAACTTGCCGGCTGGAATGTGCACGAGCTTCATCGAGACACCCTTACCAAGGTCCAGGCTGAGTTCTTTGGTCTCGGAATCGCCGCCGGAATCTCCCTTTTGCCCAAACGCTACCGGCTCAAAAGCCAGCAGCGCAACCGTCAGGATGGCTGCAGTCAGCAAGAAAGACGAAAACGATTTCGGGTGGGATCGACTCGTGGAAGTCATGGCAGGGTTCCTTTGCGTTGGATGATCATTCAACTGTAGCACTCCCGGCGATGCAGAATCTGGATAGATTGTTTTGACCTTATTTGCTATTGAAATCCCCGTTGTGAACATTTCCCCCGATGATGATCGCAGCGGTAGGCTCTGGGAAACCCGGCTTGAAAGAGCAATTTACGAGCAATTATTCCGAAGTGTCTCCGAGCACGAGGATGTCCCAGAAGCGCTCTCCGATCTTGACGGAGGCCTCCTTCTTCAGGCCGCCTTTGTTGTCGATGGCATACGCGGCGAGGGAACCTTGTTTGGAGGAGGTGACGAACAGGTAATCTCCGTGCGGCGACATCCCAAGCGCGTAGGGTCAAAATACTCGGACGAAGTGCGATTCATGCCGCCTCCCGGTGGTAGTTGCGCAGCAATTCTCCAAGCCGCTCGCGGCAGTTCACCTCCCCTTCTTCAGTCGATCCAAACTCCAGCGGCGTTCAGTTGAAGAGCATTTCAAGTTCGTCGAGAGCGCCTCTTCCTCGCAGCGTCCCGGGCTCTACCCCGGTATGGCGATGCGCTGCTCCCCGCCGGCAACGTCACCATTGCGCCGAACCATGAGAGTCCCCAATTGGGGACTGGGGTCGAAGTGCGCTACCTCCTGGTAACGCCAAGGTGGCCGAGGAGAATAGGGGCTGGGCTACACGAGGATCCGGGGAGCGTTGCCCAATCTGGGATAGAGGCGGGCTAGACCCGCAGAATGTTGCAGGTCTTGGTCACCTGGTCGAACCACACTTCCACCTCGCCGCGACGCAGGAGCTCCGTCACCTGGTCGATCTTCCGCCTTGCATCCGTCATCTCGGTCCCGTCGCGCGTCACGAACTCTTCGATCACCGCCGCCAAGGCCGGAGGTGGCAGCTGCTCGAAGGGAATGCGGATTCCAGATTCAGCGTCGGATTCCATTGTGTGGCTACCCTACCGACTACCTCGGTATCCGCACGCGGAATCCGCCCTCACTCAGGAACCACGAATGCATGGCTTCAGCCGAGCCCCTTGCGCAGCGCCGTTTCCAACTTCACCAGCAGCTCCTCCATCTCTCTCGGCCTTGGCTTTGGCAGGTCCCCACGCAAGTGGAGTTCTACCCCGGGCACGACCACAATCCGCTTCCATGTCTCCGCCATACCGGGAGCATCCACCGACACCCCGTAGTGTCCAGAAACTCGATTACAACCGAACGCGCCCCGTAGTTTCCAAAAACTGAAATCGTAGATTTCACGCGGCATCCCGGTAGTAGTAGCGAATCCTCGCCCAGCATCCAAGGTGCAGACTTCCAAATTCTGAGAACATGCGTCGTCCTTCGGCCAAGAATTGTTCCGTCTCCTTCCCAGTTCGTGCTGTCTCCAAAGGCCAA
>JAYGGC010000048.1:0-5161 GCA_046581525.1 Roseibacillus sp. | reverse complement strand
ACAATTCCGCGCACCAACACAAAGCTCGAACCAACCATCAGTCATCCATGCAACAAGTCGTGAAAGAATCCCTGCCTGACCAACGAGAAGAGAATTCCATGATGTCAAAACCAACGAGGGCCCTGGCCCGTGGTGCCATCTCGATGGCAGCAATGCTGCTTTCCACTGCGCTGGTTGGCGCGGCAGAGAAGCAGGCGCTGGAGTTGGCTTCGCCCTTCGTGGACGACCTGATCCTGCAGCGCGGGATGGAGGTTCCGGTCTGGGGTTGGGCCGAACCGGGGAGCGTGGTCACGGTCGCCTTTGCGGGTCAGAGCAAGAGCGCCCCCGTCGGGGAGAAAGGCAAGTGGATGGTAAATTTGGATCCCCTCAAGGCTTCCCATGACGAGCGCGAACTCACGGTAAGCACTGCCAAGAGCGAAAGGATCACCCGCCGCGGGGTGCTGGTGGGCGAGGTCTGGTTCGCTTCCGGGCAGTCGAACATGGACTGGCTCGCAGGCAAGTCGATGTGCCGGGACCTGGCGAATGAATTGCAGCGGGCGAAGGAGGATGTCCCCATCCGCGAGTACACGGTCGACACCGGATCGTCGATCTTCCTGCGCAGCCGGGCGGACTCCGAGGGGGGCTGGAAGCGCTCCAAGCAGGCCGGGGGATTCTCCGCGCTCTCGCTCGCCTTCGCGGCGGAGCTCCACGACGAGTTGAAGGTGCCCATCGGGATCCTGCGCGCCACCCACGGCGCGACTCCCTTGGAAACTTGGTGCGCTTACGAGGGCTTCGCCGAACATTCGAAGTTGCAGGAGATCGCCTTGAGAATCCGGCGGAGCGATCCGACCACTCCCGACGGCAAGGCCGCCTACGCGCAGTATGACGAGGATCTGGAATCCTGGCAGGTCGCGAGCGAGAAGCTCATCAACCGCGGCGGAGCGGCCCTCCCGCGGCCCAAGCTGCCCGGCATCGCCGACGACTGGAAGGGAGCGACGCGGATGTACAACAAGAAGATCGCGCCCCTCATTCCCTACGCGATTCGCGGCGCGATCTGGTGCCAGGGAACCAGTAACGCCAACGACGGGAAGATCTACGCCGCCAAGATGGAGGCCCTGGTCAACGGCTGGCGCGAAAACTGGGGGCGACCCGACCTGCCGTTCTACTTCACCCAGATGCAGTGCTACGGGGAACCGAATCCCGACAACGTCGGCTTTGGGGACATCCGCGAGGCTCAGACCCTCTTTTTCATGAACGCAAGAAACGTGGGGATGGCACTCCAGTATGACCTCAATCCTGCGCGCCCGACCGGGATTCACAATTACAACAAGCTCGATCCCGGCAAACGCATGGCGCGCTGGGCGCTGGCCCATGAGTACGGAAAGAAGGACCTCGCCTTCACCGGCCCGATTTACAAATCATCCCGCGTTGAAGGCAACGCGGTGCGGGTTCAGTTCGAGCAACGGGGTCCCGGCGGTGGATTGATGGTGGCAAGCAAAGGCGTGCAGGCAACATCCTCCTACGTTGAACCCGCCAAGGAGACCAAGGGTGAAGAGCTCAAGCACTTCCGCCTGGCCGGCAAAGACCGGGTCTGGCACGCGGCCGAAGCGGTGATCGACGGTGACGAGGTGGTGGTCACCTGCAAGGCCGTCCCCAATCCGCACGGCGTGCAATACGCCTACAGCGCCAGCCCGATCGGTGCGAACCTCTACAACAAGGCCGGACTGCCTGCCATCCCCTTTGCCTATTTCGACGGGGTGCAACTGTTCAACGAAGATGATCCCGTGATCGTCGCAACCGCCAAGGCCGAAGCGGTAAGAAAGTGGGGCAAGAAAACGTACCTGTTACCCTCGTCGCTCTTTCGAGATCATGCCGTCCTGCAACGCGGCCTCCCGGTCCCGGTCTGGGGTCACGGCGTTCCCGGAACCGAGATCACGGTGACCTTCGGTGCCCAGAAGAAGACCGCCAAGGTGGACGAGTTCGAACGCTGGAGCCTCATTCTCGATCCCATGTCCGCTTTCGCGAAGGGACGCGATCTCAAGATCACTTGCAGCAACGGGGAGGCCCGGACCATTGCGGACATTCTGGTCGGCGACGTCTGGATCATGACCGGTTCCCGTGATATGTCGGGGGAACTCATCAGGGCAAAAAAGGGGGAGACCGTTTCACTCAAGGCCCTGCCGCTGGTGCGCGAGTTCCGCATCAAGACCAAGGCCCGGCGTTTCCGCACCCCCCGCAAGTTGAGAATGGAGATTGGCGGCGGGAAGTACGTGGCGTCCTGGCAGCCCGCGGATTTTGACGGAGTGGGCGATCCGCCTTCGATGGTGGCTTACCACTTCGCCTCCAAGGTCCAAAAGCCCGGCGTGCCGGTTGGCATCGTCACCCTCGGTTCCGAAAACCCGCCGCTCACCTGGGTCTCCCACCAGGCCATGCAGAGCGCGGCCGGTTTCGAGAAGGAACGCGACGACCTCAATCTCGGCTACCCGAACACGGAGGTCTGCAAGAAGGCGGTGGTCGATTACATCGAGACCGTCAAGCAGCACAACCGCGCGGTGGCGGCCCTCCTCAAAGCAGGCGAGGAGATCCCGACCGAGCTGGCGGAGCAGGTGCCGCCTTTTCCACAGCCCTATTACAACCAGTGGCAAAGCCGCACCGAGACCGCCACCCATACCTACAACTTCTGCATCAGCCCCTTGACTCCGTTCGCGGTCCGCGGCGTGACCTGGATCCCGGGCAAGGACAATATCAGCGAGGACGTTTCGAAATACACGCCCTCCCTCGAGGTTTACGCCGCCAGCCTGGCCGGGACTTATGGCCAGGGGAAAGTCCAGTTCAGCTATGCCCAGCCAAGCGCCAAGCTGGTGGCAGGAATCGGCCAGCCGAAGATCGAGAACGCGGTGAGCGTCGAGTTCGGCGAGTGGCCGAAGAGCTTTGAGGACATCGCGGCCCAACTTGGTGCTCTTGCGGCAGAGAAACTCCTCACCGAGAAAAGCAACTAGACCAGAACCGGCGGGAGCCGCCAGGGGGAGTCTCGCGCGCTTGAGATCGTGGCGAGAGCGTGTAGTTTTACGGCATGGAAAAGACACGCATTCGGGAGGCCTTTCTGCATCGTCTCGCCCCGGCCGGCCAGATCTTCCGCCTCTTTGATCTCCTGCCCGAGGTGTCGTTCTTCGTCAAGGACCGCGAGGGGCGATTCATGGCGCACAGCATGAACAAGTTCGACCACCTCGGGGTGAAGAACGAGGAGGACGCCATCGGGATGACCGATCATGACTTTTTCGCAGCGGATCGCGCCGACGCCTACCGCGCCGACGATCTCGCGGTGATGGAGTCGGGGGAGCCCATCATCAATCGGATGGAAGCCGCCCCCGAAGCGCTCGGATCACCGCGTCTCGTCGCCACCAGCAAGATCCCGCTGCGCGACAAGAACGGCGAGATCATCGGGATCGCCGGCTTCTCCCTGTCGCTGGATCAACTTCGAAGTGGGTCCGACCTTGGCGACCAGTTCGCCAAGGTCATCGAACACGTCCACCAGAA
The DNA here is from genome assembly GCA_046581525.1 of Roseibacillus sp. Lineage (GTDB taxonomy): Bacteria > Verrucomicrobiota > Verrucomicrobiia > Verrucomicrobiales > Akkermansiaceae > Roseibacillus_B. The sequence continues at coordinate 1,645 of JAYGGC010000048.1, read as the reverse complement.
TTTCGGGGAACCCATCACTTCCGGCAAGCTCGCCACCATGGCGGGCTTGTCGGTGAGCCAGTTCGAGCGGCGTTTCCGGAACGCCTTCGGGACCTCTCCGCGGCAATACCTGTTGCGGATCCGGGTGGAGGCCGCGGCACGGATGCTGGCCAACACGGACCGCACCGTTTCCGAGATCGGTCTCCAATGCGGCTTCCATGATCACGCCCACCTCAGCAGGAGTTTCAAGAAGCTCATGCAGGTCACCCCGACGCAGCACCGAAAGACACATCGCCTCGAGTCGCGGTCCTAGGCAGGAGAAGCCGCTTCACGCCAGCAGTTCCTCGATCACCTGGCCCCCGAATTGGCTGAGCTGCTTGAAGCGGCCCGCGTGGTAGTAGGTCAAGCGGTTGTCGTCGAGGCCGAGGAGGTGGAGGAGGGTGACATGGACGTCGCGGATGTGATGAACGCACTCCACGGCCTCAGCGCCGATCTCGTCGGTGGCGCCGATGGTGTGGCCGGCCTTGGTGCCGCCCCCGGCAAACCACATCGCCATGGCCTTGGCATTGTGATCCCGGCCGTAGGACTTGCCTCCGCCGCGCAGACCGTTGTCAGGGGTGCGCCCGAATTCTCCACAGCAGAACACGAGCGTGTCCTTCAGCATGTCGCGCTGCTTGAGATCCTTCAGGAGCGCTGCGATGGGCTTGTCCACCGACTTGATCAGGGACCCATGGGCGCGCTCGATGTAGTCGTGGCTGTCCCAGTTTCCGGCGTAAGCCTGCACAAAACGCACGCCGTTCTCCAAGAGGCGCCGTGCCAGGAGGCACTTGCGGCCGAAGGCGTCGGTCTTGGCGCCGCCGATCCCGTACATCTCGCGGGTCGCCTCGCTCTCGCCGTCGAAGTCGAGGATACCCGGGACCTCCATCTGCATCCGGTAGGCGAGTTCGTAGGACGCCATCCGCGCCTCGAGATCGGTGCGCCCCTCGCGGGTTGCGAGGTGCTTCCCATTGAGCTTCGCGAGAAGGTCCAAGTTGGCGCGCTGACGGTTGCGGGTCACCCCCTCGGGCGGATTCAGGTCAAGGATGGGGCTTCCCTGGGGACGGAGGGGCGTCCCCTGGAAGTGCGCCGGCAGGTAGCCATTCGACCAGTTTGCGGCTCCTCCCTGCGGATAGCTGGTACGCGGAAGCACGACGAAGCCGGGCAGGTTCTGGTTCTGTGATCCGAGGCCATAGGTCACCCACGATCCCACCGCCGGATCCCCTCCGAATCGATTCCCGGTGTTGACGTGATAGCATGCAGTGGGGTGATTCACCGACTCCACTTGCGCCCCGCGATAGAAACACATGTCATCCACCATCTCCTTGAGGTGGACCCACTCGGTGCAAATGTCGGCCCCGCTCTGGCCGGCCTTGATGAACTCGAAGGGGCTCTGCACGAAGTAGCGCTTTCCGGATGACATGGCACTCTCCTGTTCTCCGCCGCGATTGAAGGCCTGGAGGTGCCGCCTGGTGAGTTCCGGCTTCGGATCAAAGGTGTCGATGTGCGACGGGCCGCCCTCCATCATGAGGAAGATGCAGCGCTTGGCGGGCGCCGAATGGTGCCCCTTGTGGGGTTTCAGCCCCGCTTCCTCGGCCCGCAGGAGGGAGGTCAGGGCCAGCGAACCGAC
>JAYGGC010000249.1:0-19674 GCA_046581525.1 Roseibacillus sp. | reverse complement strand
GTCGGATTAGGCGGCGTCGGAGTCGGATTAGGCGGCGTGGGGGTCGGAGTCGGCGGTTCCGGATTCTCTCCATTCCCATTGCTCCCCTCCTTGTGAATCGACGCAATTTCCTTCCGAAGAGCCCCGTGCCCCGCGGTGGGATCGGCCTCTCCCAATTCCGACATGAAGGCCAGGCGCTGCTCACCGGTGAGCCCACCAATCAAATCCGAAACTTCCGTCGATCCCGCCTCGTGCTGATGCAACAACTTCGCGAGGGCTTGCTTAATCACAAAGCGATCCTCCGAGGCAGCCTCGCCTCTCGCGCTCTCCTCCAGTTTATCCGTGAGAGCCGCCATTTCGGCGCGCAGGGCGCCCATCTGCTCGTCGTCTACCTTGGGCGCTCCGCTTGCCCCGCCCGCCACCACAACCTTGAGGGCGAAGAGGTCATTCCGAACTTTCAGCAGGACGGTCGCGGTCGCGATAAGCGCCATCAGGATCACAAACCCAACCAAGCCTGTCATGATTCGGAAACCAGCACCTGAGGACTCCTCCTGCTGGGGACTCCTGAACGTTCCATGACTGCTCTTCATCGACATCGTCCCGCGGGCCTCTATTTAGCCAAATCTCCGTGGCTGTGTCTAGCGTGCCGTCTCATAACTTCGGGCTGAACCCAGCCCCGCGGATCAGGGTTGGGGCCATGGAATCAATGGCAAGGCCGAGCCGAGGGGCGGGACGATCCAACCAGGGAGCCTCACGATGGACTGCCGGCATTGACGCTCCTGCCAAAATGGCACTCCGGCCGCACCGCGATCCGGGAAGGCAGAGCGCCAACCAGATCAATCCAGGCAGCCGGCTTGGGAGACCCTCAGCGCCGACCTTCAAACGCCCGCAAGACCGTCAGGGCATCTGCGTGCTCAAGGTCTCCGCCCGCCGGCAAACCCTGGGCCAGCCTCGTCAGGGAACAAGCACGATTCTCCAGCAACTCGGCCAGGTAATTGGCGGTAGCCTCTCCCTCCACATCCGCGCTCAGGGCCAGGATGATCTCCACCTCTGGCAGGCGCTCGAGACGCTTCACGAGCAAACCGATTCGCAGATCATCCGGCGTCACGTTGTCCAGGGGCGAGAGTTTTCCGCCCAGGCAATGATACAATCCCTTGAAGGCCCCCGAGCGCTCGATGGGCAGGACATCGGTCGCTTGCTCGACCACGCAGAGCTTCGAGGGATCCCGCGCGTGATCTGAGCACACCGGGCACCCTTCCACCGTGGCGAAAAACCCGCACTCGGGACAGGAAGTCACCCTGCTGGCCGCTGCCAGGATCGATTCTGCAAGGGAACTTGGCTGCGCCTTGGCGCTCTGCAGCAACCACAGGGCGATGCGCTCCGCACTCCGCGCCCCTACCCCCGGAAGCCGCTTCAACTCATCGATCAGCTCCGTGACAGGTTTCGGATAATCGGCCCGGGCCATGGGGGACGGTAGGCGGAAATACCCAGCGACCCAAGCATCCAAATACCCAGGGACTCGAGCTTCACCCTTCCTTCCTCTTCTTCTCCTGCTCCCCCGCGATGGAGATGACCTTGCCGTCGCCGGGCAACTCGGCGCTCTCGCAGGGCATGAGGTGATGCCGGGCCCACAGGGTGGCACAGAAGGCACTCCAGCCTCCGCTCACCACCGCCACGAGAGGACTCCAGAAGACACCCCAGAGCGCAACGACCGGTGAGGCGGCCGCCACCAGCACGAGCAGGGTGAGCGCCAGCATCACCCGGCGACCTGTGCCCGGGGTTTCCAGCAGGAGGAGCGAAAGCCCGTAGGTGAGGACCACGAGCAGCAGGAGCGCCCACCAGGGCTGTCCAGCCCCCTCAATCGGAAAGCCGGCACTGCGGTAGCGTTCGAGCAAGCCTTCCTCGGCGCCGCGCATCACGCCGGAAACCCGCACCACGAGTCCGACGGCAAGCGCGAAGCTCCCCACCACGGCCGCAACCGTCAGGGGATGCCCATGCAGGGGGGGCGTCTCAACTTTCATTCCGCAGGTTCCTCGGAGTCGCCTTCAGCATCTCCGGCCTCGTCACGATAACTCCGAACCACCAAGTCGCTCATGTATTTGTCAGGATCTTCCACCGCCTCGACCCCCAGTTCGAAGCGGGTCCGGCCGGTGTTCTTCTGGATCAGCTTCAGGCCGAACTGCACGTCCCGGAAGCGCTGGCGGCACAGCTGAAGGAGGCTGCGTCCCTGGTTCGCCGCTTCCTCCGCCAGCTTGGCGAGGGCCTCGGCGTCGAGGACCAGCTCCACCCCATGGGTTTCAAGAAAATCGCGGCAAAATAATTTCAACTCCCTGGCCGCCTTCTCGACATCGACACGCTTGCCAAGCTCGCGATACTGCTCGAGGATTTCCTCGCGCCGATCGATCAAATCGCTGCTGATCTTCAATTCGGAAACCGAGGTCCCGGGGAGCTCGAACTTGAAATCCCGCAGGAGGCGCTCGCAGACCGTCATGAGGGCGCGTGCGCCCGTGCCTTCCGTTTCGGCCATCTCCGCGATGCGCTTGATGGCACCGTCCTCGAAGCGGGCCTGGATTCCGTAGGCCTCAAATTCGCGTTCATACTGTCGCAGCAGACTGCCCTCGGAAAACTTCATGATGTTCTCGAGGTCTAGCGCGCTCAGCTTCTCGCACACCACCCGGACCGGCAGGCGGCCAATAAACTCGGCTTCGAACCCGAAGTTGATGAAATCCTGGGTCTCCACCTTGCTGAACAGCTCACCATCCATGGGGCGCTCCACCGGATCCGCGCCGAAGCCGATCTGTCCCTCGCTCATCCGCTTTCGAACCACCTTCTCCAATCCGGAAAATGCCCCACTCACGATAAAGAGAATGTGCCGCGTGTTGATGGTATCTTTCTCCTTGGCTCCGCCGCCGCGTTGCATGCTCATCATGGACTTCATCTGGCTGCGGATATCCATCGGATTGCTCAGCGGCACCTCGGTCTCCTCCATCAGCTTGAGAAGGGTGGTCTGCACTCCGCGACCGCTCACATCGCGACCGATCATCTCGCCCTTGGTGGCGAGCTTGTCGATCTCGTCGATGTAGATAATTCCGAACTCCGCCAGTTCCACGTCGCCATCGGCCTTCTGGAGCAGATCACGCACCAGGTCGTCGACATCGCCTCCCACATATCCGGTCTCCGAAAACTTGGTGGCGTCCGCCTTTACAAAGGGCACTCCGATGAGTTCGGCGATGTGCTTGACGAGGTAGGTCTTCCCCACCCCGGTCGGACCCACCACGATCACGTTCTGCTTCTGCAGTTCGAACCCCTCCGGGAGCCGCCCCTGCTCATTCTCGAGAGCTCGCAGGTACTTGGCGTGGTTGTAATGATCACAAACCGCGATCGAGAGCGCCTTTTTCGCCTCGTCCTGACGGATCACGAAGCGATCGAGGTGTGCCTTGATATCGCGCGGGATGTAGTTGAACTCAAAGACGCTGTCGGCGGGCCGGATGTCGGGCGCCTCCGGTTCCTCTTCCCCGGTCCCGGGCACCTCCATCCCGGGCATCGTAAACTGCACGTTGCCCATCTTCCCAAAGAACTCCTGCAGACTGCGCTGCAAATCCTCGGGACTTGGCCCCTTCTTGTCATCATCAGACATCGCGGCGGGACCATCCACCCAGTTCATGGATTGTCAATCAATCGTCCGTCGGATTACAAAATGAGTCGCTCTTGACAAACGCGGTTGAGGACAGATCTGCAGATCTGCTCTGCCCTTACTCCCCCAAAACCTCCTTCATCTGCTCCCACTCCACTCCGAAGGACGGCTTCACTACGATCAACTCCTCCGCGATTCCGTCCGCTTCGGGCTTCAGGCCATTCAACCAGCCAAAGGAAGCCGATTGCAAGAGGCGCCTCTCTTTCTGCATCACGCTCCCCGATGCATCGATCAGGATGCGATGCAACACCAGGAGCGACAAGGGCTCGATGTCCTTCCAACCCAGGGAACGGGCCGCTCCATTTTTCTCCACCAGCAACCCGCCCTTCTGCGAACCAATGATCTGGGTGTAGCGCACACCGGCACGGGTATTTACATTCACCCCGTTCGCCCCCGGACCGAGTGTCTCGGTGAGATCTGCAAGAAAGGCATTCGATGCCTCGCAGAGAGAGATCAGCACCGTGCGCTGCTTCATTTCGAGCTCGCCCTTGAGCTTGGCGGACTTCAAGTGCGCGGCCCCTTCCAAAAACCTGGCCTCCGCGAAATAGTCCCGCGCTACTTCATTCCGAAACTCCATCCATCGCGGGGCCACCTGCCGGGTGTTCAAGTAGCGCAACCTGCCCATCAATTCGGATTGCCACACCTTCACGTTGAAGCGGGCCCGCCCCCGCGTGCGCAGGGAGGTGTAGATCTCATCCATCGCTTCGATGCTCTCCTGCAATTCGGCCCGGTTCTTTCCCTCGATTGCACGATCTGCCCGGCTCAGCTGGTTGAAGTCGGCGACGTATCGCGTGGCGAGCCGCTGATACGCGGACATCCACTCTGCCTCCGGCCACGGCCCCGCTGCGGCAAGCCGCCCGAACATTTCGTTGGCCCGGGCGAGCTGCCCCTGTTCCCAGGTCTTCAGGGCCATCGCGAAAAAGGTGGTCGCCCGGAAGGGATTATCCAACACCTTCGGAATTCGTTCCTCGGGCACGAAGGAGATTCCGGTGAGCACCTCGGCTGCAGCATGAAGACGACGCCCTAGGATGGTATCGGTGGCCCGCTTCTCGATCACGAAGTCGTAAAGGTCGGCCAGGTGCTGCCGGGCATCGCCGCTCCGACCGTCGAGATAGGCTGCCACCGCCGCCTCAAAGCCAGCCCACGCCGCCGTCTGGGTCGGTGTCCTCTCGTGATTCCATACCCGCACAAACTGTTGCTCCGCCACCACGAAGTCGTCCTCCGCCAGCGCTTCCCGCGCGCCTTCGTAAGCGTCATTGATCGCCATCGCAGTTTCCGGATCGAGGGTGGGATCACTCCCCGGGACGATCACCGGCACCGGGCCGCCAGATTCTTCCTCCACCATCTGCTGCTTGCGCAATTTCCCCACCAGGTAGGCGGTCGCGGTGGTCAGGACCAACACCAGCACGATCACACCAGCCAGCCATGCTTTCCGGTGGGCATGGTGCCGCTCCCGCCGTTGCGCGCGCACCGCTCCGTGGACGGGAACATGCGCTCCCCTGGCTTCCAGCACTCCGCGAGCAGTCTCCAACGAAACGCGAAACTTTCCGTAGCTCTCGAATCGCCGGGCGGGCTCATGCTCCATCGCCTTCTCCACCGTGCGCACCATCTCGCTCGAAAGCCACGGCGCCACGGTCTTGAGCGGAGTGACGTTCTTCTTCGCCTCCCTCAGAATCCGCTTCGACATCTCCTTCGCCTCGATGGGAGGCACTCCCGCAAGCGCATGGTAGAGGGTGGCTCCCAGGGCATAGATGTCGCTGCGGTGATCTTCATCCGCGTGATCGAGCGCTTCCGGAGCAACGTAGTAGGGCGTGGCCCAAACGTCCTCCGCCGCCCGCACCGTGCCTCCCTCGGTCAACAGGGAAAGTCCGAAGTCCACGATCTTGGCCGTCTCGCTGTCATCGATCAGGATGTTGCCCGGCTTGACATCGCGATGAATCAAGCCCGCGCCCTGCGCTGCACGCAATCCATCCACCACCTGCAACGCCAGGGAGATCACATCCGCTTCGGGCAACGCTCCGTGCACGGACATGCGCTCCTCCAGGCTCTGCCCGGAGACCAGTTCCATCGCGATGAAGAAGCGGTCGAAAGCCCGGCCCACCGTAAAGACCCGCACCACGTTGGGATGACTCACCGTCGCGGTCAGCTTCGCCTCGCGCTCAAACTGCTTTTCCCGCTTCTCGTCAGCCGAGTATTCTTCGCTCAGCACCTTGACCGCAATTTCCCGGTCGAGAGTGGGATCGCGCGCCACGAAAACCACGCTCATCCCTCCGAAGGCCACCCGCCGCACGAGGCGATACGAACCCATCTCGGTCTTTACCCGGACCTCATCACCACAACCCGGGCAGCGGACCCGGGTGTAAGGACCCACCTCCGTCACATCCATCTCGCCCTCACAATTCGGGCATGTGGCCAAGTGCGTGCTCACGTGGAGAAAAGGTAGCCGCTCCGAGAATCCTGCAAAGGCAGAACGAAAGGATCGAGGAGCAAGAAGGCAGGGGCGAGGAGAACGAGCCGATCTTGCCCTCCCTCGCGCTCCTCGCTACTTGCTCCCCGCAGCTCCCTCCCCCACTCTTCCCCCGTGCGCATCACGGTCAGCCAAGATCCCGGCGAGCGGTTGGACCTCTTTCTCACTCGCGAGCTCTCCGAGCTGTCACGCTCGCGCATCCAGAGCTTGCTCAAGTCCGGGCACATTCTCCTCAACGGCGCGCAAGCTCGCCCCAAGACTTCCGTCTCGTCCGGCGATGAGATCACGATCGAGCTTCCTGAGCCCGAACCATCTTCCCTCATCCCCCAAGACATCCCGCTCAATATCATCCACGAGGACGAGGATCTCATCGTGATCAACAAGCCGGTTGGCCTGGTGGTCCATCCCGCCGCCGGCAACCCCGATGGCACCCTCGTCAACGCCCTCCTGCATCACTGCCGGGGTAACCTCCCCGGCGCGAGCGGCGTCGAGCGCCCCGGCATTGTCCACCGCCTCGACAAGGACACCAGCGGCTGCATCGTGGCTGCCAAGAGCGACCTCGCCCAGAAGTCGCTCCTCCAGCAATTTGCCGATCGTGAAACGACCAAGCTCTACCTCGCCACGACGCACCGTTGTCCCATTCAGCCATCCGGATCGATTTTCACGCACCTCGGCCGTCACCCGGTGAACCGCCAGAAACAAGCGGTCCTCACCCCGGGCTCGGGGCGCCCCGCGATCACCGATTACTACGTCCTGCGCAAGGATGAGGAGCGGCAGTGCGGACTGGTGCTCTGCCATCTCCACACTGGCCGGACCCATCAAATCCGCGTCCACCTCCAACACTTGGGCTGTCCCATCCTGGGCGACCCGGTCTACGGCAACCCGAACCGCCAATCCGTCGATACCGGCAGGCTCATGCTTCACGCCTGGCGCCTCGGCTTCACCCACCCCGGCACTGCCAGGCACATCACCTTCGAAGCCCCCATCCCCGATGAGTTCGCCCCGTTTCTCCCGGACGAGGCTCTGCTCACCCGGATTCGAGACACCGCTCCGGATGCCTTGAAAGAAACCCTCGCCATCGACCACTGAGTTCCAAGCCGTGAACATCACTCTCCTCGACTCCTCCACCCTCACCCGCGGTGACCTCGACCTCACGACTCTCGAGGCCTTCGGATCATTCACTCACTACCCTCAGACACCCCCTGCTGAAGTCGCCGAACGATGCCACCGCGCCAACGTCGTCATCACCAACAAGGTCGTCCTGAACGCCGAGACCATCGCGTCCATCCCTGACTTGAAACTGATCCTGGTGGCCGCCACCGGGGTAAACGTCGTCGATCTTGAGGCCGCCAAAGCCCGCACCATCCCGGTCTGCAATGTCGCAGGGTACTCCACCCCCAGCGTCGCCCAGCACGTGGCCGCCCTGCTCCTTGCTCTCGCCACCAACGTGCCTCGCTTTTCTGCCGAACTCGACGAGTGGCCCAAGTCCCCGATCTTCACTCGCCTCGACCATCCGGTTACTGAACTGGCCGGCAAGGCGTGCGGCATCGTTGGACTCGGCGAGATCGGGTCCGCTTTTGCATCCATTGCAGAATCGCTCGGTATGTCGGTGCAGGTCATGTCCCGTCCGGGCTCGAGTAACAAGCGGAGCCCTCTTCTCGCCCGTCTCGAGCCGGAGGAGTTCTTCGCAACCTCCGATGTTGTCTCGCTGCACTGCCCCCTCACCGCGGAAAACGAGCGCATGATCAATCGCGAGACCCTCGCCCTTATGAAGCCGACCGCCTTCCTTCTCAACGCCAGCCGTGGCCCTCTCGTCGACGAGGAAGCCCTCGCGGAAGCGCTTCGCAACAAGACCATCGCTGGGGCCGGACTGGACGTTCTCTCGGTCGAACCTCCTCCTGCAGATCACCCGCTCCTCGCCGCTGACTTGCGGGAGCAGAACCTCATCATCACCCCGCACAGCGCCTGGCTTTCCCTCGAATCCCGCCAGCGCCTGCTCGAAGGGTTGCTGATCAACCTGCAAAACTGGATCGAGGGCAAGCCCACCAATCGCGTGGCATAAGTCTCCGCGCAATGAGCGAAATCCTTGAAATGCTGATCCCGGCTGTGGAGCAACAGATCGCCTCCCCCGAGACTCCGTTCGTAAGAGCCGCCTTCGAGCGCCTCCTGACCGAGGCGGACATCGACGAAGCGGAAGCCAAGAAGATGATCGCCCTCTGCCTTGCCGACGAGACTGAGCGCATGATGGATGAAGAGCGCGCGTTCGACCTCGCACGCTACCAGACCCTTCTAGAACTGCTTCCCACTCTTCCGGAGTGACCGTTGTGCCGCAAGGATTCGGGGCGAACAGATGAGGAGATGACTGTCGGCTTTGCGGCGGACGTTCCACGCTCCAATTCCCAAATAGAACTCGGAACCCGATCCCAAACCGGAGAAGACGGATCCCAATCTGAATACTGATCACTGGATACTCCTCCGCTCCGCTCCACCTTCGCTCACTCGAACACATTCAGCACCACGTTCACCCTCGGCTTCTCCCCTTCCAGCAGCACCACTTCCACCACGTCAAAGCGCCACGCAATGTCCCGTGTGCCGAGCAGGCGCAACCATTCGTTCGCTCCCCGCTGAATGAGCGCTTGCTTCCTCTTGTCCACCGCCTCGAGAGGCCGGCCAAAGGCTTCACTGGTCCGCGTTTTGACCTCCACAAAGCTCAGGACCTCCCCGTCCCGCGCCACGATATCGACCTCCCCACCCCGCGGTGCCCGGAAATTGCGATAGAGAATCTTGCGCCCTTCCCCCCGCAGATAGATCCGCGCGATCTTCTCGCCCAACTCCCCAATCGCCAAGTGATCCAACTCGCCCTTCCCGTTACTCGATCGAAAGGGTGCGTTGAGTGCTCGACTGAATCGCTTCAGCAAGGAGAGTCTCAGCGCTTTGAGCATTCAGTGACTACCATCGGTTGGGTTCCTTTCATTGCTCGCTCTGTTGATCGGAGAACTCGGGAGATGATGCGCTGGGATCTCAAGCGCGCTGGCCAACGATGGGATGCCGAGTTCCGGGGACCAGTTTTGAACACCGCGACCCGGTTCAGGATGCTCCAGCTCATCATGGCAGATCTCACAGCTGGCAAACCGGATCGGGCTCTGGGAAAACAACGGGACAATGACAACCAGCCGATAGGTCGTGGCGTAGTAGCAGACCAGGGGCTGAACTTGACGACCATGAGGACAATTACCCAGGGCGTGACCAGCGATTGTCTTCCGGGTGTAAGAGGCGCAGATGATCATCGCTCGCGTTTGAGAAGCTGCGCGTGAGAGTTCTTGCCGCACGCATCCGAATGAATTTTGTGGCTAAACGCTAGCGCTCTGGGAGGGCGGGGTCAATCTCTCCAGAGCACCGCAGACTCGTGCCCTTGGTTCGGACTCCGCCCTAGAGCCCAAGGTAGTCCCGACTGAAAGTGAACACCTCCGGAGGCACCCCCAGCGCCGCCTTCAGCTTCACATCGCGATCCCAGGAGTTGCGCGTTGTCGCAAGCTGCCAAAGCTGCCGCCATGTCAGGTTCAGCGGATACTGCCAGGGCGTGACGAGCGGCGTATTGGTAAGCGGGTAATCGGTGCCGTACATCAGACGCCCATCCAGGCGCTCGTCGTTGAGCACCTTCCTCAGGTGTTTTCGACGATTGATCTGTGTCAGGGTCGAGAGGTCCGCCACGAGGTTGGGGTAGTCCGGCATCATCTCGAGCAATCGCTCGACGTTGTCCTGCCCCTCTGACTCCCCGGAACTCGCGACATGCGCTGCGATGACCCGGACACCACAATCCAACGGCAACCTCAGCAGGCGCGGATCGCCGAGGGCGTTGTTGGTCTTGGAAAACGAATCCTCGTCCCCGACGTGCGTGAGCAGCGGAAGATCCAGTTCGACCAGCTTCTCGTAGTAGGGAACATGACGCTCATCCGAGGGATCGATATTCTGAATGTTCGGCAGCCATTTGACAAACACGGCCTCGTTTTCCTTCGACCAGATCAACTCCTCGAGTGCGTCCTCGCGGTTCGGATGCACGCTGGCTCCAAAATACAATTCGGGATGCGCCTTCACCGTTTTCCCCACGAACCGGTTGGGCACGAACAGTTCACCCGCCGCCTTGTCGACCCGTCCGTCCCTCGTATGAGGCGCATCGATGGCGAGAATGACCGCGCCGTCGACGTGGACCGAGTCTCGAATCGACCGCGCAATGATCTCCATGAGAATCTCATCGCCTTGCGCGCTGACGGTCTTTTCGTCGCTGCCAAAAACCCGCAGGTAGAGGCGGAACTTCCAGCTCTTGCGCATCTCATCCGAAATCCAGGCGCCACTCCCGCCCGCACCGATCCCCGCCGTGTGGCAGTGCATGTCGATGATTGCAGTCGGCGGTGGTGAGACCGGACCTCGCATGGGCCCCCGGAAGATCAGCACGCGCAGGGCCAAGAGACCCAGGACCGCTCCGCCGATGAAGAGTGCGGGAGTCATTCAGGGCATCCTCGCACGACGCTCACTCGCTTCCCTCGAGCGCAACCCACGCGCGGTTCTGGTAGCTGCAGCGGCAGCCCGAGGAGGCGTCCGGAACGAGAACCAATCCCCCGACCGGCAGGGCGTTGATCCAGCACCCGGGACGGAGGCCGCCATAGTTTTCGGTGCCCGCCTTGCGGGTGAAGTCGTAGTAGCCAAGCGTTCCCGACCGGAACATCAGCAGATTCCGCGAACCCGCCAACTGCCCGCAGCCGTAGGACTTCGGAACCTTCATGGCAACCGGCTTGCCCGAAACCAGGTCGAGGGCCGCCGGGTGGGCGATAATCGTGTCGTAGTTGATCAACGGACGGGTGGTATAGTTGACCTTGCTCTCCCACAGGCGTTTCCCGATTCCTGCACGAAAGGCCGCGATGCGACCGCCGGTTTCGGAAGGCAGCTTGAACCTCGTTGGCTGGTAAAACATCAGGAGCGTGTCGTGGCGCTCGCTGAAGGCAAGCGTGGTGCCGAAAATGTCCTCGTCGGACTTCCAAATCTCATCGCCGGTCTTCGCGTTGAGGGTGAGAAGATTTCCCGTAGGATGGCCGGTAACCGGTTTTTTCTGGGGGGCCTTGGTTCGCTTGAGCGTTTGTGAGAGCAGATCGCCGGCCGCCACAGGCCGATCGATCAAGTGGACGCGACCGGCACCGATCGCGATCGCGTTGTGCCGGATCGAGTGCTCGGCATCGTACTTCCACAGCAGTTTTCCAGTCTCGACCTCGATGGCGAAAAACGACGTCGATTCCGAGAACTGACGACTCATTTGCTTGTCGGCGCGGAGGTACGCGTGACGGACGATGTGCGCTTCATTTGCGGCCGATCCGAACAAGACCCCATCCACACTAGCCACGTATCCCCACGCGGCCGCGCTGCCATCCGAGTCTTTCGGGGTCTCGAAGGTCGCCTTGAGCTCCCCGCTCTCGGCGTCGATGCGAAAGCACTTCGCGCCATTGCGAAGGTAAACACTGTCGCCCGAGATACAGATATTGCTGCCCGTGATGGCCGTGCCCGCCAGGTGATCCGCGTCGTAGGCGGCGAGAACCCCCTTCTGTTCGAATCGCCACATCACCAGTCCGTTGTAGGCATCCACCGCGATCAGTTCGTCGATCCCCTCAACGATCAAGCGCCCTTCGTGAAACAACGGGGATGGGCCGCGGCCGTGGCGCTGCGGAAGATTGAGGTCGATGTCGCGAAACCAGACCGCCGTCAGCGGTCCCTTGATCGTATCGGTTGAGCACAGTGTGTTGGCCGGATTGGAATACTGGTGCGTCCATTCGCCCGCGCTCTTCAGCGCTCCGCGGGTATTGACGGACATCGCGCCCGGACGACCGAGGCAGGCTACCCCTCCGAAAGGCCTCTGCACCCTGTGCGCCTCCTCTGCGTCGACAGCCTTCGCGCCGTCAATGATCGAGCGACTGGAGACCACCAGGTTCGCGAAGTACTTCGGGAAGTGGGTGTTCGAGGGATCACCCACGTGCACGGTCACCCGTGAACCGTAGAGCCCGGCGGCGTCGAGGTTCTTCCGCGCCACCGCGACCTTGCCGGGATCCGCATCGACTGCCACCACGAAGAGCTTGGATTGCCTCGCCAGTTCGTAGGCCAGGCGGCCGTCGCCGCAGCCAAGATCCACGCAGTAGCCCGTGGTGACTCCCGACTGCTCGATGATCTCGGCGGCGACCTTCGCGATCATTTCGTTGCTGCCGTACGGAGCGTTGTCCGTCTTTGGCCGATGAACGACTGGCTCGCCGGCGCTCTTCCCATAGCAGTGAACCGCCCCGCTGGTGGTACTGACAAACAACCGACCGTCCGAGACCGCCAGGCCATGCGCCACATCATCGACTTCGGCGGACCATATCAGTTTCCCATCTTTCGCACTCACCGTCGCGATGCGCTTGCCTCCGCTTGTCACGATCGTATCGCCTGCAATAATCACCGACGTACCGGCCGGAATGCCCTTCACCTCCCAACGGCTCTGCTGGGTGCGCTCCTTGACGAGCTTGCCCTTGCTGTCCTTCTTCTCCCTGGTCACCACCGTCAGCGCCTGCAGGCGGCTATCGGAACCCTGGACAATGCCGCCGGGAAAGGCCGCCACGGCCGCCGGAGTCCGACTGCCGAGCAGCGAGCCGACCTTGGTCCAATAGGTGTAGCCGCCGTTGTAAATCAACTCGCCGGACAGCATGGCCGAGGTGCCGCCGCGCGGGGAATTTCTCTGCAGATGGTAGTACTCAAACTCGCCGTTGCTTCGGCGAAACGCCGCCGGGACCGCGCGCCCCGTCGGCACAAACAACCGCTCGTCATTCGCCAGGAGATAGCCCTGGGCCGAAACGCCGCTCTTCGCAATCGCGCCGCCGTGGGGTTGCGGCATGCTGATGCCCCCGGACTGGTCATTGGTCCACACCAACTCTCCCGTGTCCGGATTCATGGCGTGAATGAAAACGCCCTCCGACTGCCAGATGCCAGCCGCCCAATAAAGCACCCCACCATGGATCACCGGTCCGCCGCGCGCCGGCAGTTTTGAGATCATCTGGGAGTTGCCAAGAACGCGGTCCTCGCGCGTCCCGCCCCTCCAACGATTGATCAACGTCCCGTCCTGCAGATTGAGGCAGTAGAGATAACCGTCATCGCTGACGACAAACAACCGGTCCTTCCAGACCACCGGTGCGAATCGGACCGGGCCTTCGGTGAAGAACGACCACTTGAGGGCTCCCGTCGCGGCATCCAGAGCGCTCACTTTCCCGTCGGCCGAGTTCCCGAAGCAGACCAGTCCCCCGGCCACCACCACGTGATTGACCCGGTCAAATTCCAGCCGATCATCTCTGGGCCATGCCGAACTTGGGGCGTGACGCGGATACCAGGTCCAGCGCAGCACAGGCTGCTCCGGAACCACGTCGGCGGTATAGCCGCTGCGGGAAGAATCCGCCCGCCAGGTCGTCCAATCCGTAGCACCCACCAAGGAAGCAGTGGCGAGGGCGACCGTCAGCGTTGAGAGAACCGTTCTCATGGTCTCTCTTACTCGCCGATTCCGGCCTTTTCTTTCGGTGAAGTTCGCGGGGACATTGCTTGGTGGCCGACTTGCACTCAGGAGGGTCCCCTGAGATTCGAGATCGCTTCTGCCACCGGCTGAAAGGTCTTGCGATGAATCCGGCAGGGACCATGACGCTGGAGGGCCTCGAGGTGGGCCTTGGTGCCATAGCCCTTGTGCCGCTCAAAGCCATACTCCGGAAACTCTTCCGCGAATCTCCGCATGCACCGGTCGCGGCTCACCTTCGCGATGATACTGGCCGCCGCAATCGAGAGACTGATTCCATCTCCCTTCACCACCCCCCTGGAGGCGAGTGGAAATCCCGGGACGTCGAGCCCATCGATCAGGCAAAAGGACGGTTTGTGTCGCAGGCCCGCGACCGCACGGGCCATCGCGAGATGGGTGGCTCGCAGAATATTGATCTCCTCGATCTCCTCAACCCCCGCGAACGAAAGCGCCCAGCACACTGATTCGTCTGTAATCAGCTCTTCGTAGAGGAGCTCCCGGCGCCCCTCGGTGAGCTTCTTGGAATCATCGAGATGCTCGTTCTCATAGTCGGCGGGAAGAATGACGGCGGCCGCTGCCACCGGGCCCGCCAAGGGTCCACGCCCCGCCTCATCAATCCCCGCTACCCGCGCTTCACCGCTCTTGGTCAGCTCTTCCTCGAGACTCAGGTCCGGCATCCGTCCTTGCCATATCGCAATCTGAAGCCGGACTCGATCCCGAAGTGCGCCGCGCTACCAACTCTCAATCGACTCGGGCTTGTGTCCCTGCGAAGCGAGAGAGCATCGCATGTAGAGCGACCCAATCTCCGGAACCACATCACCTCCAAACTGGTAGGTCCCGTTGCCTGGACAGCGCGGCAGTGCCGGCACGTATTTGCCCACTCCGACCAACTCCGCGAGAAGGTTGACGGGTGGGATCTTGATGGAGAGATCCGTCCCGGGCTGATATTCAGTCACGCTCGAGTAGGCCCGAATCGACATCTGCATTTGCCGGATGTTCAGGATGCAACGAGCACGGTCGGTCCCGTTCTTCCATCCCCTCGCTCCGACAAAGAGCATGCCCA
This sequence comes from Roseibacillus sp., assembly GCA_046581525.1. GTDB lineage: Bacteria > Verrucomicrobiota > Verrucomicrobiia > Verrucomicrobiales > Akkermansiaceae > Roseibacillus_B. The sequence continues at coordinate 4,901 of JAYGGC010000249.1, read as the reverse complement.
CCAAGGCAAGGATTACCAGAATCACCATCGTGAGTTCCACAAGAGTGAGCCCGCGGCAGGCACGTCGCGACGCCAGTCGTTCGCTGGACTTGGATCGAATACGCATGGGAGGGCTGAGATTGGCCGTTTGAAGAGGAGTCCGTTACTCGATCAGGCTCATGCCTCTGCTCGTAGGTTGCGGTGCTCCGGGGGCACATTCATGGGGGGAGGGATCGAGTCTCAATGGGTAGCGCTCGAATAGTTAACGGACATACTATGACGCTCTTCTTTCAATATCAAAACTATTTGAGTATTCAGGTAAAGATTACAGTGCTGTCGCAGCCGTTAACTTCGGCGCGCTCGCTTCGGGCTCAGGCAGATCGCGAACAGGTAGACCCCACCGCCCACCGCCACCGTGGCCAGGCCCCAGAGGGCTCCGGCCGGATTGGCCCTCGCAACATAGACCATCATCCACAAACTCACACCAATGAAGATCGCCGGAGTGACCGGATAGCCCCACGCCTTCACCGGACGTTCGAGATCCGGCTGCCGAATGCGCAACCAGAAGAGACCGATGACCGTAAGCAGGGCGAAGAGCACAAGGAGTAGTCCGACATAAACCAGGACGGCCTCAAAGCTGCTCGTAAAAAGCAAGAGATAGACCACCGCGCTTTGCCAGAGGACCGCGACGTAGGGAATGCCGGAGCGCGACGTTATGGAGAGAAATCGCAACGCATGAAAGTCTTCTCCCATGCGCTGCGCCACCCGAGGTCCGGCCCAGGTCATCGCACTCAGCGCTGAGATCAGTCCCAGGCAAATCAAGCTCGCCATGATCTTACCACCTGCCTCTCCGAAGATGCTCTGCGCAGCCACCAGCCCCACCTCGACCTTCCCTTTCATCTCCGCGATGGGGGTGCTGTAAAGAAATGCCGCGTTCAACCCGAGATAGAGAATCATCACGAGGGCCGTCCCGGTCAGAAGAGCGCGCGGGACCGTCTTGCGCGGCTCATCCACTTCATCGACAATGTAGACCGCGGCGTTCCAACCGGTGTAGGCATACATCACGAACACCAGGGACACCGCAAAAGGATTGCTCACCATCACCTTCCAATCACCTGCCTTCGGCAGGAAACTCACCCCTTGCGAGTCGCCGATCAGGAAGGCGGCCGCAATGAGCACCACGATGAGGATGACCTTCGCCAAAGTAAACACGCTCTGGAACTTGCTCCCCACCCCGATGTGCAGCAAGTGCACCGCCGTGACCACGAAGACCAGGAGAGCTGACATCAACATCGGCAGCTGCGTCCCCTCGACGCCGGAAATGCCCGCAAAGTAAGTTCCGAAGGCCATCGCTACCAAGGCAACCGGAGCGGCGAAGCCAACCGTCACTGAAATCCAGCCCGCCAGGAAGCCCAGGGCCGGATGGTAGATTCGCGAGAGGAGATGATACTCCCCACCCGAACGCGGCAAGGCCGCTGCCAACTCACCGTAGCAGACCGCACCGCACAGGGCGCACACCCCACCAAGGGTCCACAAGACCATCAAGACAAACCCCGACTGAATCCCCGCCAGCTGAAACCCGAGGCTCGTAAACACCCCGGTTCCAACCATGTTTCCAATCACCACAGCGGTCGCCGGCAACAAGGTCACCGATCGACGCCGCCTCCCCTCTTCCTCCGCCATTTCTCCGCCACCTTAGCGCGCGGCTCCCAAACAAAAAGCCTTCTCCGCCCTCCGTCCTCCGACTTCCGACTTCCGTATTCCCTGCCCTACCTTGCCAACGATTCCTCCCGATTGAGCCTTCTCTTTTGTTCCTTCACCTCGGAGGCCCAGATGAACATGAACTCCGGATCTCTTCGGAAGGAATCAGCGCTCACCGGCGGGACCACACGATCGGTCAGACCAAATCGCGCCAGCCTTTCGTAGGTCCGGAACACATCGACGACATCAGCCAGGTATTGGACCGCATAGCGCGCATTGAGTTCCCCTCTGAGCATTGCGTTCCCCACCTCCAACCGAACGCCTCGATATTCCTTGCTCGCAACCCCTGCTCCAAGCGCCTTGGACGCATTTTGGAAAAACCGTCTTTGCTCCGTGAACGACTGCCCCCGTGCGCGAGAAAGCCGACCCGAAATCTGGGTGTCCATGGCAGCCCTTGTGAACGGCCTGAATCGGACTGGATAGGGGCTTACCGCAACGATGGGCCGGATCGGTCTCGTGGCTGCGCCTCGTTGCACCTGACGAGGAATGAATCTGAATCGCCTCCTGGGCTTCACGTTCGCGGGCGGCCAATCCGGGTCTACAAACGGCCCCACCGGGTCCGCCGACGGCTCCAACTGTGCGAGGCGCTTCTTGAGCGCCGCATTCTCCAATTCCAGGGCGGTAAGCCGCGCTCCCAGGGCGGCGTTGAATTCCGCTCCTGGATCCTTCTCTGCGCCTTCCTCTGCCTTCCCCTCGCCTTCTTCCGCCTCCGCCAGGAAGACCACCGGAATCATCAGTTCTCCCCCCTCCAGCGCCCTCCTCACCAGGGTCGCGATCAAGTTGTCCGTCTCTCCTGCCATCCCTCCACCAATGGTGCTCTGGTAGTCCGCCTCCAACTGCTCGGGAGAGACCTCGAATGCTTCCAGCCACCCTAGCGCACCGAGTTCCTCCGACGCAACGCAATCCACGGTGGAGACGGTGGAACTCTGCAACGCCCCGCTGCCCGAACCCACCACCCCGGAGACATTGCAATCGCTTCCTTTCAGGGTCAGGGGAACAAGCACCAGAACAGAGGCCACCACGCTTAACGATTTCATAAATCGTATGATGTCAGCTCCGCACTCCTGGCTTCAAGCAGGTAATCGTAAAAACCAGCTGCTCTTGCCCGAGCACACCCGTGCCCGATGTCGGGAGCATCTCCTTCCGCTGCAATCAGTTGGCTGCATTCCGGCATCACAAGGAAGATGAGAACCGAAAAGCCAAACGGGTTAGCAGATCAAACTATGAATCTGGCGGAGACTTCCACTTTGCCTGTCTCCATGAGTCGGAAAGCCTACGTGCTGCAAACGCGGAAACCGCAGTCCACGGTGAGGTGTTCTAACAGGGGCCGATTCCGGGAGTGCAGTGCGCGGTTGCAAGCCGATTTCGACTGCTACCTTCGGATCGGGATTGCGAAAGGTGGAGAATGAGTGACAAGTGGGGACGCAATCCCATGATCACAAAGCCCGTCACCTCCCTGATCTTCCTTGCGGCTATTCAAAGTCCGGCCCTGGCCGGCAACTGGGCGCACTGGCGTGGCCCGGCCGGCAACGGTTCGTCGCCCGACGCCAAGCCGCCCGTCGAGTGGAGCGCGACCAAGAACGTGAAGTGGAAGGTTCCCATCCCGGGCCGGGGTTCCGGCTCTCCCGTGATCTGGGACGACAAGGTCTTCGTGGTGACGGCCGTTTTGCCATCCGGCAAGGGCCGCGGCTTCGACGGTCGACGGATCTCCAAGCTGGCCTTCAAGATCTACTGTTTCGATCGCAAGACCGGCAGAGTGCGTTGGGAAAAAACCGCCACAGAGGCGACTCCGCACCAGGGGACCCACGACACCAACGGATTCTCGTCCGCTTCGCCGTGCACCGACGGAAAGCGCGTCTACGCCCACTTCGGATCGCGAGGGCTGTTTTGTTACACCATGGACGGGAAGTTTGTCTGGAAACGGGATGACTTCGGGAAGATGAACACCCGCAACGGCTTCGGCGAAGGAAGCTCACCCACCCTGCACGGCGGCAAGATCCTGGTCCCGTGGGATCACGAGGGCCCCTCCGCCCTCTACGCCCTCGACAAGTTGACGGGCAAAACGATTTGGAAGGCAGAGCGCGACGAGCCGACCAATTGGTCTACCCCCCTCGTCGCCGAACATGCCGGGAAGAAGCTGGTCGTCATGAACGGGCAGACCTGCGCGCGGGCCTACGACCTGGAAAGTGGGAAGGAACTCTGGCGCTGCGCCGGACAAACCCAGCGGCCAGTGACCTCCGCGGTCGCGATCAGGGATCTCGCCATCGTCGGGAGCGGTTTCCGCGGCAACTTCATCGGCGCCTTCCGCCTCGATGGCAAGGGGGACCTCGAGGGATCCGATCACGTGGTGTGGACCCTCGATCGCAACACCCCCGACATCGCCTCGCCCCTGATCTCGGGGAACCGTCTCTACTTCCACAGCGGGAAGTCCGGCATGCTCACCTGCCTCGATGCCGCCACCGGCAAGCCCCACTACACCGCCGCGCGAATTCCCGGCATCTCCCGCACCTATGCCTCCCCGATGGCGGCCGGCGGACATGTCTACCTCACCGGCCGGAGCGGAACCACCGTCGTGATCAAGGACGGCAAGAAGCTGGAGATCGTCGCCACCAACTCGCTCGACGAAGGAGTCGATGCCACTCCCGCGCCCGTCGACCACGAACTCTTCATCCGGGGCGAGCGGCATCTGTTTTGCATTGGGGAGTAGGGACTGCCCGGCATAGGACCGGGAAAGTAGCCTGCACCGCAAGGCTGCTCCTCGTGCAGGAGCGACCCAACCAATCGGGCTGCCGTCGGGCGATTTCGTCGAGTCGCTCCACGCGCGCAAGTTTCCATCCGCGTTCGGAGCGGTCCTGGCCCGCGCTCCGCAACAATCGACTGGGAATTCAAGCCCCTATTGGGCACCTGCCGAAAGAGCTTCTGTTAGGCTCCCGTAGGGTCCGGAAATTGGAATCGCTGGTAGTGCATGGGTTCACGCCGCATCCCGGTGGTAGTAGCGAAGCAATCCACCAAGCCGCTCGTGGCAGTTCACCCCCCCTTCCGATCCAAAATCTGGTTCGATGATCCTGCTCTCCAAGCCCTGGTGATTTCGGTCCCGGTGGTAGTGTTCCCAAAACTGATCGACCGCCCGTCTCAAGGAGGGCTACCTGCTGCCGGTTGAT
>JAYGGC010000160.1:0-10951 GCA_046581525.1 Roseibacillus sp. | reverse complement strand
CATCCTGGGCGGTGTCATGCCGGTGGCGGTTTGCTGGCTCACGGGCGCGGTGATGATGGTGGTCGTCTCCCTGGCCACCAAGCCTCCGAGTGAGGAGACGGTGGCGAAGTTCTTCCCGTAGCAGGAAGGAGTCCGGCCCGGACTCTCGGGAGTAACCCGGGGCCGGTGAAAATTGTCCCGCGAGGAGGGGTGTAGGGATGTGGTAATGCCGAAAACACCTGCGATCGGCAGGCTACGAGGGCTTCTGGTCGTCGTGATGCTGTTTTCGTGTGCCCCACTCCGGGCGGAGTGGAAGTGGGATTGGAAAGCGGGGGAGGTGCGCACGGGTTCCTATATCGCGCTGGCACTGGACGAGATTCGTTGGATGGCGGGGGACTTTGGAGGGACCGCCATACCGGAACCGAAACGGATGCTGCGGGCCCCTGGCAAGTCTCGATTCTTCGGGGAGGAAGACAAGCTCTGGGACGTGAAGGGGATCCTCGTGAATTCCGGATTGCTGGAGGCCAAGAGTGAGTGGTGGTGGTGGATGGTGATACTCTGCTCGATATCGGGGCCGTCATGCGCGATGCGGGAATTGAGATCCCGGATGGTGGATGGGTTGCCTGCGGCCCACGGACTTCGATAGTAACCGCCCGGCTCTACGCGCTGAATATTGATCTCATTGACCAGCTCATTGGCGTCGGATGAATGTTTGGCACCCCAAAGTTGATCCGCGTGTCGGTATCACTGATTGAATGGGAGGGAGCCGAGCTCGTTGCGGGCAAGATTCCGGTGGGAGCTCGACGGCTCAACAAGATGGGAATGATCGCGCGTCCAGGACAGCGGGCGGTGCTTTTACACGGCACGCTGGGAGGACGGGCACACCCTTCGGGAAGGGTTGCGGCTCGAGGTCGAACCCAATGTGGGTGCCAACGATTACATCATCGACATGCGAGTATTCCCGGAGTGTCGCGGAGCGGTGGGTGTTTCGCTGGGGACCGGATTCACCGTGGGGTCGGGGAAGCCCATCGTGCTGCGACTTGGGCGGGCCAAGGGGAAGAACCTCGGAGCGGTCATTGAGGCGACCATCGAACCGAATGAGGAGTAGTTAGGGCCACGCCGCGGGTTGTGAAGGAAACCTTACTAGTGAGCTGGGGAAGATCGCCCTGGCGGGGCTCACGGTGGGGCAATTGTTCTTCCTTGCCTCTGTGAGAATGCGGTATTGTATGTGCGCCTTCCCGATCGCACCCTCGGGAAACTCGTTCGAAGTTTAGGAATCGATGTCCGTCTCGCTGAAATGCGCCGCTTGCGGTGCGGAAGTGGAATTTGAGGAGCTCACGCCGACTGTTGAAGAGACGTGTCCGGGGTGTGATGTGAGGGTGCGCTATCGGGAAGGTGACCAGCAGATGGCGATTCCGGTGAGCATGACCCTCCCGGATGAGTTCCAGCACGTCGATCTCGATTCGGTTGCGGTCAAGTCCTCACTCCTGGTTGGTCGTTCCCGGAAGCCGACCGCAGAGCCCCCCGAGGATGCAACCCCGGGAGTGATTCTCGCCAAAGCGTTGGAGACCCTTGTCAATTCGATCAGTCATCTCGAGGAGCGCCTGGACAAGCGGGAGGGTAGGGAGGTCGCTGAACCCGCGGTTGAGTCGAATGCGGGCAATGGACATCCCAATAGCCTCAAGGAGCTCTCCAAGAACGGGGCGGACGAGAAGGAGAGCGAGGTGGTGCAGCTCGCGCCGGAGGAAGAGGAAGAACCCAAGTTCCGGGGCAAGAGCAAGGCCAACCCGGTGGGAGCGCGAGTCTTGGTGCGTCGCGAGGCGGCGCGGGAAGCCCATGAATTTCGCCGGGAGAAACACTCCCAGGCCGACTGGGACGATTTCGCGACCCCGGATAAACGCGTGGCAGGATTCGGGTGGTTGATGGAGAACTTCCCGAAGGCAACCGTGATCATCAGCCTGTTGTTCGTGGTGGCCCTGACTACCGCCACCATTGTTTGGATGGACGATCTGTTCAGAAACGAGGGAGCGGGGGCAGGCTCCCTGCCGGAGGTGGGGATCACCGCGCTGGGCCAGCTGATGAAGGACGATCCCGAAGCGGCCCTGGCAGAGACCGTCGCGCGCGCCTACCTCAATGCCGCGAGCGTGAAGACAGCGGCACCCTTCGTCTATGAGTCGGAGGCCATCCGGGAGAAATTTGAGCAGTACTACCGCCCGATCTCGATGCCGGGATCATACGAACTTAGCCTGAAGCAACGAGCCATCGGCGACGATGGCAAACCGCAGTTCCTCTACCTGGTGACCATTCCCGGTGAGAAGGATAGGAGGCTGGTGGTGTTGCCCGAGGGGCAGATGCCGAAGGTGTTCTGGGAATTTTTTGCCGAGGTGGGCGACACCTCGTGGGAGGGCTTTTTAAAAAGCCAGTCGAGCGAACCATTGGAAATGCGAGTGTGGGTGTATCCGGGCGAGAAATACATCGAGGGCTACAACCCCAAGGATTGGCAGAGCTATGTGCTCCACGATTCCGCGGAAAAGAACTTGATCTACGCCTTTGCCGATCGTGGTGCGGGCGAAGATTGGCTCATCACGGATGCCCTCCGGAACGCGCCCCGGAAATTCAATCGGCACAGTGCGGTGATGGCCCTGGTGAAGCTGACCTACATGACCAAGCGGACCACTGGGGATGGGGCCGAGATAACTTTTGCGGTGATCAAGGAGGTGATCTCGACCTCCTGGTTGCCCGAACGCTTTCGCGCCAAGAAGAGCAAGGAGCGGTAGGGCTTCCTTCTTCGCCAGGGCTAAGCCAGGCCACTCCGTTCCAGGAGCGGTTGGAGCTCAGGATCGCGGCCCATGAAGTCGCGGTAGAGTTCGTCGGCGGGCTTGGAGTTCCCCTTGCTCAGGATGGAGGCTCGGAACGAGCGGCCGGTGTCTTTATTGAGCACGCCCTCCTTGCGGAAGCGGGTGAAGGCATCGGCATCGAGAACCTCCGCCCACTTGTAGGAATAGTAGCCGGCGGCGTAGCCGGTGGGATCGCCGAAGAGGTGGCTGAAGCGACGCGCCATGCTGGGGGGTCTGCTCGCGAGCGGCACCTTGTAGCCGTCGAGGATTTCGAGATCGACCTCGTCGAGGTCACGCTCTGCGTACTTGGCCAGGTGGATGTGGAGTTCGAGGTCGAGCTTGCCGAAGGAGAGCTGGCGCATAAAGGCGGTGGCACTCATGTAGTTTCGGGCGGCGATGAGCTTCTCAAAGAGCTCGTCGGGGATCGCCTTGCCGGTTTCGTGGTGGCGCGCGAAGAAGTCGAGTGACTCGCGGTCCCAGCAGAAGTTTTCCATGATCTGGGAGGGGAGTTCCACGAAGTCCCACGGCACGCGTACGCCAGAGAGACTTTTCACGGGGACCTCGCTGAGGAGCTGGTGCAGAAGGTGGCCGAACTCGTGGAAGATGGTCTGCACTTCGGAGTGGGTCAGGAGCGCGGGCTTGTCTCCGACCGGCTTGGTCATGTTACCGCAGATCAGCCCGAGGTGAGGTTTACGTTCGCGGCCTTCCCGGGGAGGAAGACCGGTCTCCAGGAAGTGCATCCACGCTCCGTTGCGCTTCGTCTCGCGCGGATGCCAGTCTGCATAGAAGGATCCTAGTTGTTCTCCGGACTCGACATCGTTGAGCTCGTAGAAGGAGACCTCGGGATCCCAGACCTCGACTTTGCCATTCGAGTTGGAAGAGCCCGGCTCGTAGAACACGCTGTCGCGGGGCGTGATGCTGATCCCGAAGAGGCGGGTGGCGAGGCCGAAGAGGCCGTCCATGACCTGTTCGACCGGGAAGTAGGGACGCAGGTCCTCGTCGTTAAAGTCGTAGAGTTCCTTGCGCTGCTTCTCAGCCCAGTAGGCGGTCTCCCAGGGTTGGAGGGGCCCGGGTTCGCTGCGCGTCTTCCCGGCCTTGTAGGATTCGAGCTGCGCACACTCGCGCCGAAAGGCCACTTCGATGCGATGGTGCAGGTCTTCCACGAACTTGAGGGCGGACGCGCCGTCCCGCGCCATGCGGCGTTGCAGAGTGAGATCGGCGAAGTTGGCAAAGCCGAGGAGCGCCGCCTTCTCCTGGCGCAAGCCGATGATCTTCCAGACGAGCTCTGAATTGTCGTAGTCGCCGGAGCGGCCAATGGAGGAGCTCCCCTCGTACAGTTCGCGGCGCAGATCGTCGTCGTCCGCGTACTGAAAAACGGGGAACATGGAGGGATGCTGGAGGGTGAAGCGCCACTTGGGGTCCTCGTCGGTGGCCAGTTTTTTCGAGATTGCATCCGCGAGGGCACCGGCCTTGGCGGTGTCAGGGAGGCCCGCGAGCCTGGACTCCCCGTCGATGACGAGTTCGAAGGCGTTGGTGGAATCGAGGACGTTCTCCGAGAACTTCTGGGTGACCTTGGCGAGTTCGCTCTGCAGGTCGGACATGCACGCCTTCTGCTCGGGGGCGAGGTCCGCGCCGGCATCGCGAAACTCCGCGCAGGTTTCCTCCACAAAGCGCGCACGCACCGCATCGAGGTCCTTGGCATCTGACGATTCCGCGAAGGCCTTGAGAGCGGACCAGAGTTCGGAGTTCAACGGGACGGAAGCCGAGAAGGCGGTGACCTTGGGCAGCATCTTGTTGAGCACCTCGCGCTGATCCTTGTTGTCGCGCACCGCGTCGAGGTGGTTGAGGCGGCTCCATCCGCGATCGAGCGACTCGGAAGCATCATCCAGCGCCCCGAAGGTGTTCTCATAGGTGGCCTCTCCCGCCGTGATCGCGCAGATGGCATCGATGCGATCCTGCGCCTGGGAAATGGCAGCCTCGATATCGGCCTCCACCTTTTCGGGAACCAGTTGGGACCAACGCACATGAAACTCGTCGGCCAGGAAGGGATGCTCGCTCATGGGGGGAGTAATGAGAGTGGGATCTCAGAAAGTCGAATGTCGAATGCCGGGAGGGGCGCGGGACCTTTGACCTTCGACATTCCGACCTTCGACGCGGGCACGCCCGAAAAAAGAAAGCCCCGCCGGAGACCAATCCGGCGGGGCGCGACCGATTCTTAAGGCTGCAAAGAAGAAAGAAAGGGTCGGGTGGGACGATGCCGAGGCATGCCTCACCGATGAAATGAAATGACGAACCGCGAAGGATTCGCACGAGATTTTCAAAACGATTTTGGAGGCCCCCTCAACCGCCTATTTTCCCGAGAAAAAACCACGCTGTTTCTCAGATATCGGCATCTGGAGAAATTCCATGATACTTAACATATCATCCCAGACCTTTCTCTTCTCGCTGACCGCCGCCTCGTTGTGAAGGAGGTAGGACGGGTGGTAAGTGATGCGCACGGGAATGCCTTCAAACTCGTGCCAACTTCCCCGCATGCGTCCGACGGGATCTTGTCGATCAAGCAGTCCCTCCGCAGCGGTGGCACCCAGTGCGAGGATGCACTTGGGCTTCACGATTGCGATCTCCGCGCGGACGAAGGGAAGGCAGGCATCCATTTCCTCGCGCGTTGGCTTGCGGTTGTTGGTGGTCTGGTTTTTGAGCGCCGGGCGGAACTTGCAGATGTTCGAGATGTAGATGTCCTTCCGCGCGAAGCCCATCGCCTTGAGGATCTGGTCGAGCTTCTGGCCCGCGCGTCCCACGAATGGTTCGCAGCGCCGTTCCTCCTCGTAGCCTGGGGCCTCCCCGACCAACATGAGATCGGCTTCGGGATTGCCCACCGCGAAGACCATCGTTTCGCGCAGCGAACCGAGCGAGCGGGCCGGTTCCCAGTTCTGGGCTTGGGATTGCAGGGAAGCGAGTTGTTCCTCGGGGGTTGCCCCCACCGCACGGACCACGTGAATAACTTTCGCACTGGGGGCTGGTTCCTCGCGAATCACTGCGGTTGCCCCCGCACTCAGGCTGGCAACTCCGCGCGAACGAATGGGCACGGCCTTGCCGGCCCGATAATAAGCCCGCAGGACTTTCCGGGCATCCTCGTCGAGGCGCACATGACTCTCACCCCGGCGGGCGAGCCGGTTCAGGTAGTCGATGAGAGGATCCACGCGGGACACGTCAGGAGGAAATCAGGAATGGGATCGTGCGGCAAGCATGGGGGGGAGGCCCCGGGAGCTTTTCCAAGCCCCCGAGCCAATTTCCAAAGAGAGCCAAGGCCCGGGAAGCACTTCCCCATGAGCGTGCCTCGTGGAGATTGCTCGGCGGGGTGGACCAATTGGAAACTGGCCCGGGGATCACCCCCCGCCTGCCCATCACTCCGCACAGGGTTCCCTCCAGCACACTTCCCCCAGGCCGCGCCATTCCAATTAGGGCCTTCGCTTATACTTGCCGCCCTCCGCTCCAACCTCCATGCTGCCGCGGCTAACCAGTTCTTTTCACTATGTTTAAGCGGATCGGTAACATCATCAAGGGCATCTTCCTGCGCCTGATCGGGAAGGCGGAACGAGCGAATCCAGAGGCCCTTCTCGAGGTCGAAAAGGAGAGTCTTCGCAAGCAGATTACGGAGTTCAACAAGGCGCTGGCGGCTCACGCCGCGCTGGTCGAAGGCCTGAAATCCCGGGCCAACAAGCTGGACAATCGAGAAGAGGAACTGCGCGCCAAGACTGCGGCCAACCTGAAGGCGGGGAACCGCGCGGCGGCCGGACAGTTGGCGCTCAAGCTCAAGGAAGTCAACAGGTCGCACGACGAGATCGCGAAGCAGTTCGAGCAGTCCGAAAAGCGCTACAAGGAATTGATCCGCGCTCGCGATGTGAGCGTGAAGGAGGCCAAGGCCAAGATCGAAAAGCTTTCGCACGGAATCAACGACATGAAAGTGCAGAGGGCCAGCGCCGAACTGAACGAGATGGCTGCCGGCATGGTGACCGAGATCGGGGGAGCCGGGGACACCCTCAACCGACTCGAAGAAATGGTGGAGGAAGAGCGCACCAAGGCCGCCGGCCGGGCCCGCGTGGCGCGCGACAGCATGGACATGAGCGAAATTCAGCTGCAGGAATCCGAGCAGGGCGCCCTCGAGGAAATGGCCCTGGCCGATTTCGCCGCCGCCGAGGGCATCGAGCTCGCGAGCGAGGAAAGTGTCCCGGAGGGTGGCGAGGGAGGCGGTGAAGAAGAGAGCACCAAGGGCACCATGGGCCCGTCCGTGAGCGAGTAGGCTAGCGAATTAGATACGATGGCAGCGCTCCCGCCATGGGCCCGTGAGGTCATCGCCCGCTATGAGAGCGGAACGGCGGGTTGCTTCGTCCTGCACGGCAACATCAACGACCTGTTCCTTCTCCCCGAGGGGCCGCGCCTCGGTCGCCTCAACGACTTTCTCTTGGAAGTTCTTCTGCCGCAATTCGAGGTGGTTCTCTCCTATGAACTGGGCCTCGGGCTCAAGGTGGAACGCGGGAAGGAGATTGCCGCAGAGTGGACCAGCGGATCGGAAGACCGCTTGCGATCCTCTCCCACCGAACCGCTCACTGCCGTTCGGGACCTCACTCACTACCTGATCTACTGCCGGAACCTGCGAGCAATCAACCGGGAGGCGCCCCGGGTGGCTGTCATCATCCGGCAAGCCCACTTGGTGGCGCCCAACAACCCGACCGCCTTCAGCAACAACCTGGGTGCGATTGCCTCGCTGCTGCGGTCGTGGGCCGCGGATGCCAGGCTCAACGAATACAACCAGGCTGCCTTTCTCCTCTCCAATCACATCAACAATCTCCATCCCCTGGTGGCCGGCAATCCGCGGATCAGTGCCCAGCAGATTCCCTTGCCCGGCGACGAGGAGTTGGAACAGGCGCTTGTGGCCCTGCAGTCCGAGTATCCCGTGGCGCTGGAAGAGTTCCGCGACGATCCAGTGCTCCCGGCGCGGCGTCTCTCGGGAGCCACTCTCAGTTCGGTGCAGGGACTTCTCCAGCGCCGCAACCACGAGAAGCGACCCCTGAACGCCGCTGATCTCGGGGAGTTGAAGAAAGCGTTGGTCGAGAAGGACTGCGAGGGCCTGATCGAATTTGTGGAGCCCGACCGCAGCCTGGAGCACGTGATTGGCCTGGACTCGGTGAAGGACTGGTTGCGGCAGGATCTCGCCCTCTGGCGGCAGGACGAGCTGCAGGCCCTTCCCATGGGCTACCTCTTCTGCGGCCCGGTGGGCACCGGAAAGACCTATCTCGCGGAGTGCCTGGCAGGCGAGGCGGGCGTGCCGGTGGTGACCCTGTGCAACTTTCGCGATCGTTGGGTGGGAAGCACTGAAGCCAATCTCGAAAAGATCTTTTCGCTCCTCCACGCCTTGGGGCGCTGCATCGTCTTTGTCGATGAAGCCGACCAGGCCCTCGGAAAGCGCCAGTCCGGAAGTGGTGATTCCGGCGTCTCAAGCCGGGTCTATTCCATGATCGCGCGCGAGATGTCCGATCCCGACAACCGCGGCCACCTTCTCTGGGTGCTCGCCTCAAGTCGCCCGGACCTCATTGAAGTCGACCTCAAACGGCCGGGCCGGATTGATATCAAGGTGCCTCTCTTCCCGACCACCACGCCTGCGGAAGGGTTCGCTCTTCTCCGCGGCCTGGGCAAAAAGCGTGGTCTCGACATTCCGAAGGACTCCTTTGAGGAATTTGAGGATCGCGTTCCGGATCTCCTCACTCCCGGCGCGGCGGAAGCGCTGGCGGTGAAGTGCTATCGGCAGGTGAAGATCAAGAATGTCGATGCGGTGGAAGCCCTGCGGAGTTGTCTCGCCGACTACATCGCGCCCATCTCACTCCAGATCCTGCGCGACCAAATGAGGCTGGCAGCGGACGAAGCGACGGAGGCCTCGTTCGTGCCGGAGCGAATCCGGAGATTGCTGGAGGAAGAGTAGCTGCCTCCGCGCGGATGCGAAGCTTGCGGCGGCGGGAACTCCCAATCCACAATCTCAACTTCAATTTCGATTCTCAACTTACAAGCGGCTGGATCCCTCCCCACTACGAAGCCATCTTTCGAGTGCCTGTAGTAGCTCAGGGCCATCGCTGGGATTTTGGAATTGGGACGGGAGCTTGTTTGGAGCTTGGAGACGGGAGCTCTCACAAGATTCCAGTGCGTCATCTCTTGCCCGGGGGCGGACCTTTTTGGAGGACTGTTCCACCTTGGCCCGAAATCTGCGGTGAGTCGTTGTCGGATGCAGACGGACTCGCCGCACGCCGGTCATGACTGCATGAAGTCTCTTCTCCAAAAGAGTCAGAACTCGTCAAACGCCCCCACTCCAGATCCCCGGATTGGGTAGTTTTTTATTACCAGTTATTCCCATTTGAACCCTGAAAATTACGGTTTTGACAGAAAACACCCTGATACGGTCCGAAAGTAACGCGTTTTGCGAAAAAAGGATTGTCCTGAGGAGAGGATCAGACTACAAAGTGCCGCCAAGCTGTAGCTTGGTTTTCTTGGAATTCAAGATCCCCTGCCAATCTGTATGAAATCCCTGCTCGTGAAAGCAGTTGCCTCGGCAATTGCAATTGGAACATTGGCTAGCTGTAGTGGCTTAAGTGTCGGCTCGACTTCGAAGTCGCGCCCGAGACTTCTCTCGAAAGCTCAGGCCGAAAAACTCAGCGCCTCCTGGTCGCGCTTGGCTCAGAACACCTTTCTGCCCGCCAGCGTCGACGTAGCTGTTAAAGCTTCCGCGCAATCGCTGCCCACCGACAAACACGGTCGGCCCACCTACAAGAGCGGTAGCGCGCGTCATCGCGTTGTGCGCACTACCTCCTACTCCCACCAGGAGGGTGAGGTTGGCGCTCCCGGCCGACTGAACGCCATCGGCACCACCCTCAAGTACGGCCATGTGCGCAGCGCTGCCGCCGACTGGTCCCGCTATCCGATGGGAACCACCTTCAGGATCAAAGGCCTGCCCCACACCTACGTGATTGATGACTACGGTTCCGAGCTGGTCGGAACCAACACGATCGACATCTACCATCCGAGCCTTGGGCTGATGCGCAAATGGGCGACCAGGGATGTCGAAATCAATATCATCAAGTGGGGTTCCTGGGAGCGCACCGCCAACTTGCTTCGCGGTCGCATCAGGTATGGTCACTGCGCGCGCATGTATTATGCGACCATGCGCAAACTGAGCAGCAACCGGGTCGCCCAGAGGCGTCCCAGCGCGACTCCCACGTTCTGAATTTACAGCCCGCCGCCTTAACCATGACCAAGGCGGAGCGGGCCGAGTTTGTTCATCGGCGTCTCGCGGAACTCTATCCGGAGACGCCGATTCCTTTGGATCACAAGGACCCCTTTACCTTGTTGGTGGCGGTCCTGCTCTCGGCCCAGTGCACCGATGAGCGAGTTAATAAGGTAACCCCGGATTTGTTCACCCTCGCGGAGGACCCGGCTGCCATGCAACACGTGCCAGTGGAGGAGATCGAAACGGCAATTCGCCCATGCGGATTGGCACCCCGCAAAGCGAAGAATATCGCCGAGCTCTCGCGCCTCATCGTGGCGGATCACGGAGGGGAAGTGCCCGCCGATTTCGAGGCCCTGGAGGCCTTGCCCGGCGTGGGCCACAAGACTGCCTCGGTGGTGATGTCCCAAGCCTTCGGAGTCCCGGCCTTTCCGGTCGATACCCACATCCACCGGTTGGCCCAGCGCTGGAAGCTAGCGAGCGGAAAGAACGTGGCGGACACCGAATCGGCGTTGAAGAGAGTCTTTTGCGAGGAGAGCTGGAATAAATTGCACCTCCGCATGATCTTTTATGGGCGCGAGTACTGTTCCGCCCGAGGCTGTGACGGGACCGTGTGCGAGATTTGCCGCACGCTCTTTCCGGATCGCAAACGCCCGGTGAATACCAAAAAGGGGTAACCAGGCTGCGGCAGGCAAAAGATCTAAGCTGAGGAAGTCCTCAGCCGTTCAGCCTCCCGAGGGGAAAACGGTTAGGCGAAGCAAGGTAATTTTTTTTAAAAGCATCCTTTACTCATCCACATCACTTTACAGAATCTCCGCCCCTTCAATTGTTCCAATTGCACCGCGCAACGAATCAGGAATCAACC
>JAYGGC010000096.1:0-52315 GCA_046581525.1 Roseibacillus sp. | reverse complement strand
AGTAACAAAAAAGTGGAGCTCCGCTCCCGGGTCCGCCTCCGCTGGGCTTGAGCCGGTCGCCGATCCCGCTAGGCTGCCACCTCCATGAACGCCCGTTTTCACTCCTCTTGGCTGACCGCCATTGCGATCGGCGGATTTTTCGGAGTCGGCTCCGCCTTCGCGAAGGTGCCCCCCGGACTCGGACAGCAGATAGCTGCCCTCCAGGCCGTTGGTCCGGAGGGAGCCGGAAATGCTGCCGCTGCGGCCGCTTTCAAAACGATCTCCGGCTACAACGCGGACGCGATCCTGCCCTTGCTCCGTGCCATTGAGTCCAGCGGTGCGCTCGCTCGCAACTGGCTTCGCTCGGCCGTGGAGGTTGTCGTCGAGCGCGAACTCAAGGCGAAGAAGACGCTGCCTTTCGATGACTTGAAAGGGTTCCTTCTCGACAAGGGGCAAGCGCCCGAGGCTCGACGGCTCGCCTTCGACCTGATGGCGAAGATCGACGCAGATGCCGCGTCAGAGCTCATCCCGGGATTTCTCAATGATCCCAGTACGGAACTCCGCCGCGATGCAGTTGCGCGGTTGGTTGCCGGGGGGTTGGCCCTGAGAGATGATGACAAGGCCGCTGCCATCGTCACCTTCCGCAAGGCCCTCGACGCGGCACGCGACGTGGATCAGATCCAATTCATCGCGAAAAAGCTTTCCGAGGAGTTTGGCCAGGAGGTCGATCTGCCGCGTCACTTCGGATTCCTGACCAACTGGCAGGTGATCGGTCCCTTCCACAACACGGCCCGGGAGGGATTTGCGGCCGTCTTCCCGCCCGAAGAAAAGATCGATCTCAACGCGGCCTACCCAGGCAAGGATGCGGCCCAGGTGAAATGGCAAGCGGTCCAGTCGACCGACTCCTACGGCAAGATCGATCTCAACCAACCCTTCAGCAAGTTGAAGGAGGTCACCGGCTACGCCTACAGCGAATTCGTTGCCGCCAAGGCCCGTCCCGCGGAATTGCGACTGGGTTGCAAGAACGCGTGGAAGGTGTGGCTCAACGGCAAACTGCTCTTCGGTCGCGACGAATACCATCGCGGCCAGCGCATCGACCAATACAAGATGCCCGTGCAACTGAAGGAAGGGAAGAACACCATTCTCGTGAAGCTGTGCCAGAACGAGCAGAAGGAAAAATGGACCGTGGAGTGGGAATTCGAACTCCGGGTCTGCGACTCGACCGGCACCGCCATCCTGTCCACCGATCGCCCCGACATCCCCAAGGCCAAAACCGCCAAGTGAAACTCTGACCAGGTCATCGCGAACCCAACACACCTTTCCGATTCTCCCATGCGCTCACATTTCATCACAGTTCTCGCTCTCACCGCGCTAGTAGTTCCCGACGGGGCACGCGCAGACTGGCTTCAGTTCCGCGGCCCGAACGGAAACGGCTCGATCGCAGGTAATGAAAACCTGCCCACCGCACTGAGCGAAAAATCGATTGCCTGGAAGGTTCCCCTGCCCGGTCGCGGCCTGGGCAGTCCGATCATCGTGGGCGACCGGGTGTTCGTCACCGCCGCCAGCGGCCCGGACCAGAATCAACTCCAGGTGCTCTGCTTCTCCAGCACGGATGGGGCGGAATTGTGGCGCCGCAGTTTCTGGGCGACGGGTCGCACGATGTGCCAAAAGAAAACCTGTGTCGCGGCTCCCACCCCGGTCAGCGACGGAGTGCGCCTCTACGCCCTGTGGTCTTCGAACGACCTGATCTGTCTCGATCTGGACGGCAATCTCGTCTGGACGCGCGGACTCACCCTCGATTATCCGAACGCCTCCAACAGTCTCGGCATGGCCTCCTCTCCGATCATTGTGGGCGATACCCTGGTGGCACAAATCGAGAACGATTCCGAGTCGTTTGCGGCCGGCTTCGATCTCAAGACCGGCACGAACAAGTGGAAGATCGACCGCCCGAAAGCTGCCAACTGGACCTCGCCGGTCGTGCTGAAGTCCGGGGGAACACTGGTGGTCGCCCTGCAATCCAGCAAGGGAGTGCTGGGCGTGGCGCCGGCCACCGGTTCTGAAATTTGGAACTACTCCAAGGGCGCCTCCACCATCCCCTCCGGAGCGGCCGCCGGGGACACCCTCTATGTGCCATCCAAGGGGCTCACCGCGCTGAGACCAGGTGCCGGCGGAGGAGAGACCACTTTGTTGTGGAACAAGAAGACGCAGAATCCCTCCACCGCCAGTCCCCTCATCAGCGGAGACAAGGTCTACATCATCAACAGCGCCGGCGTCCTGAGTGCCACCAACCGCGCGGATGGGGAACGCCTTTGGCGCGTGCGGTTGAAAGGTCCGTTCTCCGGTTCGCCGGTGGCGTCCGACAACGGCCATCTCTACATTTTCAACGAGGAAGGTGTCGGCCAGTGTGTCGATCTCTCCGGCGCGGAAGGCAGTGTCGTCAGCGAGATCGAACTTGGCGAGACCATCATCTCCACCGCGAGTATCTCGGGCGATGCTCTCTACATCCGCAGCGATGGGAGCCTGTGGAAGATCGCCGGGCCGCCGCCGAGCAAAGGGGAAGCGGAAGCGAAGTCGCAGTCAGCACCGTGACGGACCAGGCGCGGACAACCGGAGCCCCTCCAGCGGTTCGCATGGGCTCGCCCGGCTGATCATTTCGTCGCCTTCCTTTCAGCGTCGGCCTTCGGCGCATTCCTGGAATAATTGGCAAGCAGGGCCTTCATCTCTTCTACAATCTCGGGGTGTTCGCGGTAGAGGTTGGTCGTCTGGCCGAGGTCACTCTCGAGATTGTAGAGCTGTGCGGGCGGCGCGTCTTTCTTGATTCTGCCGTTGGCGATGTCGCTGTTCGGGCGTTTGCTGAAAGTGATGGCGGCCGGGCCGCCGAAGGCATGTTCCCCGCGCTTGGCATTGCTGAATCCGCCGCCCCCCTGGGCCCCAATGTAGAGCCAATTCCCATTGCGCAGGGCCAGGTGGGACGGCTTCATCCCCGCCAGGAGCACCTGCTCACGAACCGGCTTCCCTGGATCTCCTACCAGGGCGGGCAGGATATTGACGCTGTCCCGACCCTGACCCTCCTGCAGCACTCCACCGGTGAGCACAGCCAGGGTGGCGATCAGGTCGACGTTGCAGATCAACTGGTTCGACTTCGAGCCTGCAGGAATCTTCCCGGACCACCGGGCGATGAAGGGAATGCGGTGACCGCCTTCCCAGGCATCGAACTTGAAGCCGAGTAGCATGCCGTTGAGCGTGTGGCCCGCCACCCACGCGTCCTGGCCGCCCTGGTTGAGCATGCCGCCGTTGTCGCTGGTGAAGACCACGAGCGTGTTTTCCGCCACGCCCTGCTTCTCCAACTCCTTCATCACTTCGCCCATGATCCAGTCCAGTTCGTGGATGAAGTCACCGTAACGACCGCATCCACTGGTCCCCTTGAACTGAGGGTGCGGGGTAAACGGGTGATGGATCCCGGTGGTGGCCAATTACAGAAAAAACGGCTTCTTGGCATGTTCCTTGATCCAGCCTGTTGCCTTCTCGGCGAGTTTGCTCCCCACCATTTCGTCGTCATACAGCGCGTGCGCCGCGTCGGCTCCGCCGATCTCATTCAACCTCATCTTCTCCGGGAACTCCCGGGTCTTGGCCTTCTTGTTGAAGACGAACGGATCCTCAGGCACCAATCCCACCACTTTGTGATTCTCCACGTAGACGAATGGCGGGTGGCTGTTGACGACGGGGACGCCGAAGTAGTAGTCGAATCCCAGTTCCAGCGGTCCGGGCTTCAGTTTCCCGTTCCAGTTGGGGCTTTTCACACCAAAACCCAGGTGCCACTTCCCGATACAGGCGGTGGCGTAGCCGGCGTCTTTCATGATGGTCCCAATCGTCTGCTGCCTGGTGTCGATCACCAGTCCCGTCTTCAGGAACACCGGCCGGCTCAGCTTCTTGCGAACCGGATACTCCCCGGTGAGGAGCGCATAGCGCGAGGGCGTGCAGACCGCCGAGGCGGAGTGGGCATCCGTGAACATCCGCCCCTGGGCCGCCAGACGGTCGATGTTGGGAGTGGTGACCTTGGTCGCGCCGTAACAACCCAGATCGCCGTAGCCGAGATCATCGGCAAAAATCAGGACGATGTTGGGCGGGTTCTCCTCTTGGGCTTCCGCTACCAGTGGAATTGCGGTCAAGGCCGCGGCCACTCCAATCAGCACGGCTGCGTTCTTTGACGTCTTCATCTGACTACCTTGCACAAGTGACCTCGCAGCCCGTGGGGCACGGCTATAACGATGCACGGCCATTGATGGCCTCGAACGCCTTCCGGCCGCTGGTGAGCGCCTTGCGGTGGTCCTTGGAGAGCGCCTTGAATTCGCTCACCTCGGCGCGGTCGAGCTTCAGTGATCTGGCGTCACCTGCCCACTTGTCCATGTTCTCCAGGAACTGCCTGTCGGTGCAATAGACGGTGAGAAAGCAGGCCTTGAGAGCCCGCAGCCCGGCGGAAAATGCCGCGCCTTTGTCGCCCGCCCGGAGCCCCCGGGAATACCCACTGAGGTCCTTCATTCCCGTGGCCTTTTGTTGCTCCATAACCTTCGCCCACTTGTCCTTGAGCGCATCGGCTTCCGGAACGCCTTCGAACGCGCGGAGAAACATCGGCAAGTGTCCAATCCACGCATCGTCACCAATTGTGAACTCCCCGTTGGGATCCACTTCCGCGAACTTGGCGATGTGCTTTCTGGCGAGGGCCTCAACCGACTTGATTGCTTTCTCGGAGACCCGTTTGGCCCCCGCCGTGGCCTCCGGCATCCTCGCGATTCGCGAAGCGAACAAGTACAATCCGGCGAAGTCATGTTGCTCCTTGCTCTTGGCGGTGGAGAGGGTCGTGAAGGCAGCCGCCAGGCGTTTCGGATCCTTGGTGGTCATGCCCTCGACCCAGGCAAATTGCTGTGAAGTATGCGGGGTCGGACCATTGTGTTCCGCCGGCCAGTGATTCCAGCCTTCCAGGCTTCTCATCCGGATAGTCGGGTAGTTTTTTGCCGCATACGCTTCGAATCCGCCGACACTTTGACCATACGGCACGACGGGATCCTGGGTCCCGTGCATGAGAACAATCGCCTGATGGTGGGCCGCCTCGGGTTGCTTCGTCCACGTCCACACGCCGCTGGCATGGGCCACAACCCCCTGGACCGCCTCCGGTTTTTCCCCCGCGTAATGCAAGGCGAAGAAGGATCCTTGGCTGTGCCCGTAGAGATAGGTCGCGTTGACGTTGAAGATCTTCTTCAACTCCTCGTGCAGCGCGTGAAAGCGATTCACATCCGTATCCTTGCCGAGGAAATTGAATCCACCCTGACCACTCGAGGTGGTGCCATCGGGACAAACCACGACGTCATCGGGCCGAAAGGTGGCGGCCTCGTGGTTCGCAAATCCCCAGGTCCGCGTGAGGTTCGACCCGTGCAGAATGAAGGTCAGGTTCACGCCAATCTCCTCATCGTACTTCCTGGGGATGCGATACTGATAGGCCAACCCGTCGCTCGACTTCCACTCATAGACTTTTCCCCTGGATTGGTCGGCAGGGTCTGTTTCTCGCGGGGCGGCCGCGGATGAGAATCCAGATGTCAGACCAAGCACACCGAGCAGGACGACAACAAACGCGGGAGACCTCATTCCACGAAACTAGCCATAGTGTCCCCGATGACAAGGATCGGCTGTCGGTCGAAGGCGGCTGGGACTTCGCCCGGCAATCCATCAAAGATGGAAGGCAGGACTCGTCTCAGATCCTGACGCCCAGCGCGGTCTTCCCCTGCGTCGAGCATTAGACAGGGATTGGGCATCCCCGACCGCCATGGCATTCCCAAGACTCATGAAAGATCCCGCCACATCCGGTCGAACTCGTGCTGGAATGAGTGCACCAGTTTGGTGTTGTTGCTGACGATAATGTTTTCGTTGTTCTCGGAGCTGGCCGATCGAGTCCAGTTGTAGCTTCCGGTCAGCAAAAGGTCGGTATCAGCGATGGCGAATTTGTGGTGC
This sequence comes from Roseibacillus sp., assembly GCA_046581525.1. GTDB lineage: Bacteria > Verrucomicrobiota > Verrucomicrobiia > Verrucomicrobiales > Akkermansiaceae > Roseibacillus_B. The sequence continues at coordinate 46,333 of JAYGGC010000096.1, read as the reverse complement.
ATGTGCGCGGAGGTGCGGTCGAAGCGGCACTCGATCCCAATTCTCTCGAGATGATCAAGGTCGGAGCCGAGATCTTCGGACTTCGTATCGTCAGAGATCACTCTCAGGACCGTGCCCCGTGCCAGGGCCTCTTCGAGCTTTTCCACAATGCGGTTGTCGGTGATGGTGAAGACGCAAATATCGAGCGTCCTGCGGGCCTCCCCAATGAGCCGGCGAATCCGATGCAGGCAATCCTCTCCCGGACTGAAGTAAGCGCTGGCCTTCACCTTCATCTCGCTGGAGTAGAGCAATTTGATCACCCCCTCCAACCACTCCAGGGCCGCGGGTTCGCCGGTTTCCTCGATTCTCTTGCACGCCAGCCCGAAGGCGAATTGCCGGACTTTTGCCTGGGTGGCCCGATCACCCTGAGTCAGGGCGAGGAGAGGATTCAACTCCTTGCGTTCGGAGCGAGAGATCGAATGGTCTTCGAGCGATGCCTCAAGGGCTTGTTGGAGAGTCTGCATCTGCCGCCGCGCCATACGCCAATCTCGCGCAACTTGCCAGCCTGCCGGGGGCGAGGGCGCAGGCTCTCATGCCTTCAGAATCTCGTGGACCACGTGACCGTGCACATCAGTCAGGCGGCGATCGATTCCGTTCTGGCGGAAGGTGAGCTTCTTGTGATCGATTCCGAGGAGATGAAGGACGGTGGCGTGAAAGTCGTAACAGTATGTCACTCCGTCCTCGGCCTGGTAGCCCCAGTCGTCACTTCGGCCATGGGCCACGCCGGCATTCACTCCGGCGCCGGCCAACCAGGTCACGAAGGTGCCGCCATTGTGGTCGCGGCCATCCTTGTTCTGGACGAAAGGTGTGCGTCCAAACTCGGTGGTCCAGATGAGAAGGGTGTCATCGAAGAGGCCGCGGGATTTCAAATCGCGGAGCAGGGCGGCAATCGGTTTGTCGACCGAGGCGGCGATGGGAGGTAGCTCCTTGGTGATGCTGGCGTGATTGTCCCAATTACCGGTCGCGCCCTGCGGTCCGCTCCAGACCTGCACGAACCGGGTGCCGTGCTCGACGAGTCGGCGCGCGAGGAGGCAGCGTCGCCCGAAGTCTCCAGTGACCTTGTCGTCCACCCCGAAGGACTTGCGAGTGATCTCGGATTCCTTGGAGAGGTCGAAGACATCAGGCGCGGACAATTGCATCTTGGCGGCCAACTCGTAGGACGCGATGCGCGCATCAAGGTGGTAGTCGTCGGGACGATGTCCGGCGTGCTGGCGGTTGAGTTTTTCCAAGAGCGCAAGGCCCGCGCGATCGGCATCCGGGGTCGCAAAGGAGTGCTTCCTGTTCGCGAAGAGATCGGGAATGGGGCGCTCTGATCCCGCCTTGATGATGGTGCCCTGGTGGGTGGCGGGAAGGAAGCCGGCGGAAAATGGTCCCTTTTGATTGTAGGGCAGGCCCTTGGCATCCGGGAGAACCACGAAGGTGGGCAGGTTGTCGGTGAGATTGCCGAGCGCGTAGGAAATCCAGGCCCCCATACAGGGGAACCCGGGCAGAAGAAATCCCGAGTTCATCATGTAGGTGCCTGGGCCGTGCACGTTCGTCTTGGTGGTCATGGCCATGAGGAAGGCCATCTCGTCAACCAGTTCCGCCTGGTGCGGAAAGATGCTGCTCACCCAACGACCGCTCTCACCGTGTTGCTTGAACTCGTACGGACTCTTCATGAGTGCGCCCGGCACCCCGGTGAAGCCCTCAGGTTTTTCCGTCGGACCCAGCTTTTGGCCGTGGACTTTCTCCAGCGCAGGCTTGTAGTCGAAGGTGTCCATCGGACTGGCCCCTCCGGTCATGAAGAGCTGAATGATGCGTTTGACCTTGGCTGGATGATGCACCCCTCCGTTGAACTCCGGCTTCGCGGTGAGGGACTCCTGCGCGACGAGCTGCGCCATCGCCAACCCACCCAAGCCGCCGCCAGCCTGCCACAGGAAGTCGCGGCGGGAGCGCAGCGGAGGGGGAGAATGGAGAGGAGACGGCATGGAGGGGGTGGTCAATCGATGAAGAGGAATTCGTTGCTGTTGAAGAGGACGCGGGCGAGGGCGGCGATGCCAAATTGCCGCGCGTAAGCGGTGAGATCCTTCAGCTCCCCTGAGGTCGGTTCCCGCAGGAAAATGAGGAAGACCGCGTCTTGAATCTGAGCGCTGAGAGTGGGGTGGTCCTTGCCCAAGCGGGAGGCGAGTTGGTCGCTGTGATGAAGTACGAAGTCGTTGTTGAAGAGAGTGAGGGCCTGCAGGGCGGAGACCGAGGCGCCGCGTTTGGGCGAAAGCAGGGCCATGTCGGGGAAGTCGAGTGCGTCCATGAAGGGATCGGCAATTCCGCGCCAGACCACGCGATAGATGCTGCGCCGCGTCGCGCCTGGTTGATTCCAATCGTAGGCCTCGTAGTCGAGCTTGGGGCTATCTTGCGGTCCCTTGCTCTTTGCAAACTGCTCGATTCCCGGGCCGCCCATCGCAAGGTCGATGCGGCCCGTAATCTGGAGCAGCGAATCACGATAGGATTCCGCATCGAGACGGCGCGCATTCATGCGCCAGAGGAGACGGTTCTCAGCGTCGACGTCACGCGCATGCTCGTTCTCGTGTCGTGATGCCTGGCGCCAAGTCTCGCTGGTGAGGAGGAGTCGGTGCAACTCTTTGAGCGAGCCCCCCGCGTCATCGCGAAACCAATGGGCCAACCAGTCAAGCAACTCCGGGTGGCTGGGGATCCCACCCATGCGCCCAAAGTCGTTGGGCGTGTCGCAGAGCCCGCGCCCGAAGTGGTAGTGCCAGATGCGGTTTGCAATGCTCCGCCAGGTGAGCGGATTCTCCGGAGCGGCCAGCCATTCGGCCAGCGCGGCGCGGCGGCTTGCTTCCTCTTCGGGATTGGAGAGTTCGAAGCGACCAGGCAAGGCGGAGAGTGCGGCGAGGGCGCCGGGGTGGGCAATCTTGCCGGGCTTTTCAATGTCGCCGCGGTGCAGGACGTGCACGGTCTTGGGTGCGGAAAGAGGCTTGTCGAGTTTCTTGCCGTGGGAGTGAGCGGAGGAGGCGGCGTAGACGATCGACCTGGGAGGCAGTCGTTGCAGTTCCTCTTCGGCACGGAGCTGCAGAACGTGGGAGGCAATGGCGACTCGTTGCCCGGTCGAGCGATCACCAGCAGGAACATTGAGCGCGGCACTGACGGCGGGCGGAAGAGTGTCGGCTCCGGCGTTTGGCGCATTGGTGACCGAGAGCTTGAAACGCCCAATGAGATGTCCTCCGCCATGCAATTGCCTGAGCATGACGACGAGGCGCGTGTCCGCTTTCAGCGTGACCGGCTCTGCAAGTTCGAACACGGCATGGTGTGAGGCCCCGACCTTGGGATAAATGCCCCAAGCGGTCTTGAGCTCTCCATCCAGGGAGTGCAAAATGGTCCAGCCCTCCTGGTTCCAATCGGCGGTAGCCCGGTGGAACTTGAGCGCCACCGATTCGGAGACTCCCGGCTCGAAGAGGCGCGCTTCGAACTCAGTGAGGTGCAGGTTGCCGTTGTCCTGTCTGCCCGGGCCCTGCATGGGCAGGCTCTCGTCGGAGAGGACATCGAGCCGGATCGCGGATAGCTTTTCGAGGGTGAGCGAGCCGGTGACGGTGTAGGTGTCCTGGTCCGGGCGGGGGCCGGAAGCAAGATAGGAACCATCCGCGAGGCGCCCCAGGTCGGCCCCGTCCGAGGAGAGGACGGTGCCAGCCTCGAATGGTTGCCAGGTGACCGGCTTGCGATCATGTTGGCGCAGCCACTCGGTGACCACCTCATCGTATTCCGGGGAGAGGACCACGCTCTGATTCCCCTGTGCCGCAGCCTCCTTCATGGCGCGCAATGACTTGCGCTTTTCCGTGGTCCTGGGATCACGGTCGAACTCGATGTCTCCCTTTCCCACGCCCGCGAAGACGGCCTGCAACGAGTAGTAATCCTCCTGCGAGACCGGATCGAACTTGTGGGTGTGACAACGTGCGCAGTTGGCGGTGGTGCTCACAAAGGCGGCCATGGTCTGGGTCACCATGTCGTCGCGATCAAGATAGTCGAAGGTGACTGGAGCGGTGCCCGCGCGGCTGAGTTCCAGCGGGCCTGCACCGATGAAGCCGAGACCTGCCCGCAAGTGCGACTCCTCGGGATAGAGAATATCAGCGGCCAGTTGTTCGCGGATAAACCGGTCCCACGGAACGTCCTCGTTGAGGCGCCGGATCACGTAGTCACGAAAGCGCCAGGCGTTTGGTCTCAGGATATCGTGTTCGCAGCCGTGCGAGTCGGCGAAGTGAATGGTATCGAGCCAGTGCCGCGCCCAGCGTTCGCCGTAGAGCGGCGAATCCAGCAAGTCGTTAACCAACTCCTCGTAGGCCCGAGGGTTCCGGTCCTCCACGAAGCGTTTCACCTGCGCGGGGGTGGGCGGAAGACCGTGCAGGTTCAGATAGAGCCGGCGGATCAGGGTGCGGCGATCGGCAGGAGGGGCGGGAGAGATCTTGGCGGCGCGAAGGCGAGCGCGAATGAAGGCATCGATGGGATGTTCAACGTCCGCGGAAGGCAGGGGCGGTCTCTTCAAGGGAACAAGCGACCACCAGTTATTGGTCAGTTCCCGGAGGTCTTTCTCCGGCACGGTGGTGCGGGGATCGGGCGCCCCTCGTGAGACCCATTCGGTGAGAATGGCGATCTCCTCCTCCGCCAGCTTCTTCTTGGGCGGCATCTTGAAGTCCGGGTCGCGGTGGCGAATCGCCTCGATGAGGAGGCTCTCCTCGGGCTTTCCGGGCACGACGGCTGGACCGCTGTCTCCGCCCTCGTTCCAACCGCTGCGCGAATCGAGGGTGAGCCCTCCCTTCATCTTGCCCGATTCGTGGGAGTGGCACTTGTAACAGTTTGCCTTCAGCAGGGGAGCCACCTTCGATTCGAAGAAGGCGATATCCTCATTGGCCTTGAGGCTCGCCACGGAGATCGCGGAGATCCAGATGCAATTCCAAGTCTGACGACGCCTCATGCTCAAAGCGCCTTCAGTCTAGGTCTCGGCCGCGACATTGCCAGCGAGAGATCGAGGAGTCGCCTAGATGCTCACCTCGCCACTCTCCGTCTGTGAGTGGGATTCTCCCAGGAGGGTCTTGATTTCCCCGAGTTCCCTCTGCAAGCCGGTGTGGAAGAAGGTGATGTCCGCTTTGTGAATGAGGAGGTTTGCTCCCATATTCACGAACTGAACTTGCTTCTCCGGTGGAAGCCAATGGTGGATCCCGGCCCCGATTCCGGCGGCGCGTGCCTTGCCAAGGATCGTCTCGCAGGCCTCCAGGAAGCGCTGGTGGTGGTACTGCTCGGGGACGCCCAGGCTGGTGGACAAATCGTGTGGGCCGATGAGAACGGAGTCGAGGCCCTCCTCGGCGAGGATCTCATCGAGGGCCTCCATGGCGGGGACGCTCTCGATGTTGATCAGGAGGAGATTGTTGGTGCTGCGCTCCTCGATGTAGGTCGCGAGGTTGGGCTCAAGCGGCTTTCCGCTGAGAGCATCCTGCGCCCGCTCTCCCTTGAGCGGGCGGAGCTTGGTGGCGGCGCGCATCTGGCGGACGACTTCGGGTTTTTCGACGTGGGGGACGATCACGCCCGCCGCGCCGTCATCGAGGACCACGGTGGCGTCGTTGGGATCCTGGGTGGGAATGCGCACGAGGGGAGGGAGCCCCATGGCCCCATAGGTCCGGCACATCCACGAGACGCTTTCGCGATTGAGGGCGATGTGCTCGGTATCGATGAAGACGAAATCGAGGCCGCAATCGCCCACCACTTTGGGCCAGAACGGCGAGGGCGAAACGAGGAGCGTTCCGAAGACGGTTTTGCCATTGTGGAGGGCGGCCTTGAGTTCAGCGGGGGTCATGATGGGACGGCGATGGCGGTTCCGGTTTCCGCGGACTCGAGCGCCGCCTGCACGGTGGCGGCGATGTCGCGGGCGCCTTGGGCGTTGAGAATGGTCTCGCCGTCGTGATCAAGGGCGGCGGTGAAATTCTCCATGAGAAGGAAGTTGTTCTCGTCGGCCACCCGGCGGTGCTTGAACTCGGTGGGCGCTTGATCGCGGGCATGGACCGCCACCTCGGGTCGCGCTTCGCTGATCACGAGGGAACCCTCACTGCCCAGCAAGTGGAGCTTGATTTCGCCGATGTCGGGATGAGCCGCTGCACCGATGCGACCAACGCAGAGGGAACCCACGCACCCGTTGGCCATCTCAAGCGAGACCGTCGCGAGATCATCGACATGGTTGTCGACGTTGGCTTGATGGAAATGGGTGGCGGTCCTGGCGAAGACTCTCTCCACCGGTGAACTCACGAGCATCTGGATGTAGGCGAGGGGATAGATTCCCTCGATCTGAAGCTCGCCCAGCGGTTTGTGCCCCACCCCGCCGTCCGAGCCATCGGCATGCGCGTCCATCTGTCGCTTCAGCCAGTTGATGGGCGGGTCCTCGGGACCGCGGCTCCCTTTGGGTGGGCCCGCATCCTTCGAGAAGTAGAAGTCACAGTGAATGGCCTGCAGGGTGCCGATCGCTCCGCTCTCCACCGCGCGACGCGCTTCAATGAGGGCCGGGAGGAAGTTTCGATTCCACACCAGGCACTTCACCTTGTGCTCGGCGACGGCGGCAACGAGGGCATCGCATTCCGCAAGGTTGGGCGAGAGCGGCTTGTCGACCACGATGTGCTTGCCTGCTTTCGCGGCCCGGAGAGCGAGATCGCAATGACGTTCGGCCTCCGAACTCACCACCGCCACCTCGCAGTCCCGGATCGCATCCTCCACGTCCCGGAGGTAGGGGATGCCTTTCTCATCGGCGTAGAGTTGATTGCGCTCATGGGTCCAGGCAGGGCGGTCCGCGTCGTCCGCAACTGCCACCAGTGCAAAGCGCGGGTGGGCGGCCACCGCATCGGGCAGGTAGCCGTGCTTGACCACGCTCAGGACCAGGGCGCGGTAGACTCGTTCAGACATTGGCAGCCTCCTTGATGGTTGCGAGGGCACGCAGGGTGTCCCGAATGGAAACATTCCACGCGCGGTTCTCGCGAATTCCGCCGACAAATTCCTGCAGCATGTGCTGAATGCCGAGAAGGGAATTCTGCTCGTGAATCAGGACGCGCGATCCTTCCTTCCCGAGAAGAAGATGCGCGTTGCGATGGTCGTCGGCGTAGGCAGCGCCCGCGGAGCCGATCAGGTGCATCGAGTAGTAGGAGTCCTTGCCCGGACGCCTGGTGGCGAGGTCGAGCAGGGCCATGCCGCCGTTGGGAAAGCCCAGGTGGATCTGGAGATAATCGGGGCGGGCGAGGAAGTGGATCTCTTCGGAAGGCGTGCCGAAGAACCAGTGCGCGAGGTCGACCTGGGCAAAGGCCGCGCGATCGGGGGGAAGGTCTTCGGTGAGCCAGTGGTGAACGCGGAGCAGTCCCGGTTCACCGAGTTGTCCGCTGGCGTTACTCTCCTGGACCGGAAGGACGCTGGGATAGAAGCGCCACTGGTGGCCCGGCATCAGGCGGTCGGAGGAGAGAGCCTCGAGTTCCTCAGCGGTGTTCTGCTCGGGTTGGTCGAGGAGACAGGGAGTGCGCTCGTCCTTCGCGCGCGCAAGGTTACCGGTTACCAGAGCATCCGCGGCGCCGTCTTCGGCGAGTGCAACGTCATGCAAACGCGCGAGCGCTTCTTGGTAGCGCCCTTTGCGACCTGGTTCGAGATCAAGCTCAATTCGCATCATGCCCTTCGAGTCATTCCTCCATGTTTCGCTTGCTGGTATCGGGTGCGAACTTGATGGCGACCACTCCCAACAGGAAGATGAAACTCGTGATTCTCCCGATCACAGCGTGGTTGCCGTCAAAGATTCCAAGGAGGTATCCGGTGCCAAACAGGGTGACGGCGGTCAGGATGCGGCCGAAGTTGAAGCTCACCCCGGTTCCGGTGGAGCGGATCCTGGTGGGGAAGAGCTCGGGCAGGAAGAACGGAAGCCAGCCGAAAAATATCCCGTTGAAGAGTCCCAGCACCACGATCCAGACGAAGAACATGTCGTCGCCGGGGACGGTAAACCAGAAGGCGCATTGCGCGGCGACGAAGGCGCAAAGGCAGGAGATCAAGTAGGTGCGTCGGCGACCCACCGCGATCGCAATCACCCCGGCGAGGATACTTCCCACGATGCTCGCCAGTGACCGGGCCATGATCACGCGGGGTGCGAGGGAAGGGTCGCCAGTCTCCCGGCCGATATCACCTGCCCACGGGACCATCCAGTTGATGCTGCCCCACCCCCCGATCAGGGGAACTGTTGCGAGGGCGATGCCCACCAGGGTCACTTTCAGGAAGGGGCGGCGGAACACGGATGGCCCACTCTCACCGGATTTTTCCGGAGTGGTTGCCCGTCGCCAGGCTGGAGACTCGGGCAGGAGCCAGAGGATGAGAATTCCCAGAATGATGGGCGAGGCATTGACCAGCAGGCCCGCCTTCCAGGACAGGTCGTGCTCCGCGAAGCTCTTCGCAAGGAACGACATCGAGAAGATGCCAAGGTTGCCGGCCATCCCGATTGCGCTGGCGAGGATGGGGCGGGCGGTGTTGGCCCAGACCTCGCCCACGAGAGCCACCCCGTTGGGCCAGGTGCCCCCGATTCCAAGACAGGCCAGGAAGCGCAGAATGAGGAGCTGGGCAGGGCTTTGTGCGAACCAAGTGAGTCCGGTGAGAGTCGAAAACCAAAGAATGGAAAGGCCGAGGGCGCGGGATCTTCCGACCCGGTCGCCCAATTTGCCGAAGAGGTATCCCCCGGCTGCCGCTCCAAAAAGGAAGGAGCACTGCAACCAGGCGTACCAGCGCGAGGTGAGCGCCTTCCAATCCGCAAATTGTTCCTTCTCGGCACCAGCGAGACTGTCTTTGCGGGACATCAACTCGTTGTAGACCGACAGGTCCAGCCGATCGACATGGTCCAGCACGTCGAGGACTCCGTTTTGAATGAGGTTCGTGATCGCAATCTGCATGCCCCCGAAGAACCAGCCCAGAAATGCCGCCGCCAGGATGCCCACCCGGGCGAGGGTCGAAAGGCGTGGTTTGGTGGGGAGCGGATCGGTCGACATCGTCGGTGCGGAGAGGCCAGTTAGTAGAGGGTTCCTCGCAGGGAGCGCAAGACTACATTCGAGGATCGACCTCCCGTGTCATCGTGGCTAAAGGCATCGGCCCATGGCTGATCCTCTCTTCAAAGTTGGCGTGCTGGGCGCCACCGGCTATATCGGGGCACCCTATCGAGCGGAGATTCGCGAGTGCGGCGAGGCTTCGATCGTCGCGCTCTGTGCGCGGCGCGAGGAATTGCTTGCGAAGGCCGCGGAGGAGGACGGTGCGCAGCTGGCGACGCAGAATTGGCGGGAGGTCGTCGAACATCCGGAGGTGAACTTCGTGATCGTAGGAACTCCGGATGCGCTGCATCACGAAGCGGTGCTTGCCTGTGCGGCGCAGGGCAAACACCTCCTTTGCGAGAAGCCGGTGGGCATGAACGCGGGAGAGGCCGAGGAGATGTGGAAGCTCTACCGCAATGCCAGTCCCACCCTCGCGCACTATGTTCCCTTTTGGACCCGCATGGTGCGGGTTTTCGGGATCGCGCGTGAGATTGTGGCTGCTGGCGAGTTGGGTGAGATTGTCTCCACCGTCTTTCGTTGGCAGAATCCCCGTCCGGAGGCGATGCCGCTCACCTGGCGGGACGATCCCACCCTTTCGTCAGCGGGCACCATCGCGGATGTCGGTTCCCACGCCTATGATGTGGTGCGCTGGATCATCGGTGCGGAAGCAGAGAGTGTCCTCGCGCATGGCGAAACGCTCACCCCCTCCAAGGCCGAGGTGGGGGAGATCAACCTTGCGGAGGCGATCGAATGGGGAAAGGACGGGCAACAGGTGGCCTCGAGTTCGCGAAAGGGAGGGACGGTGGATTATGCCAATCTCAGTTGCCGCTATTCCAGCGGGGCGGTGGGAATGTACCTTCTTTCGCATGCCTCCTATTTACGAAGGCGCCTCGCTCCCGAGCTGGAGCTGCATGGGACCAAGGCGTCGCTCAGTGTCGATCGCTGGTCCGGAGACGTCATCCAGGTAACCCCCGACCAGGAAACCAGGGTGGTCGAGAATGTGCCGGATTGCGCATTCGGGAACCGGTTCGCGAAGTGGGTGTTCCCGTCCCTGACTCCGATCATGAACGGGAGTGCGGGAGCAAACGGTCATCCGGATCTGGAAGACGGATGGATCGCGCAGAAGTTTACCGACGCGGCCTTGCAGTCGGTGAAGGAGGGGCGCTGGGTGAAGGTGTGAGAACCGGACTGCTGTGCTTTGGCTAGCCCTTCTTCGCCTTCATCCCCAACTTCGCGGCCTTCTTCGGCATCGAATCGAGGGCGCCCTGCAGCAACTTCCGCGCCGCGTCCACCGCGTTGTCCCTCCCCGGAGCGAGCGGCGATTTCTCATGCCGGTCGCTCGTGGCGTAGAGCGTCCCGTCGCGATAAAGCTTGTACTCCTGATTCTGCGCCCAGACGATCTCCAGGCCGTTCACTCCCTGTCCGTGGGCATCGGCGGCGGTTCCAAACTTCGGATAGTAGTACTGGAAGATCCACTTGCGCGGATTCCCTTTGTTCCCGAGGCACTGCGGCCAGAAGCTGCGACCGTCGAGTTCGACAGCGGGGAGTTTGGCGCCCGTGATCTCGGCAATGGTCGCCATCATGTCTGAAAAATCGACCAGGTCATTGCTGATCGTTCCCGCCGGCACGGTGCCCGGGCAGTTGATGATCAGTGGGGCATGGGTTCCTCCGTCCGTGGCGTAGGCTTTTTCGCCCTTGCGTTGTTCGTTGCCAAAGGGATAGGTCAGGCTGCGACCGGTTCCGTTGTCGGTGGTATAGATGACCACCGTGCGCTCGCGCAGCCCGTTCTTCTCCAGGGTGTCCACCAGTTTTCCCACGCACTTGTCGGCGTAGAGCGTCATGTCGCGGAAGTTGCGCAGCGCTTCGCCCTTGTTGTTCCTTGTTCCTTCCTTCCCGGGGTTGCTGTCCGGAGTTTTCGGAAACGGTGAATGGACCAGCACCATCGGGTAGTAGGCGAAGAACGGGCGCTCCTTGTTCTTCTCGATGAACTCGATCAGGAAGTTGGTGAAAATGTCCGGGCCGTAATCCTTCTCGGTGGTCTCGAGCAGTTTTCCGTCGCGCATGATGCTCGGGTTCCAGTAGCGCGAGCGTCCGCCGCCCGGGTAGTTCCAGAGGCAGTAGGTGTCGAAGCCGCAATCCGGGGCAAGTGAACCGCGCTCCCCGCCGTGCAGTTGCCACTTGCCGGCAACCGCAGTCGCGTAGCCAGCCTTCTTCATCATGGTGCCGAAGGTGGTCTCATCCCTGTCGAGAGTACCGAAGGCCACGTAGTTCCGGATCCCGTCGCGTCCGGTCATGATCTTGACGCGACTCGGTGTGCAGACCGGTTCCGAGTAGCAGTGATTGAACTTCGCGCCGCTTTTCGCCAGCGAATCGAGGCGCGGGCTTTGAAAAAACGAACTGCCGTAGCAGCCGTAGTTGTCCGCCGCAGAGTCGTCTGCCATGATGAGGATGACGTTGAGTGGCGTCTCCTTCGCGTGGGCGAGAGGAGAGCAGAGGAGGAGGGTAAGAATGCAGAGAACAATGAGGCGGGTTAGTGATTTCATTGTCACGAGCTGGGGTGGAGTGCTGTGCGCGGAAGATGCACGAGGTGTCAGTCGGAGAGGTGTCGCGCCCACTCCATTTCGGTGCGGGGTCGTTCCTGTTTCATGAGAGGCTCTCGTTAATGCAGGGATGAACCGAGGTCGAGTTGGTGCAGGGCGCCTCGCCGCGGGTGTCGCCCGTCGGGGAGAAGTGATTTACCGGCACGTCTCCAAGAAGGCCACGAGGTCTGCGAGTTCTTGTTTGGTCAGCACCGCGTCGAGCCCTTCCGGCATCGCGGAGAGCGGGGAGCGGAGCATGCTCTTGATCTGATCTCGGGGAACACGCTGCACGCGTTGGTCAGCATTGCGAAGGTAGACTGCGTCTGCAGTTTCGCGTTGCACGAGCCCGGTGTGCGCCGTGCCATCGTCACTGGTGAGCACGTAGGACTCGAATCCATTCACGACCGTCGCGCTCGGGAAGACAATGGCCTCGAGGAGGTCCCTCCGGCTCCGAATGCCGCCGATCTTGGAGAGATTCGGTCCGAGTGAGCCGCCCCGGCCGTTCACCCGATGACAAAGGGCGCAGGTGGCGCGATTGGTATGGAAGAGGACGCGGCCGCGGGAGGCGTTTTCATTTTCGGAAACCTTGAGGAGCGAGGTAAGTTTCGCTTGGCGGCTCTTGGCACTAGTCAGATTATTTGCAGCGAGTTCCTTGAAGGCGTGGTGGGCCTTGCGGGAGGTCTCGGAGAAAGTGGACTGCAAGGCGCTGAGCTGAGTCGGCGAAAGCGCGCTGCGGCCCGGACTTTTGCGGAGAGCGGCGGCCAGGTTGACGCCAAGTTGGTCGAATTCCTCGCGGGGCCAGTGCTTTGCAGATTTAGCCAGGGATTCGAACGGGCGGACGAGCGCGGGGAGCTGCAGGGGAGACGCACCGGCGATCAGGTCACAGAGCTTGTGCGCTTGTGCCGCCTTGGAGGAGGGGAGGTCGAGATGACCCAGCGTCCGGGCGGCTTGGCGGCTGAGAAGGACGGGCGATTTGGGATCGCTCAAGGTTTGGGAAAGCAGCGTGAATGCGGCGGCAGCCAGCGTCCTTTTCCGGGCGGTGATTGCTTCAAGGGCTGTAAGCCTGGTAAGCAGCTCCGCTCTGTTGTTGGAAGCGAGGGCCTGGAGTTGCTCCGCGAAGATTACGCCCGCATCGTGGCGGAGGACGACGGCGAGAGCCTCGGATTGGAGGCCGGGAGAGGATCGCATCAGCACCGAACGAACGCCGTCGTGAAGCGACTCGGGAAGGGTGTCCATGTAGCTGAGGGAAGTGAGCAGCCTGAGTTTCATGACGGTTTTGGTGGCAACGTCGCTCAGGCTGTCCGAAATCACTTTGTTGAATCCCTCGTTGTTGGAGAAGGTGAGAACGATCTGTTCGAGGAGTTGAGCGGATTCCTGGTTCATCTCCTCCTCTCGTAATAGATCGGCAAAGACCTCAAGGACTTCCTCAACCCAGTCCGTGCGCTTGGCGATGATTTGCCTGGCCTCGTCGCGGACTTCAGGATGAGGGGAATTGAGAAAGCGGACTACCCCCGACGGGGTCAGGACCTTGGAGTTCAACTGATCGAGGACTCGCAGGGCGGTTTTTTGGCGGTGTGGATCATCCACCAGGCGGGATGCGGTGTTAAGTTCGTCGCCGATCTCGATGAGCGCCAGGGTCACGGCATGTTGGAAATAGAGTTCGGAGTCGGATTGCAAGGCATCGAACAGCCATTCGGTGTAGGCGGGGCCTCCTATTTGTCCCAGCGCAGTAGCAGCGGCGCGACGAACAGAGGCGTTCTTCTCGAATTCCTCTGAGAGGAGTTTCACGATGAGAGCACCTGCTTCGGGGGAATCATCTTTCAAGATGCCAAGGGATCGAACCGCGGCCTGTCGCACCACGGGGTTCTCATCTTTCAATCCTCGGTGGAAGGTCGACCTTGCGGATTCCGATTTGATTTGTGAAAGGGTCCAAAGACACCGTTGCCGAACGTTCGGATCCCTGCTCTTTCGAAAGAGAACGGTGAGGACGGGCACGGAGGACTTTCCCCGGTCAATGAGAGTGGCCCGGGCTCGATCGCGGACTGCGGGGCGGTCGCTGGCGAGCAAGTTGGCGAGATCAATCGGTTCCAGGTTCTGCCAATCGATCTCAAGCCCCCGGGGATCATCCACTTTGGGCGCTCCCTTGCGCCGGATGCGATAGATCGCGCCCTTGACCTCGGGCTTGGCCGTCTTCGAGTGCGGGCAGCCCCAGCTGAGCCAGCCGCCGGTGTCTATCAGAAGCAGGCTCCCGTCGGCGTCTTCGAGAATGTCGGCGGGGCGAAAATCGATGTTGGTGGAAGAGAGGAAGTCGCTCTCCTCCGTCGTGAAAGTTGCGCCGCTGGGCACAAGCCGAACGTGTAGCACTTTGTTGGTGTTGAAGTGACAGGCGAAGAGAGTGTCCTTGAATTCTGCGCCAAGGTTGGCGCCTCGATATCGAACCAATCCAGCGGGCGCTACCTGGCCCCATCGACTCACGGCGGGGAGGCGATAGCCGGTCTCGGGAAGGAGCGGCGCCCCATAGACGCGCTGGGTCAGGCCGCCGGGAATCCAGTGGATGAGCGCGTCGTGCCGCTTGCCACCAAAGCTGTCGAAGATGGCGCAGGTGGAAAGCATCTCGCCGCTCCGGGTGAAGACGACCTCCACGGGATTGATCCCGCCCTGACCCTCGATGCGCACGTCGCTGCCATCGGGCCAGCACGAAAACACCCCGGCCGCGCGACTGGTTCCGGTCTGGCTTCCGTCACTCCCTTCAAATTTGTATCCAAAGTGACCGCCGGTGAAATAGAATCGCCCGTTGGGACCGAGGTAGGGGCCGTGCTGATTGGCGCGGCCGTCGAATTCCATGGACCCGAGAATCTTCTCACGCTTGTCCGCGACTCCGTCGTCATCGGTGTCTTCAAGTCGCCAAAGGTAGGGCGGGGAGATGATGTAGAGGGCGCCCTGGTGCCAGAGCCCGCCTTCCGGCATGGTCATCTTGTCCGCGAAGATGGTGCTCCGATCGAAAATGCCATCGCCATCGGTGTCGACCAGACGGCGAACGAAGCGGGGCAGTTCCTTCTCGATCTCTGCCCTGGTGGTCAGGTTGCGTCCGTCACTTTCCGCGATGTAGAGACGACCCCGATCGTCGAAGCATGCCATCATGGGATAGCTCACAAGCGGCGGGGCGGCGGCCAGAGATATCTCAAATCCATCCGCAACGGTGAATGGTGGCGGAGCAAACACGATTCCCTTGTCTTGTGCCGCGAGAGGCAACGCCCCGAGGAGCAAAGTGGTGGTGATCAGAGCACGCGGACGTGTGAGTCTCTTGCGCTTGCGTGGCCGCGTGGTGGGTGTTAGGGCCTTCATTGATACTGCGGTCACCGGGAATCGGTCAGAGCAACTGACACTGCAGGGAGGATCGCTCCACTTGTCAATCAACCAACACATCATGCGCACACACAGCAATTCTGACAGGAAAACCAGCCGCCGCCAGGCGCTGACCATTCTCTGCGGCCTGGCCGCCTCACCCTTGGCCCTCGGGGATGGAACCAAGACCGCGGCGGGCCATCCCGCGGAAGGAAAACTCGATCCCTTCCTGGGCGAGCCGAAGCTGGAACTGAAGCAGGTCTTCAAGGGGGAGCGATTTCCGAACGTGGTGGTGGCGGTGGACGGCACCATCGTTGTAACCATTGGAAGCAAGAGCGTGCGGGCCCGACGGAGTGAAGATGGCGGAGAGAGCTGGGGGGAGGAGATCACGATCTCCAAGCCAGGCTTCCAGGGCGGAGGGCTCACCGTGGATGAGAACAGCGGCGACATCATCGCCTTTGTCGAGGATCGGCACCCACCGGCACCGATCAAGATTCTGCGCAGCAAGGATCACGGGAAGACATGGGAGGTGCAGGAGACCGTGATTGGCAAGGACAGCAACGGGAACCTGCCTTCCATGCACATGAACGATCACGGGATCACCTTGCGCCATGGCAAACACAAGGGGCGCCTGGTGCGACCCTCGCGGTGGTACGCCGGCAAGAACGATCGCAAGCTCTGGCCCAAGCACTACACCAACGCGATCTTCAGTGATGACGGCGGAAAGACCTGGCAGGCGAGCGATCCCTTTCCGGAGAACGGTACGGGCGAGGCGTGCATCGCGGAACTTTCCGATGGAACCCTCTACTACAACTCCCGCGTTCATTGGCAGGAGCGCCCGAAGAACACCCGGCGCCGGAGTGCGATGAGCGTGGACGGTGGCAAGACCTGGACGGATTGGAAGCTGGTCGAGGTTCTTCCCGACGGACCGCAAAACACCAACTACGGATGCATGGCTGGGCTGGTAAGGCTGCCGGTGGCGGGTAAGGACGTCCTCCTCTACAGCAACTGCGACAGTCCATCCGGACGAAAGCGGGGAACAGTCTGGGCGAGCTTCGACGGTGGCAAAACGTGGCCGGTGCAGCGCCTGGTCTTTGATGGTTCCTTTGCCTATTCGTCGATGACGGCGGGGCGACCGGGAACGAAGAGCGAGGGGCAGGTGTTTCTGCATTTTGAAGGGGGACCGAAAGGCGGCTCCACCATGGCGCGCTTCAATCTGAGTTGGTTGGCCAAGGGAAAAGCCACCGGCGATGGTGAGATTCCGGACTGGGTGAAGTGAGCAGGGCAGCGCTTTGCAAGCGGCTGTGCATCATCATCTCCACATTGTCGAGGTTACCAGGTGATCGCTGCGATCGCCGGAGAAGCAAGGGCACCGAATTCGTCTTGCGGCGAGGGGGACCTCCTTCCCATAGTCCAGCCGTGAGTTTCGCACGCCTGCCTTGGCATTCAATGCGCAAGACCCTGTTGGCATTTGTCTCTTGCTGGGTGGCCCGATGCTGGGGGCGGAGCCGGTGGTTCCCGGATTTGCGCGAATCGCGGCTCACGAGGAGCAAAGCGTGCCGGCCGGTGAAGTTCTTCTGGGCGAGTTGAACTGCCTTGCCTGTCACCAGGCGGACGAGGCGATTGCCAAACGCATCCCTTCAAAGGCGGCTCCGGATCTCAGCGAGGTCGGCGGGCGCGTGACGCCACAGTATCTCCGCAAGTTTCTCTTCGACACCCACGCGGCCAAACCCGGCACTCCCATGCCGAATCTCTTCCACGGCGTCGCCCCGCAGCAGCGCGAGGAGGAAGTGGAAGAGCTCGCTCACTACCTCTCCTCCCTCGGCGGGCCGGTCGAACGTTCCAAGCGTGGTGGGAACGAGCGCCTCGTTGAGCGCGGTCGGGAACTCTACCACTCGGTTGGCTGCGTCGCCTGCCACGCACCGGAGTCCGGAGCCGACAAACTCAAGTCACCTGTCGTGCCCTTGGGCGACCTGGCCAGCAAGACCACCGTCGACAAGCTGAGCGAGTTCCTCCTCGATCCGCTCAAGATTCGCAAGTCCGGTCGCATGCCCTCTCTCTGGCTTGGGGAGAACGAAGCCCGTGCCATCGCGGTCTACCTGCTGCGGGAGCAATTGAAGGCGCCCGGAGCGGAAGCAGTTGCTGCGAAGAAGGAATTCGGAGTCGAGTGGCAGTATTTCGAGGCTCCGATGGGTGACAAGCTTCCGGACTTCGATCAGCTCACCCCCACCGAGGCGGGAACTCACAGCACCATCACCTTCAACATGGGATTCAAGAAGTCGCGGGAGAACTTTGCGATGCGATGGCGCGCGACGCTGAGCGTGCCGAAGGACGGCAAGTGGTCGTTCTTCACGGTCTCCGATGATGGATCGAGCATCCTGATCAACGGAGACGTGGTGGTGGACAACGACGGGGTCCACGGCCGCAAGGAGCGCTCGGGTGAGATCGAGCTGAAGGCCGGCGATCACGAGCTCGAGGTGAGGTATTTTCAGAAGGTGACCGGTGCGATCTTTGGGATCGGTTGGCAGGGTCCGGAAGTTCGCAAGCAGCGCATCCCATCGAGTGCGCTTTCCGTGCCGCGGGGAGAGCCCATGATTCCGCTCGGGCAGGAACCCTGGGTGGTGAAGCGCGAGAAAGCTGCGGCCGGTGCAAGGCACTTCTCGTCGAGGGGCTGCGTGTCTTGCCACGCCGTCAAGGGTGCTGCTCCCACTCAACCGGCCAAGGCCTTTGCGGAGTTGGTTCCGGACGCTCCGGGGGGATGTCTTTCCCAGGAGATCGGCAGCAAGGCACCCGATTTCGATCTCTCGCCGGCCCAGCGGAATGCGCTCCACGCCGCGCTCGCGGCCCGCCCTGCCTTGCGGAAGCCGCTCGACGCCAAGGACCGGGTTCATCGCACCTTCGCCGCCATGAATTGTTATGCCTGTCACCAGCGCGGCGGGGTGGGTGGACCCGATGACGTGCGCCGGGAGCTCTTCAAAACGAAAGTTGCCATCGATCTGGGTGAGGAGGGCAAGATTCCACCCAACCTCAGCTCGGCCGGTTCCAAGCTCCGCAAGGAGGCCCTGGAAAAGATTCTCTACCACGGCGAGTTCCACGTGCGCGGGCGCTACATGGCCACCCGGATGCCGGGGTTTGGAAAGGGCAACCTCGAGTCCCTGGTGGCGGCCCTGGTGGCGGCGGATTCGCAGCCGAAGGACGACGATGGTCCCGGGTTCAACTACGGCTCCGCCCGCGATGGACAAGCCCTGGTGGGGGCCACGGGCTTGGCGTGCATCACGTGCCACAACCTGGGTGGACGCGCCGCAGTGATTCCCGGAATTGATTTGGCGGAGATGAACCAACGACTGAGCCCGGGGTGGTTCCAAAGATTTTTGCGAAACCCGCAGGGGTTCAACAAGGACACGCGGATGCCCGGTTTCTGGCCGGGCGGGGTGGCCTCCTTCAAGAAGATTGCGGGGGGAGACACCGACAGGCAAATCGAAGGACTCTGGAATTATCTCTCCCTGGGAAAATCGATGCCGCCCCCGCCGGGACTGGCGGAGGAGGGCGGTTCCGGCAGCGAGTTGAAGCCGGTGCTGGAGCCCATCGTGCATCGCACCTTCATGAACGGCGTCGGCCCCCGCGCCATCCTGGCGGGCTTTCCGGAGCGCATTCACTTCGCCTTCGATGCCAACGTGGTCCGGCTGGCCAAGGCTTGGCGCGGACGCTTCTTCGATGCCTCGGGAGTGGCGAGCGGCCGCAGTGACAAGTTTTACGGGCCGCTGGGCGAGGAGGTGATCGACTTTCCGCCGGGGCCGGCCTTTGCCTTTCTCGAAAGTCCCGCCGCTCCCTGGCCCACCGCCGCCAAGACCGATCGCAACCTGGGCGGCCGCTTCCGGGGTTACCAACTGACTTCCAACGGCGAACCCAGGTTCCTCTACAATCTCGAGGGCCATGAAATCGTGGAGCAGCCGAAGCCCGTGCTGCAACCCGGCGGCGCGATCCTGGTGCGGCGATTTGAAATCACGGCGGGGGACGGCGATTCTCCGAAGGGCCTCACCTTCCTGGCTGCGGCTGGTGCTGAGATCGAGGCACGGGACGATGGGACCTGGTCGGTTGACAAGAAGCTCGAGCTCAAGGTCGTGTCGAAAAAACAGTTGAAACCTACTGTCCGTGAAGGCGCGAACGGACGCGAGTTGGTCATCCCGCTCGACTTGACGCCGGGTGATAAATTGGAATTCGAAGTGCAGATCAAATGGTAGTTCCCATGAATTGGTTTCCAGCGATCCTCCCGCTTGCCTGTGCCGCAGTCGTCGGTGCACAGGGTGTGGAGGATGAGTTTTACAAGATCGACACCTTTCCGGATCGCGGTCTGCGACTCGAGATCGGTGCGCTCGCGAAGTTGTCCGACGGGCGCATCATGCTTGGAACGCGCACGGGCGATCTCTTCATCGCAGAGGGAGCCTACGAGGATGATCCGGAAAAGGTTGTCTATAAAATATTCGCGCGCGGCTTGGCGCAGCCCCTTGGGCTCCTCGAGCACGAGGGATGGATCTACACCGCGCAGCGCGGAGAGTTGACCAGGATGAAGGACTCCGATGGCGATGGCCGCGCCGACCAGTTCCTCACCGTCTGCGACGACTGGCAGATCAGCGGGAACTACCATGAATACAATTTCGGCCCCCGTCTCGACAAGGACGGCAAGCTCTGGGTCACCCTCAACAAACCGTTTGGCGGCCAGCCATACGGCCGGGCCCATTGGCGTGGTTGGGCCGTGCGGGTCGATCCCGCAACCGGAAAAATGGAACCGATGGCCACCGGCTTGCGCTCGCCGGCGGGGGTGGAGAGTAGTCCCGAGGGTGAGATCTTCTACACCGACAACCAGGGCGAGTGGTGCAACGCCTCAAAGCTCTCCCACCTCTCCCACGGCGAGTTTCATGGCCACCCGCACGGCCTGCCCAGCATCGAGCTCGCGGGCGAACCCTTCAGCAAGATCCCCAGTCCCAAGTCGGGGACGCTCATGAAGGATCTTCACGAGACGGTTCCGCAATTCAAGATGCCCGCGGTCTGGTTTCCCTACAACAAGATGGGAAAGAGCCCGAGCGGGATGGCTTGGGATACTTCCGGCGGTAAGTTCGGTCCCTTCGAGGGTCAGTTGTTCGTCGCCGACCAGCACCACGCAACCGTGATGCGCGTCTTCCTGGAGAAGATCGATGGCCACTGGCAGGGAGCCTGTTTCCGCTTTCGCGAAGGATTTCAGTGCGGGATCATTCGCATCGCCTTTGGAAAGGACGCCTCCTTGTTTGTGGGCATGTCCAACGCGGGCTGGGGTGGCCGCGGCAACAAGCCCTATGGATTTCAGCGCCTGCGCTGGACCGGAGCGGTGCCCTTTGAAGTGCACTCCATGAAGGCCAGGCCGGACGGATTTCTCCTGACCTTCACCAATGCGGTCGACCCCGTGGCAGCGGCCGAGGTCGCGAACTACACGTTGGAGAGCTATACCTACAAACTTGAGTCCCGCTACGGCGGACCAGAGGTGGACAAGAAACAGGTCGTGGTGAAATCGGCCCAGGTGGTGGACGACGGCAAGGCGGTGCGCCTCGTGCTCGAGGAAATGCGGGCCGGTTATGTGCATGAACTCAGGATGCAGAACCTGGCCTCCAAGGATGGAGCCAAGCTGCTCCATCCGGAGGCGTATTATACCCTGGTCAAGATTCCGAAATGATAACCTGCCCCCCTCGGCGGGCCTGCCGAATTCGTGTTTTAAATCCAGCTGCACGGAATTCTACAGTCTCGAGGAGACGGAAGGGGAAGCCCTTCCGCTACGATTACTGACCTTAACCTTGCGGCACTCGGGTCAGGGTGCATTGCCACGGCCCTTTCTCCGAGATGATTTCCAAGCCTTGCGGCGCTTAAGTGTCAGAACAATGATGAAAAACTCGCTGCTCTCCGTCTTGGTGATGGCAACCCTGGCAGCTGTCCCGGGCGGGGCGGCGCCTTCCCTGGCGAAGGTCGGGGATGTCGGGAAAATCGTCGACACACAGGGGATCACTTCGGTGCGGGCGAAGCTCGGAACTCGCTGGACCGGGGCGGAGCGAAATACGCCCGTCAAACCGGGGGACTGGCTGCGAACCGATGTGCGGGGTGCGAATGCCTTGCAAGCGCGACTCGCGGGCGGCAGCGAACTCATTCTGGGACCAGGAACCCTGGTGGAGGTTGGCAACGCCACCGAGATCACGCTCGTGCGCGGTGAACTGGAAGTGAGTCCAGGCAAGGGGCGTAGCATCACGATCGTCTCGGCGAACGGAAAGTCGATCGCCGCCCGCGTGCGAACGGTCGTCCGGCGCCGCGATGGTCGCGAGGTGGAGGTCTTGAAGAAGGATCCCGATTGGTTGCAGGGCTTCAAGGGCGCGGTGGTGAGCGAGTCGATGGGCCGCCTCGTTGCCACCGTTGACGGGCGCAACACGCCGCTCACGATCGGTTATCACAAGGTCAGCGTGGACATTCGTGACCAGATCGCGCGCACCACAATCGAAGAGAGTTTCGTCAATCACACCGACGTGACGCTGGAGGGCGTCTTCTACTTCCCGCTTCCGCAGGATGCCTCGATCGCAGGCTTCGGGATGTGGATCAACGGCGAGCTGGTGGAAGCGGACGTGGTCGAGAAGCAGCGGGCGCGCGAGATCTATGAAACGATTTTGCGCGAGCGGCGCGATCCCGGCCTGCTGGAGTGGACCGGAGGAAACATTTTCAAGGCGCGCGTCTTCCCGATCTTCGGGAATTCCGAGAAGCGCATCAAGATCACCTACACTCAAGTCCTGCCCTGGCGCAACGGGAAGTACCGCTACAGTTACGCGCTGCAAAGCGAGATGCTGAAGCAGACCCCGCTGCGTGAACTGGCGGTGAACGTGCGGGTCCATTCCGCGCTGCCGATCGTGAAGTTCACCTGTCCGACCCACGAGGCGCGCATCAGCACCCGGTCGAACTCCGCGCAGGCCGAGTTCACCGCGCAGGAGTACAGCCCGGAGAGCGACTTCGAGGTCGAAATCGAAACCGGGCAGGCGGGTTTGCCGGTGACCCTCATTCCCCATCGGCGCGGGAAGGACGGGTACTTCATGGCCCTCATCACGCCGCCGGATGCGGGGGGCAACTGGGAGCGGGAGTTGGTGCCCGATAGCGATCCGATCCACCTCATGGTCCTGGCCGACACTTCCGGCTCGATGGACTCCACCGCGCGCGCCAACCAAGACGCCCTGATCGGGGCTCTGCTCGGCTCGCTGGGTAAGAAGGACACTTTTGAACTGGCAATGTGCGACACGGAAGTGAAGTGGATGACGCTCATCCCCGGGGTGAAAGGTAGTCGTCCCGGCACCATCGCACTGTGGCGCGACATCTTATCGAGGAGGCCCTCGCTAGGATGGAGCGCTCTCGAGAAGGCTCTCATCACAACTATCCAACGGGTCAATTTGCGCGAGCACAAGAACGTCCACGTGGTCTACATCGGCGACGGAGTCATTACCACAGGCAACGCCGATCCGGTGGCCTTTGCGCAGAGGATCCAGCGCTTTCATCAGGAAAAAAAGGGGACCTTTCATGCCGTCGCGCCGTCGAGCAAGTTCGAACCCTCGGTCCTGAAGGCCATCGCCTCGCTGGGGGGAGGATCGTTGCGCAAGATCGAGGGGAGCGCCACGCCGTCAGTGGTGGCGAACCGGCTCCTTACCGAGATCAGCGCGCCGGGATTGCGCGACATGCAGATCGAGTTCAAGGGCCTGCGGACCGCGCGGGTCTATCCGGAGAACCTGCCAAACCTCCCCCGGGGCCAGCAGCAGATCGTGATCGGTCGCTACCTTCCGACGGCCGGGGACCGGGAGCAGGCGGGCGAGATCGTGGTGAGCGGGATGAGGGACGGGAAGAAGGTCATCTTTCGTTCGCCGGTCTCACTGGTCGCCGCCGAGAGCGGCAATTCTTTCATCCCGCGCCTTTGGGCCCGCATGCACGTCGAGTCCCTGCTGGAGGAAGGGCGCACCGCGGAAGTGCGTGACGACATCATCGCGCTCAGCGAGGAGTACCACATCATGACTCCCTACACCTCCTTCCTCGTGCTGGAGAGCGACGCGGACCGCGAGCGCTTCAAGGTGAAACGCCGCTTCCAGATGCGGGATGGGGAGAAGTTCTTCGCGGAGGGGCGCGACAATGCGAGCTACGAGTTGCTGCAACGGCAATTGAAGGTGGCGGGCACTTGGAGGCTCAACTTGCGGCGCAACTACTTGCGCGAGCTGCGGCGGCTGGGCCGCTTCCCGATTTACAATCCCGCAGTTTCCTCCTTTTTGGAAATTCATTCCCCGAATGTGCACTTTGGCTACGGAGGGAAATCGGAGGGGTATTTTGTGTCCTCCGGGAAGCGAAGGGATATGGACGGGTTCTCCAACTATTCCCGGGGCCGGGCGAATCCATTGCCGGTCAATGAGGAGTTTGAACTCGAAGACTCTGCCGAGCGGTTGCTCCCTCCCGGGGACCCTGCGCCCGAAGGAGCGCTGGGAGGTGAGGATGATCCCTCCTCGCTGGAAGGCGACCGGAGTTTCGACGAGGAGCGCCTACCACTTCTGGGGGGGTCTCTGGACGAGTCCAAATCGATGAGCCTGGGCACTGCGGCACCCGGATGGCGCCAGTCCGGATCCAGGGACAGGATCGCGCAGGGGAACTTCGGCTACCTCATGGGCGCCGGCAAGGAAGGGAAAGATATGGATGGTCGTTTTAGTGGCATCGCGGATGAGCTTTTCCTCGGTGGGGGCACCAATGGTAGCGGACAAACCCGCTCGGCCGCTTACTATGACGATGGAGGCCGGGGCTGGTACAGGGCCAGTTACATCGAGGACCTCCAGTCCCTCTTTCCAGCGCTGGTCGGGCTACCGGGGCCGCAACCGGATCGCACCCAGTTGAAGTGGCCGAAAGATGCGGTGGAGTTGGCCGACAGCCTGGTGCGTACCGGGAAGTTGGCAGCACTCGAGGGCGCCGGGGTGGAAGTGCGCGTGAACACCACCATGCGCGATCTTCGCTTCGACCGTGTGGCGGGGATGTCCAAGAGCCGCCACCTCCTGGGCGGAACGGGCTGGCTCAATCGCACTAGTGGGGATCGTTCAGTGGCGCCGATGGAATGGTGCTCCGCTCACGAGCGGGGGGTCCTGAATGCGCAGTTCCAACTCGGACGTCTGCGCAAGGCGGTCGAGGGGGAAGAACAGCGCTTCCGCCCGATCCTGGAGGACTCCTCCTTCACTTCCCTGGTCGACCAATTCCAGGGCTACGTGGCGGTGGTGGAAGACAAGGGCGAGAACCGGGCCCAGTTATCAATCACGATCGAGCAGCACGGACAGAAAACCGAGGTGCGCCTGCTGATCGATACCGCACGCAAGGTCCTGCTCAAGCGCGAGTCATTCCTGGACGGTGAACTCCGCAGTCGCGCCGAGTTCAGCGCCTTCGTGGAGGTGGGGGGCTCCTGGTGGGCGCGTCGCGTGAAGCAGAGCAACGCCAAGGGCGAGCTCACCAGCGACTCCAAGCTGGTGATCAAGGCACTTGATGCGGACGGATTCAAAGCCGCCTTCAAGAGGGAACTCACCGGACGGGAGAAAGCGATCTTCCTGCACGGTCAACTTCCGACCGTCGAGGAGGCCAAGCAATTTGCTCTCGAGAAGAGGGCGACTTTCGAGAGCGAACTGGTTCTGCTGCAACACTTCGCCGCCAGCCAGCAATGGGAAAAGGTCGATCCCTACTTCGTCCGCCTGCAGGAGATCGCAGCGGGCAAGCCGGGCCTCGGCTGGCTGGAGATGCGCTATCTCTCCATGAAGCGCCGGAACGAAGAGGTGAAGACTGCGATCATGGCCGCCGCACGGAAGCTGGCCGGGAAAAAGCGCGAAGGAGACTACGGACTGGCCGCTCACCTGCGCACATCGGGCAACCGCGTCATGGCTCCCAACGAGCAGCATGACCTGCTCGAGATCCTGCGCCCCGTTTACGAGCGCCAGCCCGCACACACCTGGATCCTCAAGGAGTGGGAGACCGCCCAAATGTGGTCGTTCCAGAATATTGGCCGCCAGTCCGTAGCGGTCTCCGCCGCGAGCGCCATTGCGACGACCTACGACTGGGACGCGAACTCGCAAACGAACTACGCCAATATGCTCTCCGGATCGGGTGATGGGCCCGCGGCCCTGGCCTGGATCAACGGGATCATGGAGTGGGAGGTCTGGAACGACTCGGAGAGCGCACAGTTCCGCCAGCAGTATGTCCAACAGCTCGAGAAGCTCGCGCGCTTCAAGGACATCCGCGCCTACCTCGCCAAATGGCTCGATGATGAGCCGGCTCTCGCCTTCAGGTGGGTCTACCAACGCTACGCCGGGACCTTGATCCGCCTCGGGCAGGTCGATGACGCCCACGCCTTGGTGGAAGAGTGGATCGACGGGGCCGTCGACGGGGACGGGAACGGGCTGGACTCGGCGGCACAGGCGCGACTCAACGGTGGCCTCGACGCCCTCTTTGGATATGGGCACTACTATCGCGAGTTGGTCGACGCGCGCTTTCACGAGCGCCTGGCCAAGGTGGTCCGCAAGTTCGCGACGAGCAAAACGCACGCAAACTTTGCGGTGCGCGTGATGAGCGACTCCCGTTTTCACCGCACCGATGAGATCCGGGAACTTCGTGCCGGATTCGCGGCGCAGCTTGTCGAGCAGTCGGGCGTGCTTCCCCTGGCGGACGTGAGACGCCTGGTGGGCTGGATTTCGGCGAATCAGCCGGCGGTCGAGAAGGCGACCTGGCAGAAGATTGTCGATCCGCTCATCGAGCGCTGGGCGGCCGAGAAGGAGATTTCGAAACGTGACCAGTGGGCGCCCGTGATCGTCAACATTCTCGGCAATCGCATCGGGGGTGAGGTCCTCACCGAGTTCCTGCAACGTCAGCACCGCGAGAGCCCGAAGGAACAGAGAAGACGCTATGCCTACGTCCTCTTCAATCACCTCACCACCTCCACCGCCTGGTCGGATGACCGTGAGCAGGAGGCCTTCGATCTCCTTTATCTCATCGGTCCGCATTCCCTGCAGGTCAGGGAGGTCGAAAAGGGCGGTTCGGACTTACTCTTCCGGGCTGCGGCCCTCATGCAGCTGAACGACTGGATGCTCAAGAGCGGATTCACCATTCTCTACGCGAAGGTGGAGAAGAAAGAAGAGCTCTCCCGGACCGAAATTGCCGCGGCTTCCCGCGAGAAGCGCAAGGAGATCCGCGAACTGCTTGTGAAGCGCCTCCAGAAGGAGTTGGACCAGCGCAAGGAGATCGACGTCGGTTTCCGCCCGTGGCTCCTCGCGGAACGGCACTATCTCGACGTCTACCTCGGACACGACAGCACGGGCATCGCGGTCGATTGCTGGGAATATCTCGGGGGTTTCGACCAACTCGGGAAGCTGGATGAGCGCACCTTGAACGAACGGAACCTCCTGGGGCGCTTCCTCGACACCCTCGAATACCTCGCGGCGATTCCGAAGGCCGAGGCGCAACTCGTGAAGCGGGTTCTCGCCCTGCACGATCGCGGGCTTGTTGAAGCTCCCGAGGACGACGCCTGGAAGCGCCGCAAGTACCGCCTGATGGTCGCCCTCGATCGTCCGGAGCAGTTGAAGGCAATGCTGCGAGGGTGGATTGTGCCGGGCGAAGCCGACACCCAGTGGCGCGTCAGCTTGGGCTATCTCCTCGCCGAACTCAACGAGATCGCAAAGGCGATCGCGGAATTCGAGGCCGTTGAGAAGGCCGATGAGTTACGATCGCGCGAATATCGGATCCTTGCGGACTGGTATCACGTGAAGGACGAGAGGAAGAAACGGGAGCGTGCCCTGCTCGGAGTTTACAAGACGCTGCCCGAGTCCCAGGTGTCCCAGCGGATCTACCGGCACACCTCCCAGATCAGGCAGAGTTTCGAGAGTGGAGTTCCGGAGGACTTTGATCCGGAAGTGGTCACCATGTTCACGACCCTCTTCCACAAGTCGGAGCGGCCCTCGAACTACGTGGGGCAGCTCTCCAGCCTCTACCGTTATACCAAGGACTTCCGGCTCCTCGAGTGTCTGCCGGAGGGAATCATCGGGCACACCGCCCTGCAGGTGTATCCCTTCCTGCAACAGATGACCTCGGTGCACCACTACATCGAGGACGAGGCCACCGCGGATTCCATCTTTGCCCACCTCCTAGTGGTGCGTGGCCGAATCGAGACCAACATCGACCAGCGGGGACTCGATCTCTTGGAAATGTTGGTGCGCCGGAAGGCTTCGGAGGTTCTCAATCAGCCGGGACAGCACGTGCCCCAGGCGCTGGTGGCCATGAAACGCGCCTTCAAGCTCGCGTGGGAAGACGGGGAGCGCAAGGAGATGGCGCGCTTCCTCCATGCCCTCGGCAGGATCACGCAGGAGCCCCTCGCCAAGGAGCAAATCCGCGAGATGGAAGTTCTGCACCGCGATGAGAAAACCGGGGAGGATCGCAGGATCATCGGCCACCTGCGCGGCAAGTTGCTCTGGAAGTACGGCCGCAAGGACGAGGCTCTCATCGTGCTGGAAGGGGTCCTGCGCGAAGCCGAGGCCAGGGGCGTGAACGGGGAAGTGCTCCCGCAGACCGCGCAGGGCGCGCTCCACACCTACCTCGGCTTCCTGGTGGAAGCAAATCGATACGCGCGAGGTGAGAAGGAACTGCTCCGCCACCTCGGTCGCGAGGTCGTGAGTTCGTTGCGCTCCTACCTCGTGGATCGCAAGTACAAGCTCTACCAGGAAACTTTGCACGGCAAGGGAACGGTCTCCATCGGGAACGGCGTGGAGCTCTATCGAAACACTGAACGCCTGATTGTGGCGGATCTCCCTGCGGTCGATCACAACCTGCGCTACCTCATCCTCCACACTCTCGTGAACGTCTACCACACCGCCTACCGCATGAAGCTAGGCGATGCGCCCGGAGACGCAAAGAGGTTCGCCTATGGGAACTTCGACAAGCAGGTGCCCTTTGAAACCAATAAATATCAGAGCCTGGTGAGCACCATTGGATCGATGCTCCGGCACCTCGTGAATCCGGTGGAGGGCCTGCGATTCCTGATCACCCGCTACGAAAAGGAACCGCCCACTTTCCTCGCGATGCGACAGGGGGGGTGGCGCAGCTATGGCGGCTCGATGACGGAGTACCGCTACCAGGCCGGTGGCAAGATCGGGGACCTCGCCCCGCGGCTCCTGAAGATCGCCGCCCGCGAGCTGCGGCGCAGTTTGACCGAGCGCCACAGTCAACGCAACAGCCTCTGCTGGCATCGTGGTAACAGCAGGTTCTGGACCGCCAAGCTCAACGATTTCGTTGCGGTGGCGGAGGACGTTCTCGAGAAGGATGCGACCTCGCTCCAGACCATCGTCCATGTGGCGCGTTACTTCGAGACCCTGAAGATGCGGGGCCGCTCGATCGAGATCCTGGTGGACGGGTATGAGCGCAAGCTGCTCGATGAAACGGCATGGGCACTGCTGGTCCAGTACCTCGAGCAGGAGCATCGCTGGAAGAACGTCGTGAATTACCTCGTGCCCCTCATCGAGTTCCGGCCCGACGCCCTGCCATACCGCGTGCGGCTCATGAATGCCTACTTCCACTCCGGCAACAAGGAGATGCTGGTCGCGACCCTTGATGCAGCCGAGAAGCGTTGGAGGGAGAAGAAGTGGTGGAACGAGGGCACCCTCTCGACCTTGGGAACCGGCTGTGCCGCTTCGGAACTCTGGCAACGCTGCGTCATTTACTTCGAGGAGTTGATCCCGATGCACCGGCGGGCGCGCTCGAACCGGATCGCCGGCGACGGGACGCTCTCGACCTACTATCAAACCCTGGCCCGGGCCCACCAGCAGCTCGGCAACACCCCCGGGGCGGTAGACGCGGCGGCCGGGGCGATCATTTGCTGGGACGCCGATCACGGCAACCGCGCCTCCGCGCTCAGGGTCCTCGTCCAGGTCCTGCAGGGATCGAAGGATCTCGATGGATACGTCGTGTACCTCGACAAGGAGGTGGCGGAGAGCGGGATGGAGAATCCTATCGTGCGCAAGGCGATCGGAGTGGCCTACCTGGCAGGCAAGAAGTTCGACCGAGCGATCACCCAGCTCAAACTCGCGGTGGCGACCCAGCCCAACGACGCCGAAACGCACAGTTCACTGGTGGAGGCCTACACCAGGAAGAAGGATGAAGTGGGCGCCATCGCGCAACTCCTCGAGTCCGCCAAGCTCAGCACGCGCAACATCAAGCTCTTCGAGGAGCTCGCCCAGCGCTACGAGGAATTGGGGCAGAAGGGGGAGGCGGAGCGGGCCCGCACCAGCATCGTGGAGGCCCTGCCCAACGAGAGTGAAGGCCATGCCCTCCTGGCAGAGATTCGGCAGAAGCAGGACCGCTGGGTCGATGCCGCCATCCATTGGGAGCAGGTCGCCGAGATCCGTGCCCTCGAGCCGACCGGGCTGCAAAAACTGGCCGACGTGCAGATCCGCCTCGAACGTTACGACGACGCACGGGCTTCACTGGAGAAACTCCTCGCCAAGAATTGGCCAAGCCGCTTTGCCAACGTGCACCGGGACGCTCGGAAGAAACTGGTGGGGTTGGAGAAGAAGGCCTCGTGAGGGGCGATGATCTCGTATCAAGAACATGGCGGAAGATGAGTAGCGGAGAGCCATCTGCTCCTTCCCCTTGCGTGATCGAGATGACTCTGTTGAATTGCTGAAATGAAACGAGTCCTCGCGCTTGCCCTTCTCATCAGCGTCCCTCTCCAGGCCCAGGAGAACAAACCATTCGTGGCGTATCCCGAGGCAACGAGAACCTATCTCAAACGAATTCAGCAGGGCGACCAGGCTCACGCCTTTGAGAAGTCAAAGGACTTTGCCACATGGCAGAAGGAGGCGCGTGCGAAGTTGATCGAAGTGACTGGCCTTGCACGAATGGAGAAGGAACTTGCTGCCTTCAAGCCGGTGGTCACCATGGGAACTCCGCAGAATGTGGACGAGAAGTACACCCGGACGCTGTGCTCGATCGAAACCGAACCGGGGATCTCCATTCCGTTTTATTTCCTCGTGCCGAACAAGGGCGGGAAAGAGCGCTTCCCTCTCATGCTCTGTCCGCATGGGCACGACAACAAGGGACTGCATTCCTATGCGGGAGTCTTCAAGGACGAGAACCATCGCAACAAGGTCCTGGGGAAAGAGGGGAACATCGCAGAGCAGGCGGTGCTCCGTGGCTATCTCGCGATCGCTCCCGCCACGCGCGGATTGGCGGACGAAGTGCTTGTTCCCGACCCGAAGGGGCGTCATGGCAATCGTCCCTGCCGGGCTCAATTGATGCATTGCCTCGTCGCGGGGCGGACACCCAATGCCGAACGGGTCTGGGACATGCAACGTTTGCTCGACTGGGCCGTGAAGCATCCGCAGGTTGATGAGAATCGCATCGTGATGACGGGCAACTCAGGAGGGGGAGTGCTTACCGCCTATGCCGCCGCGATTGATGAGCGCATCCGCGTTGCGATTCCGAGTTGTTCCTTTACCTCGTTGACGAGCTCGGAGGGATTCATCTTTCACTGCGATTGTTGCCTCGTGCCGGGACTTCGCCACTGGGGTGACTGGGCCGAACTCGGTGGATTGGTGGCGCCGCGGCATCTTCTCATCGTGCATGGAGTGAGCGACGGACTGCACAAGCGGGCGGACGTCGAGAAAGTGGCGGCCTCGGTGCGCGAAGTGTTCGAGGCGGCAGGCGTGCCGGACCACATGGCTCTGAAGTGGGGGCAGGCGGGTCACCGCTTTTACCCCGACCTGATGTGGCCGTTCATCGAGACTGGATTGAAGTAGCGCAATGAAACCCCGGCCCGGATTTCGTGGGTGGGCTCTCGAAGGCTGCGGGGTGGCTGCCACCGGCCTACTTTGGAAGCAAGGCCCCAAGTCCACTTTCGAACCCATGCACTCGCTTCACTTCTTCTGCGCTGAGCGCGCGATTGAAACACGAGAACTCGTCCAATAGCCCGACATAATGCAGGCCGAGGAGGAGGCGGGAAGTTTCAGTCGAAGCCCAGGTGAACTGCTGATTCCAACCGGTAAGCGTGCCGTTGAGTTTGCCGTCGAGGAAGAGTTTTGCGACGGCTTCCTTCTTGCCGGTGTTGAACCCTTCCCACGTGAAGAGGACGTGAGTCCATTTGTCGGCGCTGAAGTTGGGCTCCTTGGAAGTGAGAAGAGGGCGTTTTGATTCCGGGACATCATCGCCCTTGGGATTCCAGACACCCTTGTCGGCAAAGGCACCGAGGCGGAAGTCGCGAGGCTTGCCATCCTTGTTGAAGTCGAGAAAGAACGAAGCGTCGTTCCAGGCACGGGGCGTTAGTTGAATGGGATCGCAGTAGCCTTTGGCAAGGCCGTCAACCGGATCACATTTGAGCCAGAGCGAGACGCTGCCACTCCAGTTTTTCTGGTTGTAGACGAGGTTGTCTTTCGCTGCGAAGTAGATCCACGGAGCATCGCCGGCCAAGAACTCCATCGCGTTGCCGAATTTTCCATCGGGTGAGAGTTTGCTCTTGTCCTTGGTGTGTAGCCCCGCCTTGGAGGTCTTCTTTGCGCGATCGATCCAAGTGTAGAGCTTGGGATCGCCTTTTGCGTAGTCGGCATCGAGACCATGGTCAAAGGACACGTGAAAGGTGAGGGCCGATACGATGGCAGCATCGTCGGCATGGAGGAGAGGGCAGACGAGAAGCAGCGTTGAGAGCAGCAGGCGTGGCATTGTTGAGGTGGTATGCAATCGCCGGTGTCCGGGCCAGCATAACCGCGGCAGGGGCCGAGGCAGGAGAGGGGGCCCGGTGCTGGGGAGTGCGGACCTCCTACTTCTTCACGATCTCGATCGGGGTGCCCTTGCTCACCCACTCGTAAAAGAGCTTGGCGGGATTTCCCTCGGTGAGGGGAACGCGGATACAGCCGTGGGAGGCCGGATACTTGGGCACGGACGTGAAGCCATGGATGAAGAAATTTCCGGTGACCTGGACACTGTAGGGCATGGCGGCGTTGTTGTAGCGGCTGGAGTAGTGGCGGCGAGCCTTGTAGGGGCCTGCTGTGAAGCTTCCGCTGGGAGTGCGTCCGCGCCTGCCGGTACTCACGCGGGTCTCAAGAATCAGGCGCTCGCCTTGCCAGGCCCGAAGGCGTTGAGTGGCCAGGTTCACCTCGGCCCTCTTCTCCCCGGGGACCACAATGAGATAGCGATCGTTGTGTTCAACCTTCACGGAGGCTTCGCCTTCGATCGGGCTGAGAGTCGCGCCTGCTTTCTCCAACTCGGTGAGACTCACCAGCCTGGTTCCGTCGATGAGCTTGCGCAGGGAGAGAGTCTTTCCGTTGAGGGTCACCCGGTCTCGCTTCTCATCGATCGTTGGCTCCCAGCCCAGGTGCCTGGTCGCCTCTTCGAGGGCGAGGTAGATTTTCTTCGATTCCACTGCAAAGGTGATCCCGTCGGCGGCCGGGGCTGCGAGGGCAGGGGTGGGCAGGAAACAGCAAGCCACCAGCAGGAGGGCAACTACGGAAGACATCCTGTTCATGATCTTGGGGAGAAGTTTGCTCATGATGACCGGACTGGCTACTGTTCGCGGTGTGCCACCCTTGGGCTGAAGAGGCGGTTTCTCAAGGGATTTGTCGCGTCGTGAAGCGATTGTGAACAGCATCCTTGAGGAGTTGGTGTCACATGCAAATGTGATCGCTTCCGCGAGCTGGGGCTCTACCATCGGAAGCGATTGATGATGAAGAAGCTTGGCATATTGACGACGGGTTGGCTGCTGCTCGCCGCGCCATGCAGCCGGGGGGAGGAGATTGATTTTTCACGACAGATTCGTCCCTTGCTCTCGAAGAACTGTTTCGCATGTCACGGACCCGATGCGGCCAAGCGCAAGGCCAAGCTCCGGCTGGACACGCGGGAAGGAGCGGTGGCCAAGCGAAAGGGCGTGGCAGCGGTGGTTCCGGGGAAGAGTGGGGAGAGTGAATTGTATGCGCGGATCACCCATGATGATCCCGAGGAGCGGATGCCGCCGGAAGATTCCGATCATGAATTGAGCGCGGCCGAGATCGCCCTGCTGAAAGATTGGATCGATGCGGGTGCGAAGTACGAAGCGCACTGGGCTTTTGTGAAGCCGACCAGGCCGGCGTTGCCGAAGGTAAAGGCGAAGGACTGGCCGAAGAATGCGGTCGATCACTTCGTGCTCAGGAGATTGGAAGATGCGCACCTTGGTCCGATGATTGAGGCGGACCGCCACGTCTTGATTCGCCGGTTGAGTTTTGATCTGACGGGCCTGCCGCCGACGCGGGAGCAGATTGCCGAGTTTCTCAACGACAAGTCAGAGGATGCCTACGAGAAGTTGGTGGATCGTGTGCTCGCCTCGCCGCATTACGGTGAACGCTGGGCGCGCATGTGGATGGACCTCGCTCGCTACGCGGACACCCAGGGATACGAAAAGGATAATCATCGCACGGTATGGCCGTGGCGCGATTGGGTGATTGGGGCGCTGAATGAGGACATGCCCTACGATCAGTTCACGATTGAGCAACTGGCGGGCGATTTGCTGCCGGGTGCGACTTCGCAGCAGGTCCTGGCCACGGTCTTTCACCGCAACACGATGACGAACACGGAAGGGGGAACGACGGATGAGGAGTTTCGCGTGGCGGCGGTAAAGGACCGGGTGGACACCACCGGCTTGATCTGGCTCGGGCTTTCGGTGGGTTGCGCGAAGTGCCACTCGCACAAGTACGATCCGATTTCCCAGACGGAGTATTATCAACTCTTTGACTTCCTCAATCAGACTGCGGATGCCGATCGGGCCAGCGACGAGCCCAAACGCGCCCTGCCCTCGCCGGTCCACTATGCTGCCCACAAGGATTTGGTGGGCCTGATCGCAGCGGAGCGGAAGAAACTCGCGGGGGCGACGAAGAACAAGGAGGAGATTGCGAAGGAGCTTGCGGAGTTGGAGAAGCAGCTGGAGCAGAAGGCACAGGCCATGAAGCCACCGGCGGTGCCGATCATGCAGGAGTTGGCGCAAAACCGGAAGAGGAAGACGCGCTTGCTGGTGAAAGGTGATTTTCTGAGTCCCGGAGCGGAAGTGAGCGCGGGAGTTCCGGAGGCCTTCCACCCGATGCCGCAAGGGCGGGCCATGGACCGGCTCGGGTTGGCTCATTGGTTGATGAGCGAAGAGAATCCAATGACGGCCCGAGTGACCGCAAACCGGATTTGGGCGCGCATGTTTGGAGTGGGATTGGTTGAGACCGAGGAAGACTTTGGCACTCAGGGGGAGCTTCCGAGTCATCCGGAATTGCTCGATTGGTTGGCGATCGAGTTTCGCGATACGCACCGGTGGTCGCTGAAGAAGCTGTGCAAGACGATCGTGATGTCGGCGACCTACCGGCAGTCATCGCAGGTGCGTGCGGAAGTGCTGAAGGTTGATCCACGAAATCGGTTGCTGGCGCGGGGACCCCGTTTCCGGTTGGAGGCCGAGATGATTCGCGACCAGGCCCTGGCGGTGAGCGGACTCTTGAGCCGCAAGATCTACGGTCCGCCCGTGATGCCACTGCAGCCCGAGGGGATTTGGAAGACGGTTTACAATGGCAGCAAGTGGGTGACGAGCAAGGGGGAGGATCGCCATCGCCGCGGGCTCTACACTTTTGCCCGGCGCACCTCGGCCTATCCCTCCTTTCTCTTGATGGATGCCGGGAGTGGTGAGGTCTGCCTGCCGCGGAGGATTCGTACCAATACGACCACCGCGGCCTTGGTGACCCTCAATGATCCCGTCTATACGGAGGCCGCGCAGGCGCTGGCGCGGCGGGTTGTCTCCGAGAGTCCCGATCCCAATTTCGTCGCCCGTCTGCAATTTGCCTTTGAGTTGGTGACCGGTCGCCCGATTGGGCCGGTTGAGCTGGCTCCACTGCTGAAGCTTTTCCTGGACCAGCGGGAGCACTACCAGAAGAACGAGAGTGCCGCGCTCGCGATGGCCACCAAGCCCCTGGGACCGCTCCCGGAGGGAATGAACCTAACTGACCTGGCGGCCTTGACGGTAGTTGCCAACGTCTTGCTCAACATGGATGAAATCCTCACCAAAGGATAGAGCGATGACTGAACACGAACGCCATCTGGAGGCACTCACACGGCGGCACTTTCTGAGTCGTTGCGGGATCGGACTGGGCGGAGCCGCGCTGGGAACCATGATGGGCGACCTCGCGCAAGCGGAGGGTGCGCCCAATCCACTCGCGCCACGCAAGGGGCGGCTGCCGGCCAAGGCGAAGAACATCATCTATCTTCACATGGCGGGTTCGCCCACCCAGTTGGAGCTCTTTGATTACAAGCCCGAGCTGAAGAAGCACGACGGCCAGGTGTGTCCCAAGGAATTCCTGGAAGGGAAGCGCTTTGCCTTCATTCAGCCGGGCAAGAATCCGGTCATGCTGGGGCCGCTCTTCGAGTTCAAGCAACACGGGGAAGCGGGCACGTGGATGAGCGAGCTTTTGCCGAATCTCTCGACGGTGGCGGACGAGTTGTGCGTGATTCGCTCGATGTTCACCACCCAGTTCAACCACTCGCCGGCGCAGTTGCTGTTGCACACCGGAGATCCGCGCTTTGGAGCTCCCTCGATGGGATCGTGGGTGACCTACGGACTCGGTTCGGAGAACGAGAACCTGCCGGGATTCGTGGTCCTGGCCTCGGGGGGCCGGACGCCCAGCGCCGGAAAGAGCGTGTGGGGGAGCGGATACCTGCCGAGCGTCTACCAAGGCACGCAGTGTCGCAACACGGGCGATCCGGTCTTGTATCTCGCCAACCCGGAAGGACTCGATCGTGCCACGCGCCGGCGGCAACTCGATGCCTTGCGCGAGTTGAACGAGATTCAGCATCGCGCCATCGGCGATCCCGAAACAATTTCGCGCATCGCGCAGTACGAGCTGACCTATCGCATGCAAACCGAAGCTGCGGTGGTGATGGACATCTCGCGCGAATCGAAGCACATCCTCGAGATGTACGGCGCCAAGCCAGGCGTGAAGTCGACCGCTGACATGAAGTCGGTGGGCGACAAGCCGCTCGCCACCGCGGACGATCCGAGCTTCGCCAACAACTGCCTCCTCGCGCGACGCCTGGTCGAATCAGGGGTGCGCTTCGTCCAGCTTTACGATTGGGGCTGGGATCACCATGGTTCCTCCCAGCCCGAGGATATGAAGACCCACCTGCCGGTGAAGACGCGGCAGATCGATCGGCCGATAGCGGCCCTGATCCGGGACCTGAAGCAACGCGGGCTTCTGGAGGAGACCCTGGTGGTATGGGGCGGAGAATTTGGACGGACCCCCATGCGGGAGAACCGAGGTGGGCGCTACGGAAAATTTATCGGCCGCGATCACCATCCCTTCGCCTTCACGATGTGGATGGCGGGCGGAGGCATCAAGGGTGGGCTCAACTTCGGGGCCACCGATGAGATCGGTTACTACCCGACTGAGAATCCGATGAGTGTGCGGGACCTGCAGGCGACCATCCTTCACCAGCTCGGCCTTGATCCCTTCAGGTTTGGGGTCATGCGCAGCGGGCTGAACTCTCGTCTCATCGGGCCGACCGACGAGGGGAAAGTGCGGAAGGAGATTCTCGGCTAGTTGCCCAGCAGAATCGCCTCGATGAACTCGTTGGCGTTCTTGTATTTCTTGGATTTGGACACCGTCCCGTTGCCGATCAGGAGGTGACACTCCATGCCGACGCGATCGGCCTGTTCCTTCATTTTGACACCGTAGACCGGATGGTGGATTCCGTGGCCGGCGTTCTTGGAAGGCAAGGTCATGTCGCCGCCGTAGCTCATGAACAAGGGCGGATCGTCTTTGCTCACATGGTTGTAGGAGGAAAACTCGACATAGAGCGCCTTGTGTTTTTCGTAGTTCTTGAGAGCGCCTTCGATCGTCGGTTCGCCGACCGCCATGTTGATCATGCGATGCTGAAGCACCATCGGTCCAAGCCACGGTTCAATTTGCTTGGGATCGATGGAGGTCTGACCGCCGGCGACCGCGGCGCCGGAGACGCGGGTCGACTCGCGGAGCACGGGGTCTTTGGCCTTGGGGTCGGCGAGGTCGTCATGACAGAGCAGCCACATCGAGGTGCAAGCGCCCGCGCTGCCGCCGCTCAGGCAGATTCGGTTCTTGTCCACCTTCCACTCCTTGGCCTTGGCGCGAATGAACTGAATTGCGCGCGCCGCATCGTGAACCGGCGCGGGCAGCGAGGCCTCGGGAGTGTGGCGGTAGTTGATGGCGGCGTAGGAAATGCCCTTCGCGAGCCAGGCATTCTGCGGATTACCCTTCCTGGCTTTGTCGCCGCCGATCCAGCCTCCGCCGTGGATGTAGACGTGCAGCGGGTGCGGTCCGTCGCCTTCAGCGATCCAGATGTCGAGGACGTTGGCCTTGTGCGGACCGTAGGAAACGTTGGCGTGAGTGGTCGGACTGGACGGCGCGGGGGCCTTTTTCTCCTGGGCGGAGAGCCAGCAACTGCCGGCGAGGATGAATGTCAGGGTCAGGGCGTTCTTCATGTCAAAACGGCTACGATGCCGCAGCGATCATACCTTCCGCCCATTCATTCTTTTTCGATTTGCTGAGATCTGATCCGGTGGAAGCGGGCGGGAAGGAGATCGACAAATCGAGCTGCAAACCCCTGTATAGGGGGAGATGAGGGGGCTGTCGCTGACGATGCTCTGGAGCACGCTGTGGGTGTGCCTGGCGTTGAGTTCGCGCCTCGCGGCGGGAGAGCTTGTCTTTGAGTCCGATGTGCGGCCGATCCTCAAGGCGGCCTGCTTCCAATGTCACGGCGAGGAGGACGAGAAGAAGGGAGGACTCGATGTGCGGCTCGTGCGGTTGATGATGGTTGGGGGTGAGTCGGGTGCGGTGCTGGTGCCGGGGGACCCGGGCGCGAGCCTGCTGTGGGGGAAGCTGGCGGCGGACAAGATGCCGAAGGGGGAAAAGAAGCTCTCCTCCGAGAAGAAGGAGGTCATTCGCAAGTGGATTGCCCAGGGAGCGAAGACCGCACGGCCGGAGCCCGAGAACGTGGAGGACGCGCGCTTCACCTTGGAAGAGCTCGAGCACTGGGCATTTCAGCCGGTAGCGAAGGTTGACCTCCCGGCAGGGGAAGCCAACCCGATCGATGCATTCGTGCTCGATCGATTGCAGGGGAAGGGGTTGGGATTTGCAGAGCGCGCGGACCGGAGGACGCTGATCCGCAGAGTGAGTTTTGGCGTGACAGGACTGCCTCCCACTCCGCAAGAGGTGCAGGCTTTCGTGGACGATGCCGCTCCGGGAGCCTACCAGCGCATGGCGGATCGCTTGCTTGCCTCTCCGCACTACGGGGTCCGCTGGGCGCGGCATTGGTTGGACACCGCCGGCTATGCCGAGTCCGACGGCATGGCCCTCAATGATCCGAAGCGGGCTCATGCCTGGCGCTACCGCGACTACATCATCGAGGCCTTCAACAAGAACAAGCCGATCAACGAGTTCATCATCGAGCAATTGGCCGGCGACGAGTTGATCGAGGGTGTGGTGGACGTTGAGGACGCGCGCCACCTGGAACTTCTCACCGCGACGGGATTTCTGCGGATGGCCCCCGATGCAACCCAGCAGAACAACAGTTTGACCGATCGCAACGCGGCGGTGGCGGGCTCGATTCAGGTGGTGAGCACGAGTTTGCTGGGTATCACGGTGGGTTGCGCGCAGTGCCATGATCACAAGTACGATCCGATTGGGATCGAAGATTACTACCGCTTTCGCGCGGTGTTTGATCCGGCCTTTCCGCTGTCAAATTGGAAGCAACCGGAGAGCCGCTTGATCGACATGACGGCCGCGAAGGTGCAGGAGGAGAGGGCGACCATTGAGGCGGAGGCCAAGAAGCAGCAGGACGATCTCGAGGCGCGGCGGCGCGCGCACGGTGGAGAGATCCTGGAAAAGAAGTTGGCCGATGTGCCGGAGGACGTGCGTGAGGCGACGCGGGCAGCGGTGCTGGTTGATCCCAATAAACGCAGCGAAGAGCAGAAGGTCCTCCTCGAAACCTATCCCATGGTGAAGACGGTGGATTTCATTCTTGGGCAGCTCGTGGAGTACGATGGCAAGGCGCACCGGAAGTTCGAGGAGGAGAAGAAGAAGGTCGCGGCCGTGCGTGCAAAGAAGCCGCCGCTGCGAATGGTGATGGTGACGACGGAGCCCGGCGGGGAGGTGCCGGTGAGCAAGGTCTTTTTTCGCGGTGACCCGGAGAGTCCCCGGGAAGTGGTGATGCCGGCGGAGCTCATGGTATTGCGACGAAACCGGCCGGAGGTGAAGCTGCCGGGAAATGTGGAGTCTCTCAAGACCACGGGGCGTCGCCTGGCCTACGCGCGTCAACTCACGGACGGCTCGCATCCCTTGACCGCGAGGGTCTTTGTCAATCGGGTGTGGATGCACCATTTCGGGCGCGGCCTGGTGGCGACGCCCGGCGACTTCGGGGTGGCTGGAGAGAAACCGTCCCATCCAGAATTGTTGGATTGGCTGGCGGCCGACTTTGTCGAGGGCGGCTGGAACCTGAAACGGCTTCAGCGCATGATCCTCCTCACGAGAACCTATCAGCAGCGTTCACAGCGGCGCGGGGAGCAGGACAAGATCGACCCTGAGAACGCATTGCTCGGCCGCGCCAACATGCGCCGCCTGGAAGCGGAGGCCATTCGCGATGCGCTTCTCTCAGTGACGGGAAAACTGAACGCGAAGATCGGCGGACCTTCCAGTCCGGTCAGCGCGAATGAGGAGGGAAAGGCCGTCCTTGGTGGAGACAAGAATCGCCGCAGCGTCTTCGTGGAGGTGCAACGGCGCCTTCCGTTGAACATGCTGGAGACCTTTGATCAGCCGGTGATGACTCCGAACTGCACTCAACGTCGGCAAACGACGGTCGCGACGCAGGCACTCTGGTTTCTCAACGACCGAGAGCTTGTGGACCACGCGGAGACCCTGGCGAAGTCTCTGGCGGAGCAGTCAGAGTTTACCTCGGTGCAGCTCTCGAACCTGTTTCTACTCCTTTTTGCCGAACCGCCCACGCCCGGCGAGTTCCAGTCCTGCGAGTCCTATCTCGCCGAGCAACGAACTCGCTTCGCCAGGCAGGATCCCAAGGTCGACGCCGGGCATGGTGCTCTCGCGTCGCTGTGCCAGGTCCTCCTGGCATCCAACCGGTTTGTCTATGTTGATTAGAGATTTCTTTCACCCTTAACGCCCCGCTAGCTTCTGCCTGAACTCATGGACCCAACTCTCCCCACTCGCCGTAACTGGCTCCGCCTTTCCTCCTTCGGCCTCGGAGGGGTGGCGGCTTCGTGGCTCCTGAAGCAGGACGGGCTGCTCGCTGCAGAGCCGAGGACGGCCCTCGAGAAACCAGAACTCGAGCCCACCATCCATGACTTGTCGCCCAAGGCGCCGCTGCATGAAGCGAAGGCGCATGCGATGATCTCGATGTATATGTTGGGCGGTCCGAGCCAGATCGACCTCTTCGATTTCAAGCCCGAGTTGGTAAAGCGAAACGGTCAGGACTTTGCAGGAAAGATCAAGTGGGACAACGCGGCGCAGGCGAGCCGTGAGATCATGGGACCGCTCTGGAAGTTCAAGCGCTACGGTGAGTGCGGGATGGAACTGTCCGAGTTGCTTCCGCACCTGGGCTCGATCGCAGACGAGATCACGCTGATCCGTTCGATGAGAACGGGCTCTAATAATCATGTGCCCTCGAACTTCGCGCTCACCACCGGAAGGCCGGTTCATGGCAGGCCGGTGCTGGGAAGTTGGTTGCTCAATGCGCTGGGGAGTGAGACGCAGGATCTGCCTGCCTACGTGGCTCTCACCGATCCGCGGGGCTATCCGCAGGAGGGCAACGAGAACTGGAGCCAGGGCAAGTTGCCTTCAATTTTCCAGGGAACGGTGGTGCGCTCGACGGAACCGCGCCTCTTCAATCTCGAATCGCCCGCTCATTTGCGGGGCGAGCCGCGAAAGGCGCAACTCGATCTTCTGGAGAAATTCAATCGGGAGCATGCCGCGAAACATCCTGGGGAGAACGAACTGGAGGCGCGCCTGGCGAGTTACGGATTGGCCGCCCGGATGCAGGGGGCCGCCAAGGAAGCATTCGATATTTCCAAGGAGTCGGAGGCAACCAAGCGGATGTACGGCATCGATCAGGACAAGACCAGGGACTACGGGACCCGCTGCCTGATTGCCCGCCGACTGGTGGAACGCGGTGTGCGCTTTGTGCAGATCTTCTGTGCCGGGCAGAACTGGGATCACCACGGATCGATCCAGACCGCGTTGCCGGACCGTTGTGCGGAGATCGATCAGCCCGCCGCTGCGCTGGTGCAGGATCTCAAGCAGCACGGCTTGCTCGACAGCACCATCGTGCATTGGGGCGGGGAGATGGGGCGTCTGCCGGTGATTCAATTTCGCAGTGGAGTCACGGCTCGCGACAAAGTGGGACGCGATCACAACACTTACGGATTCAGTCAGTGGGTGGCCGGCGGAGGATTCCGCGGGGGATACGTCCACGGGGTCACCGACGACTTTTCGCACCACGCGGTGGAGGGGATCGTCAATCACTACGATTGGCTCGCGACGATTCTGCATCAGTTCGGATTGGATCACCGCGAGCTGAAATTCCGGACCGGGCCGCGTGATATCCGACTGGTGGAGGAGAGCGATGCCCGGGTGGTTCGGGAGCTTCTCGCTTAGCACATGAGGTTCCTCGGCCACTCGCCGCCTTCCTGACTTGCCAGGTCGGGGCAGGGAGAATTCACGGGTGATTGCATTCGCCGCGGAGTGTGCAAATCTGGCAGATCCTGCAGGCAGAAACGTGCGCAGGGACAACCCTCAAACCCCTGGATGTTAGCAACGATATCAACCCGGACTTCCACCTTCCTGATGGCAGCCATGCTCGCGTATTCGAGTGCACACGGGCAAGTCCGGCTCAATGAGATTGGGGCGTCGTCCAGCGAGCGTCTCCTGACCCGAAACAGCAACGGAGTGGCCCATCTCGGGGGCGGGGCCCAGTGGTGGGAACTGCAGTTCGACACCGTGTTCTGGAAGACCGGTCGGACCCCGATCGGATTCGGTTACGGCGGACTTGCGACCGACGTTCGGGCCGATGTCCGGAGGGTGACGCCGACGCTTTATGTCCGCCAGGAGTTCCAGGCTACCGCCGCACAGGCCGGGATGTTCGGCACGCTTTCTCTCCAGGTAAATTTTGATGACGCCTTCATCGCGTACTTGAATGGAGTGGAAGTGGCCCGAGGAAACGCAGGCGCTCCCGGGGCCTACCTCTACGCCGACCAGGTTGCTTACCAGGCTCGCGCTGCGAATGGGAGCGGCATCAACTTTCCGATCGGTCCATCGAACCAGCTCCTGCGGACCGGCGACAATGTTCTTGCGGTGGAGGTGCACAACGTCCTTCC
This sequence comes from Roseibacillus sp., assembly GCA_046581525.1. GTDB lineage: Bacteria > Verrucomicrobiota > Verrucomicrobiia > Verrucomicrobiales > Akkermansiaceae > Roseibacillus_B. The sequence goes on along the minus strand of JAYGGC010000096.1, from coordinate 3,860 downwards.
GGAATCCGGCAATTTGAAGCTTGATACCATCCTCAGCGCCCCGGGGGCCTCCTTCATCAACAGCGGGGCCCCCTGTGAATGGTTTCCGGGAGTGCTGTCCCCGTCCGGTGGGGTGTTCGATCCCTCGCTGGTTTTCGATGATCCCGCAGTGGTGGTGGCCTTGCCTGCTCCGGAGTTTGAAGACTGGATCGAGTTGCACAACGCGGGCCCCCTCGGGGTCGACTTGTCCGGCTGGGGCCTCAGCGATGAGGTCGCAAATCCGCTGAAGTGGAAGTTCCCGGCGGGCACCTTTCTTGGCGCGGGTGGTCGCCTGCTGGTCATCGCGGACGGTCGCGAAGAACTCAACGGATTCACGACGCACCTCCACTGCGGCTTCAAGCTTTCCGCGGGAGGGGAGGCCCTCAGTCTGTCCGACGCGACGGGCGTCCTTCAATCGGAGTTTCCGGGCGGCTTTCCCCCCCAGTATCCGACCCATTCCTACGGTTGGGATCCCGTCAGCGCCACCTATGGCTACCTTGAAAACGCGACCCCGGGCGCTGCCAACATTGGCCCGGCCTTGTCCGATCGCGTGGATGCCCCGGACTTCGATCAAAAGGGAGGATTCTACAGCTCAACTGTCACGCTCACGCTGACCAGTTCCACTCCGGGCGCAACGATCCGCTACACCTTGGATGCAAGCGAACCGACGGAGACCAACGGCACGATCTACACCCTCCCGCTCACCCTCACCCCGCTCAACAACAAGACGGGACGGGTAGTGTGGGCTCGCGCCTACAAGAGCGGGCAGATCCCTTCCAAGTCCAAGAGTCACACCTACCTGATCAACCAGGATCGACGGATCCAGTCGATTCCGGCCCTCATTTTCACCGGGGAGGAGGAAGAGACCTTTTACAAGCCACACGGAATCATGTCGATCGAAGGCGGCAATTACGTCAGCAACCTCTGGCGGCCGAACGGGATCAATTCCTACAACATTCCGATCAATCGCGGCATTCAGTATGAGCGTCCGGTTCGTCTCGAGTTTTATCACGCAGACGGCACGCCCGGGTTTCGCGAGGACGCCGGAGTCAGGCTGGCCGCCAGCAGTTACTCGCGTCCCCGCCTCCGTCTCGACAATGTCCACTCGTCTCCGTGGCCGAGCAGCGGCCAGCAGAAGCCGTCCTTTAATCTCTACTTCCGCAACGACTACGGCGAGTCGAGCCTCGACTATCCCTGGCTCGGAGAGACCTATCCCGCCACCAGTTTCGAGCAGCTGCGCATTCGGGCGGGAAAGAACGACATCCGCAACCCGTGGATCCGCGACGAACTGATGCGGCGGCTTTACTCCGAAATGGGGCAGGAGAGCAGCGTGGGCATCACCAACACCCTCTACATCAACGGCTCCTTCAAGGGGTTCTTCAACATGACTGAGCGCCTGCGGGAACCCTTCATGCAGGCGCATCACGGGGGCAACGAGGAATGGGACGTCCGCCAGGTCGGGGACTTTCCGAACGGGGACTCCAGGATCTGGGACCGGATGATGGTGTTCCTGAATCGGAACCTCACGAACATCGCGAGCTGGCAGGCGGCTGAGGCTTTCCTTGATCCAATCAACATGGCGGACTACTTCCTCCTCAACATCTACGGCACGACCTGGGACTGGCCGCAGAACAACTGGGTGGGTGCCCGCGAACGCACGGCGGAAGGGAAGTACCGACTGTATATCTGGGACGCGGAAGGGACCTTCGGTCACAACTCAAACTTCCCAGCCTCCCGAAACTCGATTCTGGTCGACCTCCTCAACAAGACCAATCCGCTTTCCAATCTGTTCAAGCGTCTCATTACCAGTCCGGAGTGGCGGCTTACCTTTGCCGACCGGGTTCACAAGCACATGTTCAATGGCGGTGTGCTCGACGACCGCACTTCCGGTTCCCGCCTGCGCTTGCATGTGTTGCTGTTGCGCCGCGAGTTCCAGGCGATCCTGAGCTTCGTCCACGGGGAGTCACCCAACATTGCCTTCTACAACACCTGGACCGCCCCCAACACGGGGCGCCGTGCTTATCTCCTGGGGCCCACTCGAACCTACCTCGCCGATCACGGGTTCTGGCCGGCGGTTGCACCGCCCATCTACAACCAGCATGGGGGCGAGATTGCGGCCGGTTTCCAGCTCACGATGTCTGCCGAACCGGGCAAGGTCATCCACTATACCCTCGATGGCTCCGATCCGCGAGTTCCGGGGGGCGCGATCAGTGCGGGGGTCGCCACCTACGGGACGCCGGTTGCCCTGAACGCCTCACGGATCCTCGTGAAATCCAGGGCCTACGAGTCGGCCACCGCGACCTGGAGCGCCTTGACGGAAGCGGAGTTTGAGTTTGGCTTGGTCGCTCCCGACTCGAGCACACTGGTCATCTCCGAGATGATGTATCATCCCGCCGATGTCAGCGGGAGCGAGGCGGCGGCGGGCTTCAGCAACCAGGATGATTTCGAGTTTGTTGAGTTGAAAAACGTTTCGGGGAGCGAGCTCGATCTGAACGAAGTGGCCTTCACGGCCGGGATCAGTTTTTCCTTTGCGGGGAGCAACGTGACCACCCTCCTTCCGGGTGAACGCGTTTTGGTGGTTGCCGATCTCGCCGCATTCCGGCAGCGCTATGGGACCGCGATGGACAGCCGCATCGCGGGAGAGTTTGGCGGGGCCCTGTCCAACCGGGAGGACACCGTGACGCTGAGCCTGGAGGGATCGACCGTACAGACTCTGCACAGGATGAGTTATCTCGATGTCGCTCCCTGGCCGGACTGTGCGGATGGGCCCGGGCATTCCTTGCTTCTCGCCTCGCCCGACACCGCGCCCGATCATGATGATCCGGCCAACTGGATCTGTTCGCCCTCCTTCGGGGGAGAACTCGGGGGCGACGGCCTGGTTTTCGATTACGGGCGATGGACTGATTTCACCTTCGATGCGGCCCAGGCAGGCAATCCTGCAATCTCCGGAGCTCTCGCGAATCCGGACGGGGACAATCTCAACAATTTCGGAGAGTTCGCCCTGGGCTCTGATCCCCTGGTCCACGATTCAGCCGGGAACCTTCCTTCCGTAGGGCGCACCCGGATTGGCGACAGCAACTACCTGGTCATGGAGTTCCGGCGCTCGCGTTTTCAACTTCCCGTGATCTACACGCTGCAGGTGAGTTCCGGTCTGGATAGCTGGACGAATGTCCCCCCTGGCGAAATTGAAGCTGCCGCTCCGGTGGTCGAGTCCGATGGCCGCGTCCGCGAGCGCTGGCGCTTCCTTGAGCTCGCGAGCTCCGCGAGCGCCCGCTTCCTGCGCATCGTGGTGACACTCTCCATTCCCTGAGGAGGGAAGCGAAAGTGGTGGACGTTGATGCGATCACATTCGGGTGATGGCGCCTCGGAAATCCTTTGAATCAAGGGGCGCGAGAGGACGGAGGAAGTCGCATCGATGGTCCGTTCTTGGCAAGGGAGTAGCGAGTTGATCATATCCCTGCGTCCTCGCCATGCTACCACGATTCACCGTTCTCCAATTCTCCCTCGTCGCGGGTCTGCTCAGTTGGGCACCGGTCCTGGCCGAGCAAATCACTTCGGAAGAGGCGGAGTTCTTCGAGAAGAAGATTCGTCCCATTCTCGCGGAGAATTGTTACCAGTGCCACAACAGCGTCGACAAGAAGAAGGGCAAGCTCGCGCTCGATTATCGCACCCCGATCCTGGAGTCGAAGGTGATCATTCCTGGTGATCCCGAAAACAGCCCGCTGATCAAGGCTCTCCGTCACGAGGATGACGACTATGAGCCGATGCCGGCGAAGGCGCCGAAGCTCGCCAATGTCATCATCAAGAACTTCGAGGACTGGATTCGGATGGGGGCTCCGGAT
>JAYGGC010000049.1:0-11183 GCA_046581525.1 Roseibacillus sp. | reverse complement strand
ATGCCTTGCTCGACCAACCCGAGTTCCGAGGCCTGCTTTCCGAGAAGCCGACGAGCATATTTATGACGGCCAACGACTATTCCTCCGCGGCCCGCGACCTCATCGAGCAACCCGGTGGCGTCTATGAGCTGCGAACCTGCCTGGCCAACCCCGGGAAACTCCCCGCGCTCAATTCCCGTTTCCGCGATCACACCACGCGTCTCTTCAAGAAGCATGGCATGAAGAGCATCGCTTACTGGACACCCTTCGACCGACCCGGCTCTGCCCACACCCTGATCTACCTCATCCACCACGCCAGCCGGGCGCAGGCGGATGCAAATTGGAAAGCGTTCAGCAACGATCCTGAATGGCGGAAGGTTGCGAGGGAATCACAGCTTGAGGGCAAGTTTCTCGGCCATCCGCCCGAGCGCCTCTATCTCAAGCCGATGGCATTCTCACCGCTGAAGTGAGATCTGATCCTATTGCGTTGACGCTGCGGCAGCGTGATCACGGAGCTGCTTGGCAATCTTGGGACGGAGTCGCTGGATTTCCTCGAGGTCCAGTCCGAGATTGGCGCCGTCACTGATCGACTGGTAGAAGCGACCCAAGCCGTCGTTCCAATCGGAGGAAACAACATCAACGGGGGTCTCTCCCCGGTCGCTCTTCTTGCTAAGCGAAGCGTCATGTTCCAACAGGTAGTCGACCATTTCTGTCCGGCACAGGAAGGCGGCGAGGTGGAGCGGGGTATTGCCGTCCCGGTTGTGATAGGAGACACTGGCCTTTCGCTCACCAACGAGATACTTGGCGATCTCCATCCGTCCGTGAAACACCGCGGTGCTGAGCGGGGTCATCCCGCCATCGCGGATGCGCCGTGCGTTCAGCGGCGCTCCGGCTCCAAGCAGTCTCTTGGTTTCCTTCAGATCGCCTCGCTCGATGGCTTGCGCCAAGGAGTCACGGATGCGGCCGGGGTTTGCGTCATTCCGCAAGGCGGCGGCACTCTCTTCATTCTCGACGACATGAAAGATGAAATCGTTGCTGAACAATCCACCAGGGTTCTGGACCTGGAGGAAGTGCATCCCGGCCGAGGGCAATGAATCCAGTCCGATCTCGACCCGTTCGTCTCTCTGGATGCTGAGCGTGCCCGCAACTTTCCTTCCATCGACGATGATGTTTGCGCCTTCACGGATGTGTCTTCCACTGATCGTCATGGTCCTCTGGTCCCCAATCAGGATGGGGAAGTCCTGACGGCCTCGTTGCTCGTGAATCGAGCCAAGAGTCCAAAGGGCGGGCTGCGGGTGGTCAAAGTCGGCATTGGCTCCATGCCGCCCGGTGAAGGTTCCGATAAACTTGCCTTCGGACGCCATCGACACCAACTTTTCCCGGGAAATTGGCCTGCGCTGGCCGTCGTTCTCCACATAGGTTCCCCCGTTGAACTGCGCATCGAACTGCAGTTTCACGGGCGTCGATTTCGCCCTGCCGAGGAAGACCCCTTCGACCTGGAGCACAACGCCGCCTTCGCTGGAGGAATGCTCCAGGGCATCCAGCAGGTCCTCCGTCAACTTTTCGCGTGCTGTCGATTTGTTGAGGGTGAGCTGGCGGGCAAAGGAACCGGAAAACCCGGTGCTTCCTTCCAGGACCATATCCCATACCGGGTCGAAGGCCCGGCGGCCGCCCCACGAGAACTGCCACACCCGGCGCTCGGGAATTCCCTCCTCAGCGACGCGCCGATAGAAGTCGAAGTCGATGATGTTGAGGCGCCCCTGCGGCAGGATCAGAAATCGGTCGTAGGCGCCTCGCCAAGTCGGGGCGTCCATCCCTGTCCCCGGCGTGTTGGTGCTGACCCAGAACGGCATGCGATGACAATCACCACAGTGATTGGCGCCCGGGGTTCCCCCCACATCGCCCTTGATATGAAACAGTTCGAATCCAGTGGCGGCCTTCTTCGACAAGACGTTGGTGTAGGAGCGCCTTTGGGCCGGGGGATAGGTGACGTTGAGGAGGAACTTGGCCATGTCGTCCCGTTCCGCGGCGCTCAGTGCTCCGGCTTTTCCTTCGTCGTTCTTGGTGGTGTCGCCCACCATCGCCATGGTGCTGGCAAGACCGCCGTCGATCAGGTGGCGGGTCGAGCTTTCCGGCACGTCCACGCTGCTGTTCGGTGCAACGTGTCGCCGGGTGTTGGCACTGTTGTTTCCGCCATACGGGTCACCGGGAATGCCGTCCCAGTGAAAGGGAGCGGTGTCTCGGAGTCCACGCACCGGCATGGTGGAACGCGGCATGATTTGGTTGCCGCCGGTGACGATCGGAGTGTTCAAGACCCAGAGCAATTGGTCGGTGTGACCGTCTGGATGACAGCCTGCGCAGGCGAAGGTCCCCGTGGTGGAGCCGGCCGCCTTGTTGAAGGCGATGCGCCCTCGCTTGAACGCGGCATGGGTTGGATCGCGCAAGGCAATGGTCGCTCTGACCTTCAGATTGGCGGAGTTGGAAAGATCAACGAGGGAAACGGTATTGGCGACCGCGTTCAGGACCCATGCGTGTGAGGGCTTGCCCCCCGTGCCCGACACCAGCGCAATGCCGCGTGGGACCGCGTCAACCGTCACCCGGCCGAGCACCTCGCCGCTCTTGGCATCGACGGTAAAGACCTGGTCCGAGCCCGCTGCAGTCACCACCAAGGTTGAGTCGTCGTCGCTGATCTGGATGGCAAAGGGCGTCGCCAGGGCTTTCCCCGGCTTGGGGTGGTTTGGCGGAAGGGGTTCGAGATTGATGAACTCCGGCTTCCCGGATGAATCGCCATCGAAGGTGACGGTGGTGATCTGGTTCAGGAACGCGCGGTTTTCCAATTCGGCCAGACCGTGCTTCTTCGTGCCGGAGCGTCCGTTGGCGTCATTCCGGGCATCGGTCTGCGCGACGAAAACGCGGCCCTTGGAGTCAACCGTGAGGCCGAAGAGCAGGGTACCCAGGGTGTCGACCACTTCGACAAGCTTGTCGGTTTTTGTGTCGAAGACATACAAGTCGCGATCGGGAACCTTGGGATGTTTGACGATATCCGTGACGTGCCCCAGGGAGAGAACGTTGTTGTTGGCGATCGAGTGTTCATGCGCATTGAAGGTAACCAGCTCGCCGTCGATCTTGTAGCCTCCGGAGAGCTGGGTCTTGTTGTTGGACTCGAAGGGAATGACGTAGAGTCGATCGCCGCGCACCACGATGGCGCGTGGATCCTGCGCTGTGATTGAAAGTCGTTTCTCGACCTTGCGGGTGGTTACATTGACGACCGCGATCTTGTTTTCGGAGGAGAGGGCGACATACGCTTTCTCATTGCTTGCGAAGGCGACGCCTACCGGTTCGTCAAACCGGGTCGCCTTGCTCAGGGGGTTGAAGTCCTGCACGGTTGCGATCACCCGCAGGTAAGTCGGACTCCTCGGGGCGGTATCGATGATGCTCACAGAATCCGAAACATGATTGGTGACCCAGATTTCCTTACCATCCGGCCGCACTGCGATCCCCACCGGATCGATCCCGACGTCGATCCGTGCAACAATCTTGCGGGATTTGATGTCGATCACATCAACCGTATCGGAAGGGGTGTTCACCACGAAAAGGCGCTTGCCATGCAACGCAATAGGCGACGCGTGCGGGCTCAGAAAGGAGGGATATCCGATCTTGGCCGGCGCCTTTGGAGCGCCGCCGGGTCTCTCACCAGTTGCATCGGCCGGTTTTGCAAGACCCTGGGCAATCCAGCCGGAGCCAAGAAACGCGCCAATCAGGACGGTCGCGGAGAGGAGGGTTAAATTGAATTTTGTCATCAGGTATTCTCTCAGTGGAGGGTAATCGGCGTGCTACAGGATAGACTCCGTCTGTTAGATCTTCGCGTGATGATCGAGAACTCGGAAATCGATTTCAGGACGGGCAGGATGTGACAGATCCAAGCACCCCCCGCACAAAGAAACTGGCGCAGAACTTGGAGAGTATCCGCAAAAACTGTTGTCATCATGCCGTCAACCATTGTTGGTCTGCACCTCGGCACTGTTCTCGGAGCCAGCCGGTGTCGCCCAAGAAGTTCCCGTGGCCTGCTGCCAGGCGCCTTCGGGCAGGCCGCTGCCCGCGAACCACTCCGCGGCCGCATGCTCGTCCTGGCGGTAGTATTGCGTTGCCGCCCTGACCATGGCCGCTTGGCGCATTCCAGGTTCCGTGATCTCCGCGGCCCATTCCACCGCCCGTTCGCCGTCCTGGTGAGCCAAGGCGCTGATGAAGCCGTTGATGGCCTGGTTCCGATCGTCGGACGGCGGCATCTCGATGATCGACTGAACCGCGTCCTGCGGTTCGCGTGACGTCCAGTGCGCGTAGGCAGCGCTCCAGGCGCTCCCTCGCAAGGAGCCCTCGGGCAGTTCAGCGGCCCAATCCAAGGTGTCGTCCAGGCCGTCCTCCTTCACAAGTTCCCGCGTGAGGGTGTCCATCGGTCGCCAGTTGTACTCGCTGGGATCCGTCACCTCGTAGATGTAGTTGGTCGCCACTTCGATGTCATTGTCGATTAGCCCTTCGAAGAGCCGGGTCCTGATCTTGGCCTGCAATTCCGGACCCAATCCCGCGAAGAGATCGATTGCGGCCTGCGGATCGACGCTTGCGAGGCCCGGAATCATGTTGTAGAGGAAACCGTCGCGGTATTGGTCCGGAATCTCCTCGATGTGAGCCAGCGCAGCCTCGGGATCGTTCGCGCCCCAGGCATAGTCAAAATGCTTCCACTGCTCTCCACTCGCACCGTTCTCAGCCATCGCACTTCTGATCGTCATGGCTTGCTCGTTGGTGAAGGTCCCGGATTGCATCTCCTCCAGCAACCGATCGAAGGCCTGTCGCCGTTTCACCGGATTGGAAGACTTGATTGCCTGCAGGACCAAGGAGCGGATCTGCTTTTTGTTGAGCGGTGCTTGTCTCGAAGGAATCTCACTCGGGAACAAGTTGCCCCTCGACTTTGTCTTCGCGTTCGTTCCCTCTGAAGACTCCGAGCGCGTGGTCCTCTCGAGGCTCTTGCTGCTCTTTCTAGATGGCGCGTTGCTCGCCAGTTCCCTGCTGGGCGCCACCCATCTATTCGGGGTTGATTCCCTTGATTCGGCGGGGGACCTCTCGCCGCTCCGCTCGACCATCTCCGACTCGCCACCACTCTTCAAGAGTCCTGCCCACTGGGAACCGGCCACGAAGGTGCCGATCGTGACCAGGAGCCAGGGGCCGTGAGTCCAATGAGAACGATTCATTCGTCCCGGTCTCGCGGCGGATTCAGGATGCTTTGCTGGAGGTTTTCGGGCAGCCCGGATGCTCTCACCCACTCCGCAGCACCGCTGGCGTCCTTGTGCCTCCACGCCCGGCCGACTCCAATCATGGTCTCGAGTCGTTCGTCCGGAGAGGAAATCGCTTCGGCCCAATTCATTGCAGCGCGAGGATTCTCCCAGGCCACCCTTCTACTGTAGCCACTGATCGCAGCATCCCGAACCGGGGACGCCGGCATGGCCTGCAGGTACTCGCCCGCCGCAGTGGGATCCCGTCCCGCCCACTCACGCAGCGCCCCTCGCATCCCCGCGTTCTGGCCTTGTCCTGCGGGAAGCTCGTTCAGCCAGGTGATCGCCGCCTGCGGATCCTTGGAGGCCCAGCGGGATCCAACCCCTCCGATCACCGCGGAGCTTTCGGGCTGACCACTGAAGTTTGCCGCCCAGGCGGCGGCAGCCTCCGGATCGGTGCTCGCGAAATGGCCCGCCACCCGTCCCATGGCCTGACTCCTGAGATGACCATCTGGCAAATTCTCTGCCCAGCCAGCCGCCTCGGCAGGAGAGTCAGTGCGCAGGACGGCTCCCAGCACGATGTGCATCAGGCCCTCGGCTCCCTTCTTCCCTGTGGCCGCCAACCCGAGAATGAACTGGCTCGCGGCATTCGGATCGGAGTCGGCCAAGCCCTGCACCAATCCTCTCATGAGCCCGTGACGCAGGGCCTCGGCCGGAATCTTCCGGTCGATGAGAAGGGGGTTGAAGCGCGCATCGTTCTCCATATCGAGGCCGTCGAACCAGACGAGGGCTGCGCTTGGATTCGCGCTCGCCCAACCGGCCAGGGCCGATGACATGTCATCCTTTTCGGTGTCGGCACCAAACATGATGGCGTCTTCTCCGGCAATCGCACCCCAGGCGTAGTGAAATTCGCGGAACTCGGCGCTGCGATCATGCAGATGCGCAATCTGTTCCCGCACAAGTTCGGCATTCTCCGGAGTGAGACCTTCGAGGAGACGCGAGAAGGCGAGTCGACGGTCGATCGGGCTAGAAGACTCACGAAAGAGCTCGCCGAACGAGACGATGTCCTCATCGGAAAGGACCACCTGGAAGGCACGGCTCTCGCGATTGGAGTCACCACCGCCGCCAACTCTCGATCCTCCTTTTTCTCCTGTCAGGGAGCCGCGGCTCCCACCTGAAGTTCTCGTTTCGTGCAGTGCTTGCGCCTGAAGTTTGGATTGCGCGCGCGCTTCCTTGGATCCTCCGGCGGGAAAGACCTTGGCTCCGAGAACGAAGGAAGTGATCGCGACGACGAGCCACCCTCCATGAATCAATGATGACCCTTTTTTCATGTTGGTAGAATATTCTCTTCAGGGTTTTCCAGAATCCACTGCGCCTCGCTCATTCGGATCCGACAAGTTCCACGCTGATCACCTCCAGACCAGCGTCCTCCTTCACAGTCTGGATCCAAAGCCAGGCAATCTCATGGCCGATGGACGATTCCGGAAAGCGACTCCGAGTTCTGGAGAACTCATCGAGAGCCAGTTCGATTTCGAACTCCCCCTTGGATTCCTCGCTGAATTCGATCTTGCGTGACACCGTGAATTTTCCGGAAAATCCGCCTCGGACGCGGTGGGTTCCGAATCCGAAATTCACAAAATGACTTCTCGCGAGTCGGCCTTTGATCCGGAAGCGTGCGCCCTTGGTGAGAAGAATGGGGGGGAGGTGCGCTGCCGAAGGGCCCACCACAACGGTGTGAAGCAGGATTGGAGTCACACGTTCGCCATGATCTCCCCGAAAAATGTGGGCTTGAGCCCGCAAGGCGCCCGGCTTGTCTTCGGCGGCGGACTCCCACCTTCCCCGCCGAGCGTCGCGGGGGAGCTCGCTCTGCCAGGCCGCGGCGTACTCTCCGCGTAGGGTCGCCTTGAACTCGGTCTCCTGTTCGAGGGCCGCGACCACGAAACGATCGGCCGGAACTTCCTGCACCCGTCCATCGACCAGACGCGTCACGCGCACGAGTCCTCTGTTGACGGTGAGGCGGGTTGATGCCGACCCCGCGGTGACGTTGAACTGCGTGCCGAGGACCTCTGCCTCGGCGGTTGGGGTCACCAGGCGGAGGGGTTTGCCAGCCGGCTGGGGAGAAACATCGACCGAAAGATCTCCCCGGCGAAGATGAATCAATTTGCCTTCCTTCCCCTCCGACAAGGTCAGCGAGGCGGGTCCGGAAACCCAGACACTCGAGCCGTCGAGAAACACGATCTCAGCCCACGAGTTCGTGGCGAGCGTTTCCAGCGTGCCTCCGCCGATCGAATCGCCGACGTCTAGGTTGTAGATTACCTGCCCGCCGTCTCCGGTCCACGCCACCGAGCCGTTCAGCTCGCCAATGGTTGCGATGGGCGTGGGAGCCTGGGATTCGACTTGCACTGGGGACTGCGCACCGGGACCGGTTCGGGAAAGCAGGAAGATTGCGACCACCAGGGCGGCGGCGGCCGCGGCCGCGCCCAGCATCGCCACGCTCGACCAGCGACGGCCACCCTGCGATCTCATCGGGACGATCGCAGAAGTGGCATCCGATTCCTGCAGGTCAGCGTGAAGCGCGAGGTAATGAAGATAGCGTTGCTGCCCTTCAGGATTTCCATCGAGGAGGGTTTCGAGTTCCGTGAACTCCTCGGCCGTGATGGTTTCTTCGACGACCCTCGCCAGGAGGGCGTCGAGCTTCTTGGTTTGCTCTGTGGATTCAGGCATCGCTCCAGCCCTCCCGTCTCATGCTTCGCCCGATACACTCCAGGAGTTGGGCCCGAATTTTTTCGAGGGCGTAGTAAAGTTTGTGCAGGCTCACCCCGGTGCGGTCGGACTCTTCCTTCACCGCGCCGTGGCGCCGGTAGCGAAGATGGACCCACTTGCGTTCCTGCTCGTTCAGCTTGCCCAGGCACTCGTCGAGGGCCCCGCGGCGGGCCTCCATCACCGAGACCTCGTTCTCGTGGGCGGCGTGGATTTGCTCGAGGAGCGAGCCCGAAAAGACCAGCTTCTCGCGGGCCTGCCGCTGGCGCCACTTCAGGACCTCCAACCAGGCGAACTTGATCGCCCACGGCACGAAGGGTCGCGACTGGTCGTATTTCTCCCACTTCTGCCAAAGCTTCACCGAGACCTCCTGCAAAACCTCCGCTGCGTCAGCCGCCCGAGGCACCATCATGAAGACATAGCGCTGCACCTCCGTCTGGTGGGCGGTCCAGAGTCGAACGAATTCAGAGGTTTGATCCATGGTTGTCGCGACGCTGCGGCTCTCTGGGTAGTATCCTCACCAAAAGTGGATATTCAGATATATTTTTGAGAATTCACTGCGGAAACCGCCCAATTTGCTTCCCATGCCAGTCCGGCGCATCCGCCATCACGCTGGCGTTGATCTCGGTCAGCTGTTGGATGAGCCGAGCGAGCACTTCCGGATGCTCCTTCGATAGGTCCTTCTGTTGTCCGGGATCCCTGGCCAGATCGAACAACTCAAAGCGCCGGTAGGTCATCGACTTGATGGCGGGAATCCAGTTTTCCTGAAACTGGTTCAAGCGGATGTACTGGCCGCGAAATTTGTCGGCATCCCGGTCGCCGAATCCCTCGTAGAGCAGCTCCTTCACGGTGCGCTCGGGATCGGGATTCCCGCTCTTTCGCAGAGCTTCCTTCATTTGCTCCAGCAAGGCCTTCATTGCTTTGCGGTCTCTTGGATACTCAGTATTGCGATAGGCGAGCAGCGAATAGTTACCGTCCCTGAGCGCCGCCATGGGTTGCGAGGTGGGTAGGAGCCAGAAGAGCGGCTGGTGCCGGACAAACTTCCCGCCTTTGGTCAGCAAGGGCGAGAGATCGGCTCCATCCAGGTGAACACCCTTGGGTTTGCCGATCTTGAGCAGCCCACAGATGGTGGGGAGGAGGTCGACTAGACCCGCCGGTTCGTGTTCGACGCGGCCACCCGAAATGGTGCCCGGCCAACAGAAAATTCCGGGAACGCGAATCCCGCCTTCAAAGTTCGATCCCTTCTTGCCGCGCAAGTGCCCGACCCGGTCGGCCCGGTAGCTGCCGTTGTCGGAGGAGTAAACGATGATGGTGTTCTCCTCGACCTTCATCTCCTTCAACTTCGCCAACAACCGTGCGATGGCGCGGTCAGTATTGTCGATCGTGCCGGAGTAGACCGCCGCCGAGTCGCTCCGCCTCCCATAGCTGGAGACAATCTCGTCTGGCGCAGCGATGGGCGCGTGGGGTTCGTTGAACCACACGTTGAGAAAGAAGGGAGCCTCCCGATCCTTCCGTTCGTCCAGCCACTTGAGGGCCTCATCCACCACGAGCTGGCAGGCATAGCCTTCGAGCGTTCCGACCGGCTTGCCGTTGCGAATGAAGTTCGCGGGGTTCCGATGACTTGGGTTGGCGTTGTTTGCGGTCGCAAACCAATAGTCAAAGCCGTGCTTCGCCGGCGTCGGCTTCTTGCGCGTTCCCTGCGGCAGTCCCAGGTGCCACTTGCCGAAATGGGCGGTCGCGTATCCATGGCTCTTCAGGACCTCCGCCAGCGTCACCTCCCGTTCGAGGAGATGGGAGTTCTGATCATGATCATTGATCCAACTGTAAACACCGGCGCGCAGATGGTGTCGGCCGGTGAGAGTGGTGGCCCGCGAGGGCGAACAGACTGCCGCTCCGGAGTAAAAGTCCGTAAAGCGCACCCCCCTGGTGGCCAGGGCATCGAGGGTCGGTGTCTTCACCGGACCGCCGTAGCAACCGATGTCCTTCCAGCCCAGGTCATCGGCCAGCAACACCACGACATTTGGACCTCCGGCCGACGCGATGGTGGCGGGGAGAACCCACAAGAGGATGGCTGCGATGCGCCCCACGGTCATTTCTTTCCGGGCTTGAAGGCAAACCCAAGCTGGGAGGCACCGGAGCGCACCGTGATCCGAGCCTCTTGCTCGCCGTATTCTTCATGCCACGCTGCCACCGAGTATTCGCCATCGGGCAATCCCGCGATTCTGAACCTTCCGTTCTGATCGGTGACCGCGAAGAAGGGATGCTCCATCACAAAGAAGTGAGCAGTCATCCATGGATGGAAATCGCATTTGATCGTGATCGGGCCCTCCGCTTCCTCGAATACCCTCTTGCGATCCGGGGTGTTGGGAGGTTGGGCAATATTGAAGGGACGGTTCTTGGACGACAGTGAGCGCACATTGTGAATGAATGAATCGCCATTCTTCATGAGCAGTTCCTGGCCGACGCGCACTCCCTGCACGCGTGGTCTGAACATCGACTTCCGCTGATCGATCACGGCGGATTTGGCGGGCAGGGGATAGCTTCGCTTGGCGACTCCCTTCTTGACGTAGACGAAAACGTTCGCCAGGCCGCCCTTTTCACTGACGAGCACCTTTTCCTCGAGAGGAGCGCTCCCATAGAGTTTGCGGCTCTCAGGATTCATCGGGATCGGCTGGCGCTTGGGACGAGGCCCCGCAAATTGCACAACACCCGAGACCGCGGGCCCCCGATCAACTTGATCAGGCACCGCTCCCGTAGCTCCCAAATCCTTCGGCTTTGGCCTGTTCGGCTTCTGGCCCCGGGCCACGTAGTCCAGGATCCTCACAAACGACGCCCCGCGATTCTCCATCTCGGGATCGATCCGCTGCTTCTCCGCCCAAAGCCTTCCAACCCTGGATTGTTGCTCACCAGGAAGACCACCGATCACCCTGTCGACGTAGGGTTGGTGCTGCTTTCCTCCCAGGTATCCCTTGGGCAGATCGTGGGCATCAATCCGTGCCAACAACTTTCCATTCGGTGAGGGCAAAGCCACTCTGCGTCTCGCAATCCCGATCCCGCGTTGGTCGTCGCTGAGCTCCACGCTGGTGAGCTTGACGCCGCCAAGTTGTTCGTCGCTCTCACCGAGGATCTCCAGCTTGATGACGGCTCCACATCCAGTCTCCATGTGACGCGCCGGTCCGC
>JAYGGC010000038.1:0-28856 GCA_046581525.1 Roseibacillus sp. | reverse complement strand
CACAAGGAATACTACGGGGTCGCGGCGAACACCGTGACGCAACTGAGACAGAAAAAGCCGTTTCCGAATCCGGACAACGTCAAGAAGTACCAGGTTGAGATCGACGGCTACCGGACCGTCATCGAGGATCTGCAAGGCAAGCTCCTGGCCTACCGGCCGGCCGAGTTCAAAAAGATCCTGCCCTCAGAGTTCATCGATCGGCTGAACGCGGCACGCACCAAGCTCGCCGGGGAGTTCACCGCCAATGGGATCGAGTTCGATGAGAAATGGCACTTGGGATTCGAGAGGTATACCGGTTCCCTGCCGCTCGATGACGCCACAAAATACCTGAATTACCAGTTGGACGCCCTCACCTCGCTGTTCGAGTCCCTGGTGGGGTCCAAGCCCAGCGCCCTGATCAACGTCTACCGCAAGCCGATGCCGATTGAGAAGGGAGATTCCATGGACGGCGGCAGTGCGACCCCCACGCCCAGCAGGGGCAGACCACGGGGTCCGCGCCAGGCCGCGACTACTCCTCCGCCCTTCTACCGCCTGCCGCTGGAGCTCACCTTCAAGGCCCAGGAACCTGCCGCGCGCAAGTTCATCGCCGCGGTGGCGAGCAACAAGGACTACTATTTCGTGATTCGGAGCATGCGCATTCAAAACGAGAAGCGCAGCAAGGCGCCCAAGAAGGACGACGTCGAATTCGATGCCCCGGTGGGAGTCGGGGTGGGCGACACCTTCGACAACAGCTTTGACAACGAACTCATCCCCGAGGGCGATCCCCCGGAAGGAGATCCCGTCGATCCCGCCTCCGATCCAGTCCTTCCGGACGAGGAGGAAGAAGGAGAGCGCGTCCTGGGACAGGTCCTCGGTGCGGAGGAGGTCTTCATCTTCCTCCAACTCGACCTCTTGCTCTTCCAGGACAAGGAGGACGTGAAGTTACCCTGATTTCCCGCGGCTCACCCCTGCAAACACACCCCTACACCAAACACCTGACCAACTGATCCCAATGGCAGCAAATCTATCAGCAAGCTACGATAAGGTCATCCTTGGCTTCGCGCTCGTCATCGCGCTGGGGCTGGGTGCGATGGTCTATCTGAACGCCGGCAAAGTCGAAGATGACTTTCCGGCCCCCGGGGGCGGCCGAAATGGAGTTCCTGAGATGGAGGGCGTGGCGGGCTACGAAGCGCAGACCAGCAAGGTCGGCGTGGCCGTCACTCTTGCCCACTCGGTCACCAAGGACGGCCGCACGATCAACAACTTCGTGGGGATCCCCCTGTTCCTGAAGGGAGATAGCGACACGGCCGTCGACCTGGGCGACCCGTCCAATCCTCCCGTTCACCCGCCCATCCCCAACCTCTGGTGGCTGGAGAACCGCATTGACCCCGGCTACGCCGATTCTCCGGACCGCGATCCCGACAAGGACGGCTTCAGCAATCTGGAAGAGTTCAACGCCAAATCCAATCCGAACGACTTCAAGAGCATTCCTGCGCTGATCGCCAAACTCGAGTGCGCCAAGGTCGAGGAAAAGCGTTTCCGGCTCGTTTACTCCTCCGACACCACGACGGGGCCGCTCAAGGAGGAGGACACCTACAGCTTCAAGCACGAAGAGCGGATCAATCGCCGCTCCAAATTTACCAACTCCGAATATATCCAACCCGGAAAGGGCGCGAAATCCACCATCTTTCCCGCGGGCAGTGCCCAATTGCGTTACGAATTCAAGAAGGCGGAGCAAAAGGTGGAGAAGAACCCCGCCAACGGCCTGGAAGAGACCAATAATTACGCCACCCTGGAGGATTTGAGCCCTGCAAAAAAAGGGGACAAAATCGAACTTAAGAAGGGATCGCGCAACGGAGTGATCGTGCGTGACTACACCGCGCACCTCTTCCTGAACGCGATCGGACAGGCCGATAAGGTGATCAAAATTGCCGAGCGGACCAGTTTTTCCCTCCCCTTCGACCCCAGTGCTGCCGACAAGCCCTACACCTTCGCCGCCGTCACCGATTCGGGTGATGTGGTGATCGAGTGGCAGGAAGGGGGGGAAGCCAAGAGCATGACTCTGCCTCCGAATTCCCAACCATGAATTGTAACCGACTCTAAACTATCTTGAAGAAAAAAAGCTTCACAAACCTCTGCGAACTGACACAAACCACGCCTATCACACCATGCAATTAGCGCATTTAACCAATCGCACGGCTCGCGCACTCACCCTGTCCCTCGGTCTTCTTACCTTTGTTCCCACTGTTGCCCTCTCTCAGGTCGGCGACATCATGGGGCGGGAGATCGCGCGCAGGGCTGAGAAAACGCGCCTAGCAGAAGAACTCCTGAGCGAAGGCCGCAAGGCCTATGACAAGGGGGATTACGAATCGGCAGTCCAAAGCTACACCAAGGCCCTCTCCGAGTTGCCCGGCGGATTTGCAACCGAAGGTCGCCGCCGCGAAATCGAGCGACACCTCGCGGATGGCACCGTGGCACTCTCGCAATCGTATCGGCGTGTTGGTCGATATGACGAGGCGCGTGAGAAGCTTGAAGGCGTCCTGACGGTTGACCCCAACAACCAGCAGGCCCGCCAGGAACTGGAGTACCTCGACGATCCGATCCGCACGAGCCCGGCGCTCACGTATGAGCACACCCAGAACGTCGATGCCGTTCGGCGTCACCTCTACACTGCGGAAGGATTCAAGAATCTCGCACTCTTCGAAGAGGCCATTCGCGAATACCAGAAGGTGCTGCGTCTCGATCCCTACAACTCGGCCGCGCGCCGGGGCATGGAGATGATCCACAAGCTCAAGTCCGATCACTATCGGGCTGCCTACGACGAGGCACGGGCCCGCTTGCTCACCCAGGTCGACCAGGCTTGGGAGATGGCGGTTCCCCCTCCGGTGGATCTCAGCATCGCCAATCCGCTGCTTCCTGACGGTGGCCCGGGCACCGGCTCGGAGAATATCGACTACAAGCTCAAGCACATCATCATCCCGGTGGTCGACTTTGATGACACCACGGTGGAAGAAGCGATCGACTTCCTGCGCCAGCGCGCCCGCGAACTCGATACCTTCGAACTCGATCCCAACAAGAAGGGAATCAACTTCGTCATCCGCAAGCCGCGCCTCTCCGGCGCTGCAGGCATTGATGTAGAACTTGACGTGGAAGGAGGCCTGGGTGCCATTGATCCTGGGACCGCCCGCGTGAAGGAGCTGAAGCTGCGCAACGTTCCGCTCGCGAATGTCCTTCAGTACATCTGTGAGCAGGCCCGCCTGCGCTACAAGATCGACGAGTTTGCGGTAACCCTCCTGCCCATTGGCTCCGGAGAAGGGGACGACATCCTGACCCGGAAGTGGAAAGTGCCGCCCACCTTCCTGACCGATATCGAGAGCAATGAAGGGGGCGATGCCGGTGATCCCGACCCCTTTGGTGGTGATGACACCGGCCTCGGGAGGGGGGCGCTGAAGCCCCGTCGGCCGCTCGTTGATGTTCTGAAGGACGCCGGCATTGGCTTCCCGCCGCAGTCCTCGGCTCAGTTCATCCCGAGCACGAGCACCTTGATCGTGAGCAACACGCCAGCCAACCTCGACATCGTGGACCAGTTGGTGGAGGCCATCATCGGCGGCACGCCGAAGATGATCAAGATCGTCACCAAGTTCGTGGAGATTTCCCAGGAGAACTCCGATGAGCTGAGCTTCGACTGGATCGTGACGCCCTTCGGTCTGGGTGGTATTATCTCGGATGAGCTTTTCCTCGGTGGGGGCACCAATGGTAGCGGACAAACCCGCACGGGCTCTGACTTCATCAGCCCGGTGGCCTTTACGACCATCCCGGGGATTCCGGCCGGTCAGAACCAGTCGGTGCGCAACATCATGACCTCTTCCCTCCGCTCCGGTGACAGTGCCGTGACGCGCAACAGCATCGACGCGGTCCTCAACAATCCGAACCGCAGTGCGCAGGTCAATCGCACCGCGCCTGGGATCCTGGGTCTCACCGGTCTCTTCAACAGTGGCCAACTCCAGATGATCATGCGTGGGCTCGCCCAGAAGAAGGGCGCCGACATCATGACCGCTCCGAGCGTCACCGCTCGGCCCGGTCAGAAGGCGACCATCGAGATCATTCGCGAGTTTATCTACCCGACCGAATACGAACCCCCGGAACTCCCCAACCAAGTCGGTGGTAACATCGGTGGCGGCGGCGGCGGCGGTATCGTCGGTGGCGGTGGGGGCGCAGGCTTCCCCGTGACCCCGGCAACCCCGACCGCGTTTGAGACCCGCAACACGGGTGTTACCCTCGAGATCGAGCCGAACGTAGGCGCCAATGACTACATCATCGACTTGCGTTTCGCTCCTGAGATCGTCGAGTTTGAAGGCTTCATCAACTATGGCAGCCCGATCACCGCACCGGCCTCCGACGCCTTCGGCAACCCGGTCACCGTGACGATCACTGAAAACCGCATCGAGATGCCGGTCTTCTCGAGTCGCCGGGTCAGCACGGGGATCACCATCTATGACGGACACACCGTCGCAGTGGGTGGTCTCATGCGCGAGGACATTCAGGATGTGGAAGACAGGGTCCCGATCCTCGGCGACATTCCGTTTCTTGGCCGACTCTTCCAGAGTAACGCGCAGAACAACATCAAGAGCAACTTGATCATCTTCGTGACCGCCAACCTCATCGATGCCGCAGGCAAGAACATCCGCGACAATGACAGCCCGGACGTGACGCCCTTCTCGGATTCGGGCACCGGCCTGGGGGGTAGCCCCGGAGTGCTCCCGCCGCCTCTTTAAGCCAGATCGGTTTCAGATTTTCAAACCCGGTGGCTGCGGCTGCCGGGTTTTTTTGTGGGGATTTCAGATCGCAGAGTTCAGAGTATCCAATCTGAAGTCCGCGCACTCAACCCTGAGATCTGAGATTACCATGCACACCTTCGCGCTCACTGGCGGGATCGCCACCGGGAAGACCACCTTCTGCCGACTCCTGCAGGAGTTGGTCCCTGCCGCGGTGATATTCGACTGCGATGCCGCGGTCCACCGTTGGCTCGGTGACCGGGAAGTAGCTGCCCGCATCGTCGCTCAGCTCGGACCGGGGGTGGCGGAGGAGGGGACTCTGGACCGCGCGAAACTCCGCGCAGCGGTGTTTGAGAAGGCGGACCTGCGCCGCCGGTTGGAGGGGATTCTGCACCCTCTGGTGCGCGAGGAATGTCTTGAGTTGCAGCGGGAAACTGCTAGTCATGGCGCGTCGCCCTTGTTCGTCGCGGACGTGCCGCTCCTCTTCGAAAGCGGTTTCGACTTTGGATACGAGCGCTCCCTCCTGGTCGCCACCACCCGTGAGACCCAGTTGGCTCGGCTCAAATCCCGCAACGGATTCGACGACACCCTCGCGGAGGCCATTCTCGCTGCGCAGCTCCCCATCCTGGAGAAACTCCCGCGCGCCGATGTGGTCTTCTGGAACGAAGGACCGGAGGAAGTCCTGCGTCGCCAGATTTTCCGCTTTCTCCAGACTCTCGAATTCATGGCTGCGAAAAAGAAGACACCCAAAAAGAAAACAACCGCCAGGCGGACACCAGCGAAAGCTGCGGTGAAGACCGAGGCTGTGGAAAAGACCGAGGCCGTGGAAAAGACCGAGGCCGTGGAAAAGACCGAGGCTGCCGAAAAGACTGAAGCTGCGAAAAAGAGGGAGTCCACGAAAGAGACCAAGGATGCGGTGGATGCTCCGGAGCCAGTGGTGGAATCTGAGCCGGCCCCCGAACCCGAGCCGGAACCCACTTACGATGTGCCGGAGACCATTTTCGTGAACGACTTTCGGGAGCGCCCATTGTCCGATCTGCTCGAAATGGCCGCCCAGTATCCGATCCGGGTTACCAGCGCCGCCGGCAAGAGTGCGCTCGTTTTCGAGCTGCTTTCCTTTTGCTCCACCCACGGCACGGTCCTGGAAGCGGAAGGCATCCTGGAACAGGCCAAGGAAAACTACGCCATGCTGCGTGACCCGAAGCGCAGCTTCCGCACCGCGCCTGACGACTTCTATGTGGGGGGCAATCTTCTCAAGCAATATGGATTGCAAGTGGGGCACATGGTGCGGATCAGACTCCGCGCCCCACGCGAGCGCGACAAGTATCTCTCAGCCGTGGAAATTCTCACGGTGGAAGGCGAACCCGCGGAAGACTTCAAGCCCGCCAAGGCCTTCGAGCAGCTGACTTCGCTCTTTCCCGAAGAGCGCTTCGTGCTCGAACGTGCCGGGGAAGATGCCATGGCAGTGCGACTCATCGACATTGTGGCCCCGCTGGGCAAAGGCCAACGCGGGCTCATCGTCGCACCGCCGCGCGGTGGTAAAACCATCCTGCTGAAGGAAATCGCCAAGTCGATCGCCGCCAACCACCCCGAGTCGAAGCTGATTGTCCTCCTGCTCGACGAACGTCCGGAAGAGGTGACCGATTTTGAAGAGGCCGTGGATGCAGAGGTTTTCAGTTCGACCTTCGATGAGCCTGCCAAGCGCCACGCCCAGGTCTCTGACCTGGTCCTGGAGCGCGCCCGCCGCCTGGTTGAGCGTGGCGAGGACGTTGTGATCCTGCTCGACAGTCTCACCCGCCTGGCCCGGGGCTATAACAATTCCCAGCGAGGGGGACCGATTGGCTCCGGCGGCCTGAGCCCCCACGCTCTTCAGAAATCCCGCAAGTTCTTCGGGGCGGCGCGAAATCTGGAGGAGGGGGGGAGCCTCACGATTGTGGCTACCTGTCTCATCGAAACCGAGAGCCGGATGGACGATATCATCTTCGAGGACCTCAAAGGGACCGGGAATATGGAAATCAGGCTCGACCGGGAATTGGCCGAAAGCCGGATTTACCCAGCGATCCACATCCCCCAGAGCGGCACCCGAAACGACGATCGGCTCTATCACCCGCAGGAAATGGAGAAAGTCATCGAGATTCGCCGACAACTCACCACCCTCCCGATTGGGGAGGCCCTCGAGACCCTGCTCAAGCAGCTCGCGAAGAATTCAACGAATGCGGAGCTTCTGATGAGAGGCATGACTTAAGTGAATAAAATAGCCGTTCGGCGCCTCTATTTGAAATAGAGATCGGGTATTCTGCGGGGTGTCATCACATTGCGCATACAGTCTTTACGAAAAACTGCTTGCAGAGGTGACATTAAGGACCGACAAAAAGACCGTTCCCATGCCTACGAACACACCCAAGAGACTTCTCGCAGCAATACTTCTTCTAACCCCGGCCCTCTCCCAGGCTCAAACCAGCTTTATCTGGTGGGACGTGAAGGAATGGCGCCAGACCGGTCCGAATGCAAACCATTACCTCGGGGGGTTCACCGATGTCTTTTTCTTCGATGGATCCTGGAGCCTCTCGGGATGCTTCCACCCTTCGAACAGGATCATCTACCCAAATATTTTTTGTCCGCTCGGCACCACCGGCTTTATCGCGCAGGGCGACATCGACGGTGACGGGGCAAACGACCAGGGTGGGTTCTGGTCGATCGCGACGGTGACTCCGGCGGCAGTGGTGGAGCCCTTCCGGACCGATCAGTTCAAGATCCTTTCTGCCCCGCCCTCCGGCATCGCCGACAAGCTTCGAAGCAGCGGTGGCGACGTCAACGAGATCTTCCTGGTCCAGGATACCAGTGTGGTGATTTGGTACAACGTGCTGGCTCCGCCAGTGAACGACTATGAAATCACCCAGTTCGAAGCCCACCGGCACTACGGCGCGGGCAGGGACGAACTTGAAAGGCACTACTACGATGTCCCCTGGGGAACCTACCAGTTCCAACTCCCCAAACTATTATCACCCCTGCAGCCGGTGGGATTCCAGGTCACGCATCTGGTTGCTCCCGACGCCTACCCCGGCCGCGGCGCTGTTGCGCAAGGGTGGCAGATCATCAACGAGAACTGGTTTGAGGAAGAGTTGCAGTTCGATCCCCGCGCCTTCTTTGACTTCGAGTGGTTCGGGCTCAACTTCCAGAACACGCTCGCAAACGACGCCCTCTACTTCTCGATGCGCGGCAACCAGTATGTCGATCTCATGGGGATCACGCATGTGAAGATCAAGCCTGATTTTGTCATTAGCGGAAGCGTGACGGGATTGGCCTGCAACACGATTTCCACCGACATCGATCTGGATAGGGAACTGGAGCAGGGCAAAAACTACGTGATGACCATCACGAGCGGAAACCTGAACGGATCCGTCGAGTATCCCGTGGCGGTCTTCGGCACAGGTGGCGGGTTGGAATTCAACCAGGTGCTGTCGGTCAACGACATTTCCGGAGGAGTGGTGACCGGATCCTTCACGGTGCCGGCCGCCGGCACAACCCTGACCACTGACCGGGATCTGGCCGCCTGTCTTCTGGTGGGAAATACCTATCGCCTGGACTTCACCAGCGGACTTCTCGCCGGCACCTCGGAATTTCCGATCAGTGCCTGGGGCGCACCGGGCGCGATGGATTTGACCACCGTCAACGATCTCTCAGCCTCCATCGTGGCAGGGGACACCTTTACCCTCACCCCCAGGGCCATTTCGGCGACCCACACCGTGCAGACGGTGGCGGGATTCTTTATTGAGGGCGACACGGATCTCTCCACCCTGGTGGCGGGCGGGGACTACCGCATCGAGATCAGTTCGGGAGCGCTGGCCGGCTCGGTGGTGCGCATCGCGAACTATGGGTTCCCAACCAACTTCTTCTTCGAGACCGAGGCCGACCTTTCCGGCAGCCTGGCGGTGGGGGACATCTACGAGATCCGCCTCTTCAATCCGCCAACCAACTTCCTCAACGTCGGCGACACGATTTCCTTCTCACAGGTTTTCGATGATTGGATCCAGGACAGATACGACGCCGGCGAAGTGATGGCGGTGGATGCCTTCGACCTCGAACTGGTTTGGGAATTCGATCCTCCCTTCGATCCCGCCCTGATCGTGGACCAGGGCCTCTTCGGACCTCTCTACGCGATCGCTCGGGAAGACGTGATCGCCTTCCCGCCTTACCCGATTCAAACTCCTCCAGGAGATCGTGACCAGTTCCTCCTTGGAACCTTCGACGATCACTACGAACTCGGTCCCTTCTTCTTCCGTCCCGGCGATTCGCTGACCGGACGTCTCAACTTCCTTCGCTCATATCCGTCCGCTGCCTTTACCACGGATCGCGTGAATCGCGTCCTCCGCTGGGAGACCCAGTTTATCGATACCTATGAAGGGTTTTCGATCCTGGGAGGCCTGACCGGGGAAGGGTTCCCCTTCGGGACCCCGTCCTCGGAGCGTGCATCCAACTATGACTATGACCGCGATGGCGCGACCAACCTGATTGAATTCGCCCTCTTGTCAGATGTCACTGATCCCCTCGACAAGCCGACGTTCCAATATGCGCTTGGCGAGAATCCGGGGGAATGCACCGCGACCCTCACCAAGCGGTCGTTCGTCGGATCGAGGCTCTTATACTTCTTCGAATACAGCACTGACTTGGTGAACTGGACCACCATTTTGCCGGGCGACCCGGTCTTCAACATCGTGCAGGACGACGACGCCACCTTGACGGTGTCCAACGTCCTGGCAGTGGCGGGCGCCCTCCCGCCGCCGAGCTGCTTCCTCCGGGTCAAGGTGCTGTTGAACTGACGCTCGCTCCGTTCACGCCACGAGAATTTCGCGGGCACGGCATTCAGTCGTGCCCGCACTCTTTTACAATCAGGCTTTTCGCCCCGTGGTGTTCGTGTTCCAATGCAGCGTGTCCGGGAAGTCCCGGGCAGATCCCTTCGAATGATTACCACGAGCTCTGAACTCGCTGGGTTGTTGGACGAACTTCCGTCCAACGGTCCGCCCTACGCTGGAATTGACCTGGAAGCCGACAATCTCCACCGCTACGCGGAACAACTGTGCCTGATCCAGATTTCTACGGGAACGAAAGTAGTCCTGGTTGACCCCTTGGAGGTGAAGGACCTGTCACCGCTGAAGGAGTATCTGAACGACAACGGGATCTGGATGCACGGTGCAGACTTCGACATGACCCTCCTGCGGCGCGAGTTCGGGACCCTTCCGCACATGATCTATGATACCCAGATTGCCGCGCGGCTTCTTGGGATCCTCCGTTTCAGCTATGCGAACCTGGTCGAACAATTCTTCGAGGTCCAATTGTGCAAGGCCTCGCAGAAGGAGAACTGGGGACAGCGCCCGCTCCCGGAGAAGATGTGCGAATACGCCAGCAACGATGTTCGCTATTTGCTGCCGCTGGCGGACCAGCTTGAGGAGCGCCTGCGGAAAAGCGAACGCTTCGATTGGTTCGTGGAGAGTTGCGGGGCCGCGATGGATCGGGTTCTCGAGCGTGATGAGGAGCGGGAAGATCCGTGGCGCATTCGTGGAGCCGGCAAACTCGACCGGCAGGCGCTCAGCTTTCTTCGCGCGCTCTGGGAGTGGCGGGATGGAGAAGCGGAAGAATGGGATCGGCCCCCATTTATGGTGGTGCGGAACCAACAGCTCACGGCCTGGAGCGAAGCGCTCGCCCGCGGACAGAAACTGGAGTTGCCCCGCAATGTGAAGGGTGGACGTGCCAAGCGCCTCCGGGAGGCGATCGAGGTCGCCCGCAAGATTCCCATGGAGGAGTGGCCGGAACGTCGAAAGGGGAGCGGACGTCGCTGGGATAGTGCCCAGGAAAAGCGCTTCGAGGCGCTCGCCAAGAGGCGGGACCAAGCCGCGGAATCTCTCGAAATTGAATCTTCCGTCATCGCGCCGCGCGCCGCTCTGGAACAAATCGCCTGGGAAGCGGATCCCGCCGAGCACCTTCTGAGCTGGCAACGAACCCTGCTTGAGTTGTAGAATGGGAAGTCGTGTCTGTGGAGCAGCAGAACCAGGAACCAAGTCAGGCGGGCTCTGCACCTCATCCCCCCAGCCCCTCGATCCGCTTCAGCTGCCCCTCCTGCGGGATGTTGTTGGAGGTTGCTGCGGAACTGGCTGGAGTGCGAGCTCCCTGCCCGGGCTGTCGCGAGGAGATCACCGCTCCGGTGGTCAGCGAACCCAAGCCCATCGGACTTAAGCCCCGTCCCCTCCGGCCCAGGCGCGACCGTTCGACTGCTGAGCCGGAGTAGGGCATCAATTCCGCTCCACCTCCCGTGGCGTCGCCGGGGCACCCTCCATCCTCGCCACCAAGGGCCGTGGCAAGCCCGCCCCTTCCCCCAAGTCACCGCCTGGAGGGGAGCTGAGGCGCAGTCGAGGCAGCGCCGCGCAGAGGCGGAGCCCGTGCGTCGGGGAGCGCGGTCCAAGCCCGGGCGATCAATCAACCCCATCACCGCCCTCTCGGAAAAGTACCAGGATCGCAAGGAGACCCTCGCAATCCTCAAGGGTGTCATCGCTGGTTTTGATCACGATCGGGATCGCTCTGGCGGTGGTGGAGCTCACCAAGCGAAGCATCGCGAGGCCAACCGATGAGAGTCGCGAATAGGGTCGGAATCCCCCTATAAAACAGGCCGTTTTTTGAGACCCAACGGGAGTCAAAAAAAGTTGCCAAATAGGGCCTCTAAAAGGCGAAAGAACCTTGTTTCAAACCCGGTTCCGGGCCACATTTGGCGCACCTATGCCCAACCCCGAATCGGAAGCCAACGAGCCCGAAATTGCGGTCTCAAAAGATCAGGATTATACTGCCAAGCAGATCGATAAACTGGAGGGGCTGGAGGCAGTCCGGAAACGTCCAGGGATGTACATTGGCGACCCCGATGAGCGGGGTTTGCACCACTGCGTCTTCGAGGTTCTCGACAACTCGATCGACGAACACCTCGCCAATTTTTGTAATCGGATCAAGGTTGCGATCCACGTCGATGGTTCCGTTTCCATCGCCGACGATGGACGAGGCATTCCGGTTGACGTGCACCCCAAGTTCGGGATTCCGGCGGTGGAGCTCGTCCTGACCAGCCTGCATGCGGGCGGCAAGTTCGGGCAGGGCGCCTACAAGTATTCCGGTGGTCTCCACGGGGTGGGCGCCAAGTGCGTGAATGCCCTCTCCGATTGGTTCAGAACGGAGGTCATGCGGGACGGCAAGGTCTACTCAATCACCTTTGAGCGAGGCAAGACGACCGAGCCGTTGCACGTGATTGGCGATGTCGATCCAGGACAGACCGGAACCACGGTGACCTTCTTCCCGGACGCGACCATCTTCGTCGATACCATCGAATTCAAGTTCGACCGTCTCGCCACCCGTTTGCGCGAACTCGCCTTCCTCAACCCGGGGCTGACGATCGATCTCATAGACGAGCGCCCCGAGAGTGCAGAGTCCGCCTCCTTCTATTATGCCAAGGGGATCGAGGAATTCGTGGCGCAGCTGGGCGAAAACAAGACCCTCGTCCACCCCGATCCGGTGATCCTGAGGAGCAGGCGCCAGATCGAAATAGACTATGACGGCAAGGTCACCAAAGACGATGTCTTCGTCGATGTCGTGCTGCAGTACAATGACAGCTACAACGACCAGATCCTCTGCTACGCAAACTCCATTCCCAACGCGGACGGAGGAACGCACCTGACCGGCTTTCGGACCGCCTTGACGCGTGCGATCAACCAATACGCCAAAGCCAACAAGATTCTGAAGGAGAAGGATTCCTCCTTGAGCGGGGACGATGTGCGCGAGGGACTGGTCGCGGTCATCTCGGTCAAGTTGCCGGGCCCGCGCTTCAGCTCGCAAACCAAGGACAAGCTGGTCAACTCCGAGATCGAAGGAGTGGTGAGCTCGATCGTCTACGAGGGACTGCAGGCCTACTTCGACGAGAATCCGGCGCTCGCCAAGACCATCATCGAGAAGGCCCTCAATGCCTCCCGTGCGCGGGAGGCAGCGCGCAAGGCCCGGGAGACAGTGCGCAAATCGGCTCTCTCCGGGGGCGGGCTCCCCGGGAAGCTGGCGGACTGCTCAGAGCGCGACCCGGCCAAGAGCGAACTCTATATTGTGGAGGGCGATTCCGCTGGAGGCTCGGCCAAGCAAGGCCGGGATCGACGCACGCAGGCAATCCTGCCGTTGCGAGGCAAGCTCATCAACGTCGAGAAGGCTCGCTTGCACAAGGCGCTCCAGAACAAGGAAATCCAAAGCATGATCACCGCGATCGGCGCGGGGATTGGTGACGGCGATCAGGAGGGAGCCTTCAATATTGAGAAGGTGCGCTACCACAAGGTCATCATCATGACGGATGCCGATGTGGACGGCTCCCACATCCGGACCCTCCTGCTGACATTCTTCTGCCGGCAGATGGCGGAACTGGTGAAAAGCGGATACCTCTACATCGCCCAACCACCCCTCTACCTGGTGACCAGAAAGAAGCGGCAGGAATACGTGCAGGACGATGCGGAGCTGAACAAGATCCTGATCGAACTCGGTGCCGATGACGTGATCCTGCGGCAGCCTGGGAAGGAGGAGAGTATTGGACCTGAATCTCTCAAGGGCATTCTGGATACGCTTTCCGTCCTCTCCCGCTACTCGAAGAGTATCGAAGGGAATGGGGGGGATTTTTCCAATTACCTGGACGCGCGAGTGGACGGCCGTCTTCCTGACTACATGGTGCGGGTGCGCGAAGGAAATGAGGAGACTCTTCACTACTTCGCCAATGAGCAGGCCCTCCGTGCGTTTTCTGACGAGAATCGAGACCTTCGCTTGTTCGGCGAAATTCCGGACGAAGCGGAGGAGGAGCAGGAGGAGGAGCAGGAGGAGGATTCGCCGGCCAGCCGGGCGGCGAATAGTGCCGCGAGTTCGCGCCGGGCGGTTCGCTACGAACTGCATGAGAGCCATGCCATCGCGAAGCTCCTCGAGCGGCTCAGCGAAGCGGGGATCGATACCGAGAAATTCTTTGCGATGGACCAACCCCTCTACGAAATCGTGGAAGGCGAAGGGGACAAGAAGACCATTGTTCCTCTCTTCTCCATTCCTGAAATCCTCGGCAAGGTCCTCGAGATCGGTCGCCGCGGAGTGAGCATCAAACGATTCAAGGGCCTCGGTGAAATGAACGCCAAGGAACTTTACAGCACAACCATGGATCCCGATACGCGGCAGCTCTTACGCGTCCGTCTGGACGAAGACAACCTCATCGAAGCGGACCGCATGCTCGAAACCCTGATGGGCGACGTGGTGGAACCGCGGAAAAGATTCATTGAGGACAATGCCCTCAACGTCCGCAATCTCGATGTGTAGCGCCGCGGTGCCACCAAGTGTTTTGAACAAAGATTTAGTAATTAAGAGGAACTCAAGGCCGACCTAGACCTTCGACGTTCCGATCATTGACCTTCCATGTCTTCCGAAGACGCTATCAAGCCAATCAACGTCGCTGACGAGCTCTCCAAGTCCTTCCTGGACTACTCGATGTCGGTGATCATTTCGCGGGCCTTGCCCGACGCACGGGACGGATTGAAACCGTCCCAGCGCCGTATTCTGTTCGCGATGAACGACCTCGGTCTTGCGCCTAACAAGGCCCACCGGAAATGCGCCAAGATTTGCGGGGATACCTCCGGAAACTATCACCCGCACGGGGAGAGCGTGATCTACCCGACCCTGGTCAACATGGCCCAGAACTGGTCCATGCGCGAGACCCTCATCGATGGGCAGGGGAACTTCGGTTCACCGGAAGCCGACCCGCCCGCGGCGATGCGATATACCGAGGCCCGTCTCACTCATCTTGGCATGGCCATGATGAGCGACATCGAAAAGCGCACCGTCGACTTCATTCCGAACTACGATGAGACCCGGACTGAGCCTACCGTCTTTCCGGCGGCCTTCCCGAACCTGCTCGTCAATGGCGGATCGGGAATCGCGGTGGGCATGGCGACCAACCTGCCCCCCCACAATCTGGGTGAGATCGTCGATGCCATTTGCGCCCAAGTCGACAATCCCGACATTACCCTGCCGGAGTTGATGCAGTTTGTGAAGGGTCCTGATTTTCCGGTGGCTTGCGAAATCCGCGGGGTGAAGGGGATCGAGAGCTACTTCGCGACCGGTCGCGGTTCCGTCAAGATGCGCGGAAAGATGGAGATCGAGGAAAAGGAAAGCGGGTCCTCCCTCATCATGATCACGGAAGTGCCCTACGGCGTCAACCGGGCCACCCTGCAGCTACGCATCGCGGAACTGCACCGTGAAAAGATCCTGACCGGCATCTCCGGGATGCGGGACCTGACCGATGAAAACACGCGGATCGAGATCACGCTGAAGCGTGACGCAAGGCCGCAGGTGATCGTGAACCAGATCTACAAGCTGACCTCGATGGAGACGTCGTTCAGCGTGAACATGCTGGCGATTCACGAGCGCCGGCCGAAGCTCCTGTCGCTGAAAGAGGCGCTCGACTGCTACATCGAGCACCGTCGGGAAGTTGTCATTCGACGCACGCGCTTCCTCCTGGAGAAAGCGGAAGATCGGGCGGAAAACCTGGAAGCGCTCCTTCTCGCACTTGGGCGCCTGGACGACTTCATTGACATGATTCGCGGATCGAAGAGTCGCGATGAGGCCCGAGAGAGGGTCAAGGCTTACAGCTTCACGATAGAGGCCGCCGAAAGCCTGGGGGTCCTGATTCGCGATCAGGCCAGCATGCAGGGCGATAAATACGTCTTCACCGACCGGCAGGTGAACGCGATTCTCGAACTGCGCCTCTACCAGTTGGTCGCGCTGGAGCGTGAGAAAATCAAGAAGGACTACGACGAGATCATTGAGGAGATCAAGGACCTCATGGACATTCTCGCCAAGGAGACCCGGGTCCTCGCGATCATCAAGGAGGAACTCCTTGCGGTGAAGGAGAAGTTCGGCACGCCCCGGAAGTGCGAGATTCTCCCGGACGAAGGCGAGATCGCGATTGAGGATCTCATCGCAAACGAGGGAATGATCTGCACCCTGAGTCACCGCGGCTACGTGAAGCGCACGCTGGTGAGCGAGTATCGGGTGCAGGGACGTGGCGGCAAAGGGGTGCGCGGGATGGAGACTCGCGGAGCAAATGAAGAGGAAGACGACTTCGTGGCGCACCTTTTCAGTGCCCAGGCGCACGACTACCTGATGTTCTTCACGAACACGGGACGCGTTTATGTGGAGCGCGTCTACGAGTTGCCCGAGGGATCGCGCGCTGCGAAGGGACGCAGCATCAAGAACGTCCTGAACCTCCAGCCGGAGGAGAGCATCGCTGCCATGTTGCGACTCGAGCGACGCCTCGATGAGGATGGAAACGACGTGACCTTCGGGCGAGACGCCGGCTTTGTTCTCTTTGCCACCCGTAGGGGCAAGGTGAAGAAGACGGGCATCTATGACTTCCGAAACTTCCGCAAGGACGGTATCATTGCGATCAATCTCGATGAAGGAAACGAACTCATCGACGTGCGTCTCACGAATGGAAGCAATGAAATCATCCTCGTCACGCGAAAAGGCTTGAGCCTGCGCTTCCGGGAAGAGCAGGCCCGGCCGATGGGACGCACGGCCGCCGGAGTGTCCGGAATCAAACCGGTGGGCGATGACGTGGTGGTAGGTCTTGCCTTGGTGAGCGATGACAGCAGGCTCCTGGTGGCCTCCGCAAACGGGATCGGCAAGCGCACTCCGTTTGCGGATTATCGCGCCCAGACGAGAGGCGGAAAGGGCATCATCACCATGAAGGTGACGGAGAAGACCGGCGAGGTGGTCGGAGCGATCGCAGTGGAAGAGTCCGATGAGTTGATGCTCATGACCACCGGTGGACAGAGCATCCGCATCCGGGTCTCCGAGGTGCGGGAAACCGGCCGCAACGCCCAAGGGGTGAAGTTGGTGAGTTTGCGTGGTGGGGAGAAACTCCAGGGTATCGCCAAGGTGCTGAGTGGGGACGTGGCAGACGAGGAGGAGAGTGGGGAAGACGAGGAGAGTGGGGAAGGGCAGGAAGGTGCCGAGGCGCCATCTGCTCCCGGCGATCCTGAGTCGGACTCCGATGCTTCGGTGGATTCTTCGGGCGAAGAGGAGTAAAGGAGCAGGGGATCGCTCTTAGTGGGGGGGGTGGGACAGGCGGTTGCCTGCGCTTCCGAACTAATTTGGAGTGCTGAACCAAAATTGGCCCCCTTGGCGCGGGATCTTCTCCCTTGGGGGCAGGGGCTCGGCTCCAAGGAATATCAAGGGAATCAGCTGGGTTTATCCGATAATTGAATATTTGAGGTGGCGAAGCCGGTATGGATATTGTATATTCAATGTTATCGTGGTGAAGCAGATCAATCTCCGTGCTCTGCCCTCCCGGAAGGGAGGTGTGCGCCGAGGATTTGCGCTGGTGACACCCCTCACGATCATGGCGCTGCTCTCGGTTGTGATGCTCGGCGTGCTTTCGCTCTCGAGCATCACGGTCCGGTCGGCGTCGACCGTGCGCTACGATTTGGAGGCGCGGGCGAATGCCCGTCTGGCCCTCGCCCTGGCGCTGGGAGAATTGCAGAAGCACCTCGGTCCCGATCAACGGGTGTCTGCTCCCGCCAGCATTCTTGATGCGAGCCCTGAGAGCGCCACGGTGGACGGGGTGCGTCATCCGCACTGGGTGGGGGTGTGGAGTCACCTCGATGATAAGGGCGCTTCGATCTGGATTCGTGATGATGGCCACGGCGGACTCCTCGATCGCCGGGACTTGGAAGGGTGGAAGCGTGAGAGTGAATCGATTTCTTACCTGGTGAGCGGCAACGAGGGCGGTCGCCAGCATGCCAAGGACTTTCGCGAAGCCGATACCAAGACAGCCCTGGTCAATCCGGTGACCTTGGTGGGGGAAGGCTCCCTGGGTGATGACCCCGTTCGCTTGCGCGCAGGCCAAGTGGAGGTGGAACGCGTGGTTGTGAACACCGGCGCGAGAGGAGGACACTACGCGTACTGGGTCGGGGACTTGGGCATCCGCGCCAACATTGCCACCCGCAATGCCCATGCAAATTCGGCGGATCCCGGCTTGGCAATGCGGTATGCCTTGATGTCGTCGCAGGAGGCCGAGGCTAAATTGATGACCGGCAACGGGGCGCCGGCGCAGGACGTTTCGGAGGAAGAAAAGGGCGGGCTTCTGACAGCAGGACAGGTGGATTTTGTGGGCAATGACTCGGGTAACTGGCGCAAGGCGCACTTCCACGACTTTACAGTGTATTCGCGATCGGTTCTTGCCGATGTGAAGAATGGCGGACTCAAGCGCGACCTGACCGCCTACTTCCAAAGCAATGGTGTGATCGCCGGCTTGGGGACGGAGTGGACACAGGGCATCACGGACCAGGATAACATCATCGGGCCGGCCAATCCCGAGGCGGCTCAGTTTCGAAATCTCGCCTGGGAGGAAACCCGGCACCGATTTACGTCGCCGCGGTTCGGGTTGCTGCGGAGGTGGGCGCAGTTGGGCAGGGCGGTGCCGCACGGCGACGCGGGAGTGAGCGCGATCGCCCCCAAGTCTGAACCCAATCCGCGCGGAGTAGAGCTTGAGGGGATGGCTTCGGCCAATCTGAATCCAGCGAGCATCGCGGCGCTTGATCAGCCCAACATGATGCCCATCCTGGTGGAGGGTTCCATGTATTCGGTGGTGAGCTGGCATCGCAACCCACCGCAAGGCAGCTACCCCTTCAACATCCGCCTGCACTCCTACCCGCGGGTCGTCCTCTGGAATCCCTATAGCGTTGAACTGGAGGTGGAGGACCTGATGGTGTTGTTACACGTCAACGGCCGGAAGGAAATGCACACCGAAGGGGTGTTGGTGGATCCCGCCACCGGTCTTCCCCGTGCTACCGTGCGCAACCAGTGGATTTGGTTTTTCGGCGGGCGGAGCAAGGAACTTCTGCCCGGACAGGATATTCGCGACAGCAATCTCTACCGGGACCCCTACATCGGGAGCCTGTATTTCGGGATTGAGAACACGACCTTTGGTCCCGGGGAGTGCCTGGTATTCTCGCCAGACCGGGCCGATGAGTACAACCACCGTGCACTCGAAAGCAATATCCTCAGCCCGAGCTACGCTCCGGACCCGGACCGCAATTACTATCACACCTCCTCTGTGCTGCGCGGAGGGATGGACTTTTACCCGACAACCTACTGGTTCGCTCCGACCAACTACTGGGACATCAAGAATCAGTCCGACGATTTCAGGATGATTCTGAAGGACCGTGGCACCGAGCGGAGGATCACCCCCGAGAAGTTTGATCGCCTCCCGCAAGTGTCCTTCGTTTCCTGCTCGATGCAGTTTGGCTCCGGTCGCGAACCCCGCCTCGCCTGGAACGAACAAAACCGCGAGGTCATGTATGAGACCGCGCTCTCGTCCGCCCGTTGGTTGCCTCGCCCGGGACAGCCCGCAAAGCCCATTCCCAATGTGCGCACGCGCGACGGCTATCGCCTGCGTTGGTTCCAGGAACACCAATCGAACATCATCAATGCAGGAGCGCTCTCGAATGAGCCGCATTTTGACACGGCACCGCTGGCGAACTGGAATCCGCGGGCCTCGTATTCCTTCCGCACGCCCTGGGACAATCTCGCGGGCCAGGTGGCGCCCACCGGAAGCGGTCCCTGGTTCTTCGGCTCGTATACCCGGGACCTTTTCGACCAGGCCGTCTCGTGGGATGACATGATGCCCGTTCCGCGGGGAGGCAGGTTTCATGGAAACCCCTTTGGCCAGCCCATTGAAGGCCAGCCCCGCAACGTTCTCTTCGATGTTCCCCGACAGGGTAGCGGAGTGATGTCAATCGGCCAGCTTCAGCACGCCAAGCTTTCCGAGTTTTCCTGGCATCCTACCTACGCGGTGGGGCAATCGATCGTGGACCCACGGGTGGGCACGCGGTCTTCGGCTCCAGTTTTTGGAGATGAATCCGAGGGGGCGCTTGGGGGTTGGGATTCGAACAATATCGGGTGGTCCAGCGACGCGGAACGCTCGGCGGGTCGCGAAGAATGGGCGCGCTTTGGCCGGGCCCTGGCGCAGAATTACGCCGAGTCGGATCACCTCGTTTACGATCTCGCCTACGAGGCCAACTATGGACTCTGGGACAGCTTCTTCCTTTCGACCGGAACGGAGTCCCAGAAGGCGGCCTTCGCAGATGATCCCTATCACAATCCGTTGCCCAATGGCCGACTTGTCCTGGCCTCCAGTACGAGGGACCGGGCGGGAGCACATGAACTGGCGGACTTTCACCGCGCGGCTTACCACCTGTTGATGGACGGCGGGTTCAATGTGAACTCAACCAGCATCGAGGCCTGGAAGGCGTTCCTGGCGGCGACGAGAGACAGTGGGCTCGGATCCGCCGATCAAACCCCGTTCCCACGGGTAATCGATTCGCCGGATGGGGAGTCGCCCACTGGTCGTGCCGATGTTCCGGCCGCCTGGGCCGGTTTCCGTTCGCTTTCCGACGGCGAACTGGGACTGCTCGCAGCCGAAATAGTGAGAGAAGTGAAGACCCGCGGACCATTCTTGTCCCTGGCGGACTTTGTGAATCGCCGCCTGCTGACGGACTCGGGAGACCCGAGTGGTCGCCAGGGGCCGTTGCAGGCTGCGATCGATGCCGCTGGGCTCAACTCCGATTTCGAGCGGGCCTATCCGCTCGACAACACCCAGCCGCTTTCTGACTACGTGCACCCCGACAATGTGGTGGACCCGACCCGTCTTGAGCAGGTCTTGAAGCCGTCCTCGAAAGCATGGGGGGCAGCGGGCTACCTGACCCAGGGTGACTTGCTGCAGGTTCTCGGTTCGGCCCTCACTGCGCGCTCGGATACCTTTGTCATTCGCAGCTATGGGGACGCCGTTGATGACCAGGGCGAGATCCAGGCGCGGGCGTTTTGCGAGGCGGTCGTGCAGCGCACGCCGGTAGCGATCAAGCCGAGCAAGGTTGGCCTCAATCCCGCAGATCCCGGAGAGAGGAATGAGTTCGGACGGCGCTTTACAATCCACTCATTCCGCTGGTTGAATCCTGACGAAATTTGATGAGACGTCCCCACGCCCTTTCGCTCCGTGCGGCCCTTGCGCTTTTTGTGATCACGCTGAGTGCGGGTCCGGTCGCTGGGCAAGGGGAAGAGCGCAAGGGTCCAGACCGTCTCTTGCGAATCCTTCCCGTGGGCGAAGCCCCGCCCTTCGTGCAGAAGATCGAGGACGGAGTGCGCAAGGAACAGGAGGCGCCGGAAGGAAGCATCCCGCCCCGCGAAGTGGTGCAACTGACTCAGGACGGGGAGCAGGAAGGTGAGCCGTTGCGCCTGACGCTCGATCGAGTGAGCGCGTCCATGCCGGCGCGGGCAGGGACCTTGCCTCTTTACGCTTCGGGGCCCGGTGGTCTCGATCCCAAGCCGTGGCACAAGCTGACCGTGCCCGCCAAGTCGACCCATTCCCTGGCCCTGCTCTGGCGCGACCCGAAGGAAAAGAAGTGGTCGAAGGCGCAGAGCATGACCTTGGTGGACGATATCAAATCCTTTCCGGCCGGGAGCATACGTTTTGTCAATGTTTCCCCATGGACTGCGATTGTCCGGCTCAACGGAAAGTCGTACAGCATCGGCGCTTACAAAACGGCGCGGCTTCGCGGCGGGGTACTCAAGCAAGTGCCACTGAGAGTAGGCGTGCGGGACAAGAACGGAAAACTGGAGATGGTCTACAATGCGGCGGTGAACCAAGCCGCAGGTGAACGCACCAATGTCATCGTCTACCGCGCGGACGGAAAGGCACCACGGCGTCCGGCGAAGGTCCGGGTTCTTCGCGAACGAGCGCGCCTCCCGCCCCCTCCCCGCCCCCGAGAGGGTTAGCCGCGAGGGCTCCGCTCCCGCCGAAGAGACCTATTGTCAACGACTTACAAATAATCCAGCCTGCCCCCATCCCGCTAGAAGACAGATTGCCAACCGTTCCCTCCAATGATTCAATCCCGCCGCCTTAATCTCATGAAGCCTCATTCCTCCATCTCCCAGATTCTTTCCCTTCTGGTTATTTCCTCGCTCTGGTCCGGCACGGCGCTGGCACAGGATGAGTCGCAGAAGCGGACCCGTGCGCTGCGCATCCTTGCGGTAGGGGAGGCACCCCCGTGGGAAGAAAAGATCCAGAACGGCCGCCGGGTCGAGCAAGATCCGCCTGCGGGCAGCATTCCACCCCGGCAAGTCCAGCTCACCAACCGGGAAGGCGTCGAGGAGGGAAACCCGGCACCCATCAGACTGAATCAAATCAGTGGGGTCATCGCAGTGCGGCCGGGACCGGTTCCCCTCCACGCGACCGGGCAAGGTGGTCTCGAGCCCCAAGTTTGGCACACTCTAAAATTTCCTACCAGTGCAGCTGCCGCTCTCGGAATCATTTGGCGGGACCCAACGACCAAGAAGTGGTCCAAAGCCAGGAGCCTCACCTTGGCGGATGACCTGAAGGGCTTTCCCGCCGGCCGGGTGCGCATCATCAATGTTTCGAAGTATCCGATCGGACTCGCCTTTGGAAAAGAGAGGGGAACCCTGAAGTCGGGTCAGGTGATATCACGGAGCGGTAACGCCGGGGTCTTTGCGAAAGTGCCCCTTGAACTCTCTTTCAAGAACCAGGGCGGCAGGTGGATTCGGGTGTTTGCCCAGGAAATCAATCAGAGTGCGCGAGAGCGGACCAATATCATTCTTTACACCGCGGATGGAGTCGACCCCCTCAGACCAGTCAACGCCGTGATCCTGCGCGAGATCGGCCGGACGCCCACCGTTCCCAAGAAGAAGCGCTAGCGGGAAGCGGAAGGTCGGAGGTCGAAAGTAGGAGGCCCGATTCACGTCTTGGGAGCGGGTTGCTCATCTCCTGCAGTTGTTGATTTGCGACGCAGGAAGTAGAGAAGGGAGAGAAGGATCAGGACAAATCCGAGCAGCGACATGAAGTGGGTGAAGCCCAGCATGAAACTGAGGCGTGAGGACTCGCCCTGGAAGAGGTCCTTGTAGAGTTGGATCCCCACCGAACCAGTATAGCCGATCGCATCGGTGAGGTAGATCGCAAAGACCGCCGTTCCCGCAAAGGAGGTGTAGGCGATGGTGCGATCGAAGAGAACGCTGCCGTAGGGGACGTAGGCGAGGTAGGCTCCGAGGCCCGAGAGGATCATCCACGTCTGCCCGCTGATCTGCTCAGCCTGGAAGAGGGCGGTGGAGCCGCCCATGAGAACCAGGCCGCCCAGCATGATCACATAGGCGCCGATGAGACCCCAGCGATTGTTGCGGATAAAGTAGAGCGCCACCAGGCAGGCCATGACTGCAAAGGCGATGGGCCGTTCGGTCTTGGAGAAGGCATCCGAATTCGTGATTCCCATTTCGATGAAAATTTCCACCTGGTAGTTGTCACGAAAGTCCCGGTAAGCGGTCAGGAAGAAGTAGGCGACGCACAGGAAAACCATTCCGGGGAGGAAGGTCTTGAGGAAGGTCCAGCGTTGGGAACGGTTCATCCGGAGCCGTTCGGTGCGGAGCTTGATGTCCTCCTTGGTGGGAGGGGGGAGCTGGGCGAGGAGAAAAACGGCGACGAAGAAAGGGAGCAGGAAGATCGCGGCGGTGGCAAAGGGCATCCAGAACTGCGCTACCCCCACGTCGTTCATGAGCCACGTGCCCACGCTCTTTACTTCTCCGCTGGCCAGGATGTAAGAGCAGGAAAGTCCGGCGAGGAGGAGTTCGGAGGTATGGCGGCCCTCGAGGAAGCGCACCACCAGTCCCCACACCATGCCGAGCGGGATGCCGTTCAAAAAGATGGCGAGCACCTTGAGGGGGGTGGGCAGGATGGCGAAGAGCAGTAGCGTCGTCCACGCGATCAGGATGACGCAGACGAGGTAGATCCAGAGTCGGCTGCGGCGGGCTTCGGAGCAGAACTTCATGCCGAGGTACTTGGAAAGGCAGTAGCCGATGATCTGCGATATCACGAAGATGGTCTTCGGTTCGAGGGCGCGTCCGAAGAGTTCCACCGTGAGTTCGACGTCTTCATAGGAGGCCGCGCTGAACGGTTTGCGGAAGGCGTACATGCAAAAGTAAGCCGTGAAGGCCGCCGCCACTGCGTAGAGTGAAAAGAGGGAGTCCGGCGCCCGGTTCAGCGCCCGGGTGATGGGAGAGCGAAATTCTTCAGCCAAGGGACAAGGACTAGCGGGAATCAGGCGGGGGCTCAATCTCCATCGTCTGGGATTGAGAGGGGAGGGGCTTGTGATCGAACAGTAGCCCGGAATATCATACCCAGGCGTGAGTAGTTCCCTGGCAGATGAAATCCTGCAGTTGTATCGCGAGGAGGGCTCGCGGAACTACGGGGAGAATGTCACGCAGCGGGAACACGCCGTGCAAGTGGGGCGCCTGGCCGCAGTGGATGGACAATCCGACGAGGTGGTGGTGGCGGCATTCCTGCACGACCTTGGGCACCTGATCTCCGCGGAGGCCGACCAAAGGGGCGGTTACGGATCTCGGGAGCACGAGCGACGCGGAGCGGCCTGGCTGCGGGAACGCGGATTCTCGGACACGGTGGCGCGCCTGGTGGAGGGGCACGTGGCCGCCAAACGCTATCTCACGGCCACCGAGAGCGGCTATTTCGAGCGCCTTTCCGATTCCAGCAAGGCCACCCTGAAGTACCAGGGAGGTCCGATGAATCCCGAGGAAGTCTCCAATTTCGAGGCCGACGACCTGCGCGACCTGCATATCAAGTTCCGCTCCTGGGACGAGGCCGGGAAGGACGAATCGATGGACCTGGAGGAGATCGAGTGTTTTCGACCATACCTCGAGCGGCACCTTTCAAGAGCTTGAGAATCTTCCCGGCGCGCGCCCCCATTTTCGAGAGGGAATTAGAGCCTTGCCGGTATTGACCGCATGGGGCCTCCTTGCTTAATTGCCGCGCCCCAACTCAGGGGCACAAATCCCATCACTGCTATGGCAAACTACGCAATCAATGGATTCGGACGAATTGGCCGAATGGTCCTCCGCCGTCTGGTGGAGAAAGGTGAACTCGAGAAGGTCGTCGCGGTCAATGATTTGACCGACAACAAGACTCTCGCGCATCTCTTCAAATACGACTCGACGCAGGGAATCTTTGACGCAGAGGTCAGCCACGACGACGAATCGATCACCATCAACGGCCACAGGATCAAGGCCTCCGCAGAGCGTGATCCCGCGCAGCTGGGCTGGGGTGATGCCGGAGTCGACGTGGTATTGGAGTCCACCGGATTCTTCATCGACCGTCCCGGTGCGAGCAAGCACCTCGAAGCGGGTGCCAAGAAGGTTCTCATCTCCGCGCCCGCCAAGGACCCCGATCTCACCATGTGCCTCGGGATCAACGACGATCTCTACAACCCGGACGAGCACCACATCGTCTCCAATGCATCCTGCACCACCAACTGCCTCGCGCCGATGGTGAAGGTCCTTCACGACAATTGGGGAATCGAGCGCGGCTTCATGAGCACCATCCACAGTTACACCGGTGACCAGAATCTCCTCGATGCACCGCACGTCGACCTGCGTCGCGCGCGCTCCGCAGCGGTGAGCATCGTGCCTTCCTCCACCGGAGCAGCGCGCGCGATCGGTCTGGTGATCCCTGAAATGCAGGGCAAGCTGAATGGCGGCGCCTTCCGCGTGCCGACTCCGACTGGTTCGCTCACCGACCTGGTCGTTGAGCTCAAAGCGGGTGTGTCGGTCACGGCGGAAGAAGTGAACGCGGCGTTCAAGGCCGCGGCGGACGGGCCCATGAAGGGAGTGCTCGAATACAGCGAAGAGCCCCTCGTGCTTGCCGACATCGTTGGGAATTCCCACAGCTCGATCTTTGACTCCGGCCTGACCACCATCCTGGAAGGCAACCTCGTCAAGATTTGCTCGTGGTACGACAACGAGTGGGGTTACTCCTGCCGCTCGGCCGATGCGATGGCCCTGCTCGGTGGTTGATCCACATCATCTTTGACCGGCGTGCTTCGGTTCGCCTGCTCCCATGCCCAAGCTCAGTATCCGCGATCTCGAAGTCGAGAACCGGGAGGTCCTGATGCGGGTGGACTTCAACGTTCCCCTGCAGGACGGGGAGATCACCGACGATACGCGCATCCAGGCCGCGCTGCCCTCGATCAGGCATCTCCTTTCGAGGGGAGCCAAGCTGGTCCTGTGCTCGCACCTTGGACGTCCCAAGGGCGAGCCCGACCCGCGGTATTCCCTGCGTCCTGCCGTGGTGCGGCTCAGCGCCTTGCTGGGAAAGGAGGTGGATTTTGCGGAGGACTGTCTCGGTGAGGCCACCGCCGCTCAGCGTGCGGCGCTATCTTCGGGTGAGGTTCTCCTGCTCGAAAACACCCGCTTCCACGCCGGAGAGAAGGGAAATGATCGCGAGTTTGCGAAGGCCCTGGCCGGCGATGCCACCATTTTCGTGAACGACGCTTTCGGCACTGCGCACCGTGCCCACGCTTCGACCGAGGGTGTGACCCACCATGTCGAAAAGAGCGCGATGGGCTTCCTCATCGCGCGCGAACTGGATTTTCTCCGCGATGGGCTGGAGAACCCGGAGCGCCCTTTTCTCGTCATCCTTGGGGGAGCCAAAGTGAGCGATAAAATCGAGGTGATCACTGCTCTCCTTGATAAGGCCGACTCCTTCCTGATCGGTGGGGCGATGGCGAACACCTTCCGCCATGCCCAGGGCTTCGAGTTGGGCGAGAGCCTTCTGGAGGCGGACAAGAGTGAACTGGCCCTCCAGATCCTGGCCAAGGCCGAGGAGAAGGGCGTCAAGTTCCTCCTTCCCGCCGACACGCGTACCACCCAGGAATTCAAGGACGGTGCCGCGACGAAAGTCACCGCTCCCTATGCCGAAGGTGGTGGCGTGGAAAAGGGATGGGAGGGAATCGATATCGGCGACAAGGCCATTGAAGAATTCTGTGCTGAGATTGCGCAGGCAAAGACGATCGTGTGGAACGGTCCGATGGGCGTCTTCGAAATGAGTTCATTTGAAAAGGGCACCAGGGAGATCGCGCAAGCGGTGGCCGATGTTGATGCCCTCACCATCGTGGGCGGGGGAGACTCGGTGACCGCGGTGAAGAAGTACGATCTTGACGACGAAATGTCGTTTATCTCCACCGGGGGAGGAGCATCCCTCGAACTACTTGAAGGCAAGGAACTGCCCGGTGTGGCGACCCTGTCGGATGTCTAACAGAAAACCAACATGGCACGAAAACTGATTATTGCGGCGAATTGGAAGATGAACAAGGGACCTGCCGAGACGGTGGAGTTCATCGAGGCGTTTCTTCCCGGAGCGGAAGAACTGGCTGGGAGTTGCGACATCGTGATCGCCCCGCCCTTCGTTTCGATGTCCGCCGCTGCAGGCCTGCTGGCGGAGTCGGTTGTGGCGCTCTCCTCCCAGAATGTCTCCGAACAGGACGAGGGAGCATTCACCGGGGAGGTGAGCACCTCGATGCTCAACGAGGTGGGAGTGCAGTACGTGATCCTAGGTCACAGCGAGCGCCGGTCCATCTATGGCGAGAGCGATGCATTCATCAACGCCAAGGTGGTGAAGGCATTGGCGGCGGACCTCAAACCCCTGTTCTGCATCGGCGAGACCCTCGAAGAACGCAAAGGCGGGAATCTTGAGGAGGTGCTGCGCACTCAAGTGAGCGGTGGCCTGGCCGGACTCAGTGAGGACAACATGGCCAACGTGGTGGTGGCCTACGAGCCGGTTTGGGCGATCGGGACCGGCGTCACGGCCTCTCCGGAGCAGGCCCAGGAAGCCCACGCCTTTGTGCGGAGCCTTATCAGTGACATCTTCGGGGTAGCAGTGGGGGAAGCGATCCGTATCCAGTACGGCGGGAGCGTCAAGCCGGGGAACTCCGCGGAGTTGATGGCGCAGCCCGATATTGATGGGGCACTGGTGGGTGGTGCGAGCTTGGAGGCGCAGAGCTTCCGCGATCTCATCGCAAACGGGTTGGCTTAGCGCTCCCCAACTGCGGGACACGATTATGGACTTGGCCGTCTTCGGAGTTCCCGGCGGAGGCCTGGTAGTGGGTGAGGGTCCGTTTGAGGCCCGGGCCGAGCCTCCGGCGGAGGGAGTGGCCTTCTATCGCAACGATTTCGCGCTCTCTTCGCCAACTCCCTGGCGTGTGCCGGCCCAGGTTCGGGAATTGGCTGCAGGGGAGGCGCTAGGCGAAGCGGAGAGTGGCGATCTCTGCGTGGATTGGGATGAACCCGAGGTGGATCCCTTTGCCGATGTTTATACCGAGGTGTCCCAGTCCATTCGTGGCGGCTCGATCGAGAAGTCGGTTCCGGTCGTCACCGCGCGAGGGCGCCTGCGACAGGGAGGGGGACCAGGCCTCTTGCGCTCTCTGTCGGGAGTCGACGCGCCGCTGCGTCCCTACGCCTGGATCGAGGGGGAAGAGGGCTGTGCCGGCTTGTCGCCCGAGTTGTTTTTTCGGCTTGAGGGGGGAACGCTTCGCACCATGGCCCTGGCGGGAACCGCGCGGAGAGAGGAGCGCGAAGCATTCGGGGTCGATGAGAAGGAGATTCGTGAACACGAGTTTGTGGCGCAGACCCTGCTCGCAAAATTATCCGATCTCGGCGCCACCACACGTCGCCCTCGCGAGATCATGGATCTCGAACGCCTGGTGCACTTCCATAGCGGGATCGATGTGGAACTCACCAACAGTGAGTCAATTGATCGCCTTGTTCGCGTCCTGCATCCCACCCCGGCCCTGGGTCCGCTCCCT
Organism: Roseibacillus sp.; assembly: GCA_046581525.1. GTDB lineage: Bacteria > Verrucomicrobiota > Verrucomicrobiia > Verrucomicrobiales > Akkermansiaceae > Roseibacillus_B. The sequence continues at coordinate 352 of JAYGGC010000038.1, read as the reverse complement.
CGCACCGAGGAGACGATGACCCAGTTGCTGGCTTGGCGAGCGCGGCTCGATTGTCCCCTCTGGTTTGGCGCGCCGTTTGGGATGTGGAGAGAAGGCGTCTTTGAAGCTCTGGTGGCCATTCGCATGGTGGCGTGGAAGGGCGCCGAACTGTTCGTGCCCTCCGGCTGCGGCGTGATCGAAGAAAGTCGGCTCGTGAATGAATGGAGGGAACTCCGCCTGAAGCGGGAAGCAGTGCGCGCGGCGTTTGGCTTGTGAGGGGTCGGGGCCAGGGCGTTCACACCATCATCTGGATTGCGCAGGGAGGCCGACCCTACGCAGTCGGCCGCATTTGCAGTGATGGTGGTTGGGATTG